>NZ_MWWY01000020.1 GCF_002259755.1 Bifidobacterium hapali
GATTTGACGACGACTGCTGAACCCGCGTCCAAGCCGACTTCTCCGGATTTGACTGAGCAGAATAAGGGTAGTGTCACTGTTCCTGATAACACGGTGAAGGCTGGTAGTGTTGCGCGTATTTACGTGAACAAGCTTGCTCAAGAGTGTGCTGCCAAGGTTGATGCGGGTGAGGATTGCTTCTGGTATTCATACATTTACAGTAACCCAGTACGCTTGACCGGTCCAGACGGCTCCCCGTATGTGACAATCAAGAAGGATAAGAACGGTAAGTATTATTACGATGCGTTCATCCCAGCCAACTATTCAGGCTCTCATAAGATCGCATTGCAGGATGAAAAGGGCAATATTCAAGGCTGGACTGACGTAACCGTCGGAGAGCAAACCCCAACACCAACCCCGACACCTGCTGACAAGACTGCGTTGAACAAGGCGATTACTGCCGCGAGCAAGCTCGTGAAAACGGATTACACGCAAGCATCATGGGCACCGTTCGCGAAGGCACTTGAAGCAGCGAAGACGGTCGCCGGTAAGGCTGACGTCAAGCAGGCTGAGGTCGATGCCGCAGCTAAGGCGCTTGTGAACGCTCAGGCTGCGTTGAAGAAGGCTGAGAAGACGCCAAGCAAGGATGAGTCGGGTAATAAGGCTGATACTGATACGACGAAGCCTGACACGGATAAGAAGCCGGAGCAGAAGCCTGCGAAGACTGATACGAAGAAGCAGACACTACCTAAGGGTGGTGCCAGCATCATCGCAGTCATCGCAGTAATGGCTGCACTTGCCGCTACTGGCATAGTAGTCATGCACCGTCGCCGCGCGTAATACACGCCTAGACACATAACCTTCTCAAGGGGTGGATATCGTAACGATACCCGCCCCTTTCCCATATATAATCGCGACTCCTCTTGTCAGGACAACACCGTTCAGCAAACAGCAACACTGTTTGTAGGTACGCCGACAGGCGAGCCAACAAACTACGCGCGTAGCGCACCCGTAATTGCAGAAGCGACTACAGGTGTTGAAAGACCCTAACTGAGCAGTACTACGACGCTGTCATTGACTTACGGTCGTCTACGGGGCTCTAGGAGGCCGTAACTCAGCATTAAATTGGTATTAGTGCTCAGTTACGGTCGTTGTTGAGGGCGCAGGAGACTCTAACTGAGCAGTACTACGACGCTGTCATTGACTTACGGCCGCCTACAGGGCTCTAGGAGGCCGTAACTCAACAGGAGACTGACAATAGTGCTCAGTTACGGCCGCCTACAGGGCTCTAGGAGGCCATAACTCAACATTAGATTAGTGATAGTGCTCAGTTACGGCCGTCTACAGGACTCTAGAAGACCGTAACTCAGCATTAAATTGGTGATAGTGCTCAGTTACGGCCGTTGTTGAGGGCGCAGGAGACTCTAACTGAGCAGTACTACGGACACTATCATTGAGTTACGGCCGTCTACAGGGCTCTAGAAGACCGTAACTCAACATTAAATTGGTGATAATGCTCAGTTACGGCCGCCTGATCGCGGCTCCCCTTGTCAGGACAGTAGGGTGTTGACTGTGTCTAGGATGGCTTGCACGTTGCTGGCGAACTCATCGGGTTCAGGCAGTAAGGAGATTGCGAGATATCCGTTGGAGGTCATGTCGAAGAAGTAACCGGGTTGTCCGGTGAGCTGGTGACGGTTAATCATGGTTAATACCAGCTCGTTTTCGTCGATCACGCTCGGTACACGCAACAATACGTTCCATCCGCCTTCGGCACGCAGTACGCTCACCAAACCGTACTGGTCAGCATCAAGCAGCTGGTGCAACAACGCAAGATTGCCGCGAACTCGCTGTTGTACGTGAGCAGTTTGTTCGGACGCAGCGTCCAACAATGCTGGAATATCGCGTGCAATAATGTCACTCATCGGCAGATAATCGTCAGCAATCACGTCAAGCCGACGCTGCGCTTCCACAACATCGTCATCCGGTCCTGATACGTAAATCCAACCGACCTTAGCATGCGGAGCAGCAAGCATTTTCGAAAACCCGTCAAGCGCGAACGTGAGCACGCCCGTCTCCCCCGCAAGCCGCGCGTTACCGTCAAACGGTTCGAGCGAGTAATCATAAAATACTTCGTCGGCAATAATCGCAATATCATGCGCACGACACAAGTCAATAATGCGTTGCCGTTCAGCAGGTTTAACGTATGAACCAGTCGGATTATTCGGATTAATAAGCACGAGCGCACGAATTCGCTTGCCGTTAACCGGATCACTAAGTAACGACTCCAATTCGGCGATATCAATCATCCACGAGCCATCAAACTGCAACTGGTATTCGATCGCGTCCACGCATTCAAGTCGCGCAATCGATTCAATCAGCGGATAACCGGGCTTAGGAGCGAGTACCGCGTCTCCAGCATCGCACAGCAGTTTCATCAGCCACGAGTAGGCTTCAGACGTAGAACTTAAAATGTACAGACGATCTGGGTCAACAGCATGTTCCTGCTGACCATCACGCGTCAGAAACGCTGCTAATGCTTCGCGCGCTGCACGAGGACCTCGCGGGTCAGCCGTGTAGATTTCCGGTACCAGCGCCGGTGCCAAACCATGCCGCGTCGGGTTGGAATCGTTGAGCTTGCCAAGCGTTACACCGCAGCGCTTACATGCTGCCTCGGCCGCCGCAATCGGATTAGGCGCACTAATATCAACTCGTGAGGAAAACCGCATGAAGGCCAGTGTAGTCTGCGCCCATCCCCCACATATCGTAACGGTCGTGGTTCATGTCTGATCACACAGCAATCAGACATGAACCACGACCGTTACATGCTTTGCCTCTCCAACAGAGCGAAGAGATAACCCTACTTCGTGCTCGCGTAGTAGGCGGCACCGATAATGCCAGCTTCATTGCGCAGCTTGGCCGGTACAATCGGCGTCTTGATCTCAATGTACGGCAGGAAACGCTCGCTCTGACGGCTCACACCGCCACCGACCACGAACAGGTCCGGGTTGAAATACTTCTCCATCAGACCGTAATACTTCGTCAAACGCTTTGCCCACTTCTTGTAGCCGAGTTCCTCACGCTCACGCACAGCAGAAGACGCGTACTTTTCAGCATCCCCCTTGCCCTTAGCAAGTTCGATATGACCGAGCTCAGTATTCGGCACGAGTACACCGTTATAAATCAGTGCAGTGCCAATACCCGTGCCGAGTGTCGTCGCGATCACCAGACCGTTCTGTCCTTGAGCCGCACCGTACTGCTGTTCAGCCAGTCCTGCGGCATCCGCATCGTTGACCACAATAACTGGACGACCGCACGCTTCGGAGAATACTTCGGTAACGTCTACGCCAATCCACGACTGGTCGAGGTTTGCCATAAAATCGAGCTTCTGACCGGGCTTAATTGGAGCCGGGAAGGCAATACCAACCGGCACAGAATCCGGCACTTCAAAATGGTCGAGCTGCTGACGCACGATCGCAGCAACCGCTTGCGGCGTCGACACTTCCGGGGTGAGAATCTTCAGACGCGGTTCAGCAAACTCGCCCTTTTCAAGATCGACTGGAGCTGCCTTGATACCAGAACCACCGATATCCACGCCGAACGCTTGCGCTGTTACAATCATCGTTGACCTCTCTTTCAACATGTTCCAAAGTCTGGAACTTATATCACCTTGGTAGGGGCATTGTATAACGTCGGCGAGCCAACATGCACACTCATCCCACTACTAGGAGTAGTCAGTTACGTTATTGCGGAATTACTTGTACTTTGACTGTTGAATCGTGCAATAATACGAGAGTATGGAACATACACAATTGATTGATGCAGTCAATATTCGCACTGCGGTACGCGCTTATGATAATGAGCCAATCGACGACGATACGGCACGACAGCTCTCGATGACGTTAGACGCGATTAATACGCTTGCCGGCACGCATATGCAGCTCGTACTGAATCAGCCGAAAGTATTCGCTGCTGCTAACGAGTCTGGACACTTGACCAATGCTGCGAACTATATTGCACTTGTCGAGCCGAACGATGATCTTGAAGCCCGGGAACGCGCTGGATTCTATGCGGAGCGTGCGGTGCTTACCGCAACGTTGCGAGGACTTGGCACACTGTGGGTTGGTGGTAGCTGGGATCGCGATGAAGCGGCTCGTCACTGCCGTATTGAACACGGCGAGGAACTGTATTTGTGCGTTGTGATCGGTTACCCTGAGCATCACTTGTCGTATCAGGCGAAGTCATATGATGAGCTTGTAGAGTTCCAGCGGTCGCATCGGCCGACGAAAACGTTTGCACAGTTTACAGCTGAGATGAGTGATACTGAACGAGCTGCCGCACCGGACTGGTTTACCGCTGGCGTTGAGACTGCGATGAAAGCACCGAGCGCGATGAATAAGCAGCCGGTGACGTTTACGTATGATGCGGTGACTGACAGCGCGATTGCACGACTTGATCCGCGTGAAACATATCGTGAAACGCTCAATGATTTGGGGATTGCGAAGTTACACTTCCAGATCGGTGCCGGCACTGGCGAGTGGACGTGGGGCGACGGGGGTCGGTTCACGCGTAAGTGATGCGAGTCAGCCTCTTGTTAGGGTAACTGTTTGAGGGGTAGTTACGGGTTATGCGTCGAAAGGTGTGACTACCCCTCAGTCAGCTTCGCTGACAGCTCGTCCTGCAATTATGGACTATAGCGCTATTTGAGTGGGGGCATTGGCTTCCAAGTGGGGTCGTGCATGAGAGCGCGTGAATCCCACCAACCTTTAGCAATCTGCACAAGACCGGTTGCAACATGTTCACGATCAACCATCACTAAGCGAATAACTTCCTTCGCAGCGGTTGCGATCGTGCCAAGACCAAACAGGAACGGTCGAAAATCACCGTGCACCATAAAGTAGCGAGCCATAAACCCGCGATTGCGCATAATATGATACCGGTTCATGTCAGACGTCGAATTGAGCTGACGCAACCCAGCAATATCCCAGTTGCCAATTTCACGCGTGCGCCGCAACACTACGTCAGGCACGACAATCGGATTGGTAACCTTGCTCGCAAGATATCCGTAAATCGTGTCGTCCCAGTAAATAAAGAATCGCGGGTCCGGAAAACCAATCTTCTCAACAATGCGGCGACGGAACAGACCACCTTCAAAGCACAGCGTGTCCATCACACGGTAACCGGCGCGACCGAATGCGGCTGGAGCAATCGGGTTAGGAATACCGAGCGGCACGATGAAATCATACTGCCAGTAGAACGGACCGCCGTCGAAATCGTAACGGCTGCCTTGAATCACATCGTGACGCGGCGTCCACTTGGCGAGCTTTTCAATACCATCAGGTTCAACGGCAACGTCGTCGTCCATAACCCAAAACCATTCGGCGCCAAGCTCATATGCCTTTTTCACACCGGCAGAAAAACCGCCGGCACCACCCAAGTTGTCAGTCTGGGGCGCATACACTACGCGACGCTCGTTGCCGCTCGCATCAGCTACCGTTTGCCCCCACTGCTTGGTGACACGCGTAGCAAACTCGTCTACCATGTCACTCGTCTCATCAGAGGCTTCATTGTCGACAATCACAATACGCCACGGTGCAACAGTTAACTGTTCGATCGAATCAAACAGCTTCGCTAACAGCTGCTGACGCTTGTATGTGACGACAACGATCGCCAATTTGTCGATGGTTTTCTTTGCGGCATGCTTTTCGCTCATGCGTTCCATTGTATGCATACCGCCGCGCAACAACACACATATCGGCTATGCAATCGGCTACTTAATGATCGGGCGCGAAGGAGCAGAAACGTCAACCTGCGTTTTGTCTCCGATCACATTCGGGTCAGACAGTATTTTGTCAACAATCGCTTTCTTCAACTCTAAATCGGACGAGTCTCCCCAGACCACCACATGCTCACCACCGTTGAGTTCGGTCGTAATGGAATCCTGCGTAGCAGCGGTGACTTTCGTAATAGACCCGCGCATTGACGACGACAAGCTACCGAGTACTTTGAGCGCTTCCTGAATAGCCTTGTTATCGAGGCTTCGGGTAACATCCTTAACTTCAATAACTGGAATACCTTCGGTTGACGCATCCCCAACCGTATTGAGTATGCGACCTTGATCGTCAACCGCAACCAAACCAGAAGAAGCAGTCTTCAACATGGCAGCTGGCTGTTGAGCTTTGACAGACACCGAAAGCGACTTAGGAAACTTCTTACTCACCTGTGCTTCAGTCACACCGGGAATGTTCTGTAACTGCGTTACCACGTCTTTCGATGAGACAAGAAACAGCGATTTACCAGACTGCTTGTCTGCAATCGCAAGAATATCGTCACGACTCACCCACGCATTGCCGCCAGTCACACTGATTTGCGAGGTTTCAAGACGAAACACTGGAGACAGGAACAACAACCATGCCAGCGCACATATCGCAACCAGCGATGCAATAATAGCCGTTATGCGCAGTGCAAGAACACGCCGACCAGCGCGCCGACGTTCTTTAAGACGCGCGTCAAAATCGACGATTTTCGGCCGTACCGGCAGTCCCAGCGCACCAGCAGTCTCGTTCAATGTTGCGGCGAGCGCATCTTCACTTGGCATGCGTCGAGCGTCAACGAATCCGTGACGTACCGTGTCACCATCGGCTGTAACCGTATGCGAGGCAACTGCACGCGCGGTACGTGTACGAGTCATACCAGTGTTTGTTTCACCGGTATTGCGACGTTCTTTGGATGAGCTGATCTTACGACCGGTTGTATTCCCTGTTGAGACGGACGAACTGGCAGCACTCGTCGAACGCGACTGTCTTGACGCGTTCGACGAGTGCGGTGTATCTGCGCTTTCGTGCGAGCTGACGATGCGACGACCCATTAGCGACCGTTCACTGAGTCGCTTGACGGACTATTTACCGAACTCGTCGAATCGTTGACCGCAGTAGTCGTATTTTGCGATTCTTCGCCAGTCGGGCAGTCGAAACGATGCGCGGCGAGCGCATGCAGGAGTACATCATCCATTGTCGTGATATCACCGGCGCCAACCGTGAAAATTACATCGCCGTGATGGGCTCGCATTGCAAGCATTTGCGCAGCGGTACGCATGTCGTCAACGGCTGTAATCCACTGTTCTGCCGGTTCGTGCGCAATATCAGTAGCCGCATCTACGATCGTGCGCGCGGTCACGTCAGGAAAATCTTCCTGCTTTTCGCGCGCGGGGAAAATACCGGTGACGATCACATCGTCAGCTTTTGCGAGCGCTTGAGCAAACTCGTGTGCGAAGAACTTTGTACGCGAGAATAGGTGCGGTTGGAATAGTACGTGAAGTGTGGCTTGCGGATAGCGACGTCGCGCAGCGTCGAGCAGCGCGGCAATTTCGGTGGGATGATGTGCGTAATCGTCTACGACGCTCACTTGCGCAACGGTGCCGCGGATTTGGAAACGTCGTGCAGCACCGAGGAAGCTAGATACTGCATCGGCTGCCGCATGCGGGTCCACGCCGAGCAGCACGCTTGCGATAATCGCTGCAGTAGCATTGCGCGCATTGTGTAATCCCGGAATCACGAGTTGCACTGGCAGTGACAGGCTCTCATTGCCGCCGATTACGGATGCCGGCAGATCGATCGTGAATCGTTCTGCACCGCTGCCTACGTGTTCACTTTCCGAGGTGATACGCACGAGCGTCGCACCGTTGAGATCGCCGATTTCGTTCGCGCAGCGTGTTGAATAGACGATTGTGCGTGCTGCAACAGCCGGTTCGAGCGCGCGCAGCACGGTGAGTGCGCCATCGTCATCCGCGCACATCACCACATGATTGAGCGCGTGACCAACATGTTCAACGAACGCTGCATGGTAGCGTTCCGCAGTACCGTAATGGTCAAGATGATCAGGTTCAGCGTTCGTGACTACGGCGATTGTCGGCTGGTATTTTTCGAAACTACCGTCGGATTCGTCCGCTTCCGCAACGAGCACATCGCCGTGACCGGCGTGACCACCGTCCAACGTGCTGCCGTCTGGTCCTTGAATTGAACCGCCGATCGCATAGCTAGGATCGGCGAGCGTTCCAGTACCAGCGTGGGTGAGAATATGCGCGATCATTGAACTTGTTGTAGTTTTGCCGTGTGCACCGGCCACGGTTACTGCACGACGACCGTGCATGAGCAGGGCGAGAATATCGCTGCGGTGCACAATATGCGCTCCAGCTGCATGTGCGGCAACGATTTCAGGATTGTCAGGTTTGATTGCGCTCGAATACACCACCGTATGCGCGCCGGAGATATTTTCCGCACGCTGACCAAATTCGACATTGATACCGAGGGAGGTGAGTCGGTCGGTTTTCGCACTGCGTTCGCGGTCTGAACCGTCAACGTCAACGCCCTGTTCGTGTAGCATTTCCGCGAGCACGCTCATGCCCGCTCCCCCAATGCCGATAAAATGTGTACGACCGAGCGTGTTTACGTTATCGGTTGCAGTAAACGCAGCATGAGTCGGATCAAGCTGGATTACTTCGTTGTCGTTGGTATCACTCAACGGTATGCTCCTATATTCCTTGGAATTATTTCGCCAGTTCCAGTACGGTACGAGCCATCACATCTGCTGCATCACGAATACCGTAATGCCATGCTCGCTCACCAAACTGGCGTAATTTGATCGGGTCAGACAGCAATGCAGGCACATGATCACGCACCCATGCGCTGGTCAAATCTTTATCAGCTACCATAAGGCCGCCGCCAGCTTCGACGACCGGCTGCGCGTTGAATCGCTGCTCACCGTTACCAATCGGCAGAGGCACGTATACGGCTGGCAATCCGAGTGCGGCAAGCTCAGATACTGAACCTGCGCCAGCGCGGCAAATGACCAGTGCCGCACATGCGAATGCAAGATCAATCCGTTCAAGATATTCCGCAACGTGATAGTCGCCGCCGTTCGCTTCGTCAAACAGTCCCGACAAAGCTTGTTCACCGACTTGTGCGGCAACATCAGCGCGTACCTGATCGATTTTGCCACGCCCAGTTAGATGAATAACCTGCGCATGAGCAAGCAGGTCAGCGGCCGCACCGGAAACAGCACGGTTCAAACTAAGCGCACCGAGAGAACCACCTGTGACGAGTACGAGCGGACGATTCGGGTCAATACCGAGTTCAGAGGCAGCTTCATCTCGCGCAGCAACACGATCATCTTCAAATCGCGCGCACAGCTCGGCTATTGCCGGACGCAACGGCAGGCCGACACGTTCAATCGTGGCACCGGGACGAGCTTTAAGTCCCGTATCGGCATACGCAGTGCCAATAAACGTAGCCCAACGAGCACCGAGCTTGTTCGCCATACCAGCGCGAGCATTCTGCTCATGAATAACAATCGGAATACCCATCTTATGCGCTGCAGCATATACGGGCGCAGACGCATATCCGCCAAATCCAACAACCACGTCAGCATGTCGACGTTCAAGAATGTCATGTACCTTAGCGGTTTCACGCTTCCAACGACTAGGGAATCGCAAAGCGTCAAGATTAGGACGGCGCGGGAACGGCACTTTTTCAATAGTGTCCAGTTCATAGCCAGCCTGTGGTACGAGATCATGCTCCAATCCAACAGCGGTACCGATCACACTAACGTGCGTATTCGGGTCAATGCGACGAATCGATGCGGCAACCGCAAGCAGTGGATTGACATGGCCGGCAGTGCCTCCGCCAGCCAGAACGACGTTGCAAACTCCTGTACTCATAATTCCCTCAGCTTAGTCCACGGCCGCAACACTCTGCGGCACAAGTCTATCGGCGGCGAGCACGCAAACATGCGTAGCACATGCGAGCTGCCATCATATCCGCGTATGTTCAGCATTGATCTGCGGTTGCGCTCGCATCATACCGACTGCCGCACCAGCCGCGCACAAGCACATGATCATTGACGAACCACCTGACGACACGAACGGCATTGGCACACCGAGGACTGGAAACACGCCAATAACAACACCAATGTTGACGAGTGCTTGGCCAACAAGCCAGACTGCAATACACACTAATGTCATCGCCACGTAGCGTTCTTGCACCTGCAATGCAACGCTGATCAGGCACCAGCCGATTACAATAAACAGCAGCAATACCGTTAGTGCGCCAACGAATCCCGTTTCTTCACCGATAATTGCGTAAATAAAATCCGTGTGTGCCGCGGGTAAATAATTCCATTTTTCACGCGAATTGCCGAGTCCAACGCCCAAGAGACCGCCTTCGGCAAGCGCATACTTGGCGTGCGTTGACTGGAAACACACGCCTTGCAGATCAGTACACGGTTGGTACGCGGCAAGTACGCGATTAAGACGGTTCGGACTGCTGATGACTAGCACGCCGACGAGAGCCGCGAGCACGCCAGCGCCAGCAGCCATCCATTTGAGCGGAAAACCGCTGATCATGAACGCTACAACACCAATGAACACAATGATCAAGCCAGTACCCAAATCTTTGCCTAGCATGACCAATCCAAGCGCACCGGCATACATGAGCCCCGGCATCATATACGCTTTAATGCCTTCTAACGCATACTGTCGAGACGCTTTGCGCAACGCGAATGGCAACCATAAGCATAATGCGAGTTTAGTCATTTCTGCAGGCTGAAGAGAAACCGGGCCGAGCACAATCCAACCGTTGTTACCAGTTTCTTCCTCGCCCGTACCTAACGGTGTTAGCGTTAACGCCTGCACGAGCATGGCGAACAGCATAAACCCCGAAGCATGGCGCATATACCGTTTAACACTAATACGGGAAAAAATGAATGCGCCAACTAATCCGATAGCACAGTAGCCGCCTTGATTAATGGCACGAGACCACGGCGATTGCCCAGCAGCCACAAGGTTGACCGACGAGCTAGAGAACACCATAATCACGCCGAACGCGCACAACACGAGCACAGCGACAATAAACCCGTGATAGCACCACAGCGGATTAAAAAACGAGCGGATGCCAGTAAACTCGGCAAAATCGCCGCGATCAACACCGTCCAGTGTACGGTCAACAGACGAACGGCCACTTGTCGTTCGTCCACGTTGCTCAGTTGTACGTCTACCACGCGTGACGCGAGTATTGCTCGCGCCGCGCGTGGTAGACGAACTGTCTGACGTATCCGCTGAACCGGATGCGATGCGTCGTTTACCGTTCGCCATGCGCTTCCACCCAACGTTGTGCCGCAGCAGCAAACTGATTACCGCGGTCAGCGTATGACACAAACTGGTCCATAGACGCGCAAGCAGGAGCCATCAGCACCACGTTACCGGCAGTTGCATATACACCAGCCGCCTCAACCGCGCGCGCCATAACCGTGCTGTTATCTGCGGGATCAATAACCGTAATCGGAATATCCGGAGCGCTGGCAGCGAACGCATCAAGCATCGGATGCTGATCTTTGCCGATAATAACCGCTGCTTTAATCGTGTGCGCTTGGTCGGCTACCAAATGCTCAAACCGACTACCCTTCGCTAAGCCACCGGCAATCCACACTACAGACTTAGCTGCAAAACTGCTTAATGATGCATTTGCTGCATGCGCATTCGTAGCTTTAGAATCGTCGACGAATCGTACCGTGCCACCATCTTGAAGCGTTGCCGTAGCAACCGTTTGAATACGGTGACCGCCCGGCGTAAAACTTTGCAGCGCACGCACGGCCGTAGCACGATCCGCACCATAGCCGAGGACCAGCGCCAAAGCAGTCAAGGCATCGGCGAGCAGATGGGGGTAAACAGTGCCATCCGGTTCACGCAAATGAGTAAATTCGGCAACCTGTGCGATACGCTCTTCTTCACCAGGCACACCACCGGCGACGCCACTCATGTCAACAATCCAACCGTCTTTGACACCGATAAGACCGTTCGTTGGCTCGTGTAGCGTAAAGCCCACTTTGCGGCATCCTTCGCCGGTTTGAGCGGCTTTGGCGAGCGCAGTAACGCGTGCATCATCAGCATTGTAGACGAGCGTACGTGTCACGCCGTGAAATACCTTGGACTTGTCGGCCGCGTAGTTTTCGATACCACCATGCCAGTCAAGGTGGTCGTCGGCAATATTCGTAATAGTTGCGCAATCAAGCGCGAGTGAGTACGTGAAATGCAGTTGGAATGAGCTCAATTCGACGCATAGTACGTCGTGTGAAGGGTCAACAGCGGCGTGGGAGACGGACTTGCCGATATTGCCGACAGCAGGCGCGTTCAAACCGCATGCCGTAAGCATTTCAGACGTCATTTCCGTGGTGGATGTCTTACCGTTCGTACCGGTGATGCCAATCCAACCAGCGTGAGCGCCTTTGCCGTCGCGGTCAGCGCGCAGCATCCATGCCAGTTCTACTTCGCTGATCACTGGAATACCGCGACGCTGTGCTTCGAGAATAAATGGCGTGCGCGGGTTAAACACAGGTGACGTGCATACAAGGTCAACGTGATCCCAGTCGACATCGTCGAACGAATGCAAGTCAGCAGCTTCGTTACGCTCGTCAACACTGAACACGTTCGCAGCTCGCGAGCGCAACACTTCAACCATGCCGCGACCGGACACACCAAGTCCAGCAACCATCACTGTTTTGTCACTCAGATCGTTCACATCATTCGCTGCCATATTGGCCTTCCATTCATCTACCTGCGCGGCACTGGCGCGTTGTCAAGTACCACTTATTGCATGTGCGCCGCGCCGTGACCTTATATTCACGTTATACATCTGTGCTCGGTCACAAGCCAAGCACAGGTCACATCAGCAGACCAGAGCGTGCTACCCAATCCGCATAGAACACCATAAGACCGCACAGAACGAACAGCAGTTCCACCATCCAGAAGCGTACGACGACTTTCGTTTCAGTCCATCCGCACAGTTCAAAATGATGGTGGATTGGTGCCATCTTGAATACGCGTTTGTGTGTCATCTTGAAGTAGCCAACTTGAATCACGTCACTCATCGCTTCGATCACATACAGTCCGCCAAGAATAACAGCGAGGAATTCGGTATGCGTGGCGATCGACAGCGCGGCAAACAAGCCGCCGAGTGCGAGCGAGCCGGTGTCGCCCATGAAAATCGTGGCCGGGTTCGAGTTGTACCATAGGAATCCGAAGCAGGCAACGGCTGCGCACACCGCGATAATAGTTAAGTCGAGCGGGTCAGAAACTGCGTAGGAGAAGCCTTGATGGCCACCACCCTTGATGTGGTAGGACTCCCAGAACGCGATCATTGCATAGCCTGCGAACGAAATCATGGATGAACCGGCCGCCAAACCGTCTAGTCCATCCGTGAGGTTCACTGCGTTCGTCCACGCGGTCATCAGGAAGTTTACCCAAATCACGAACAGAATAATCGAGACAATTCGTCCAGCAAACTCGAAACTCAGGAACGGTGTTTCGATAAAACTCATACCAGCCTGTGCGCTAGGAAAACCAGACTTGGTAGGCACGATGAGTGCAAGTACCGCGTAAATGGTGGCGAGAATGAACTGGCCGATGAATTTGCCTTCAACAGTCAAACCTTCATTCTGCTTTTTGCGCACTTTCGCAAAATCGTCAATGAAGCCGAGGAAGCCCATTGACAACATGGCAAAAAGCACCAGTACTGCGGACCATGATGGTATGCTGCCCGAGTTGAGATAACGGTATAATGCGGAGGCCGCCCAGCCGAGCAGTACCGCGAAGTTAATCACTACGCCGCCAAGCGTAGGCGTACCGCGCTTAACCTGATGTGATTTCGGACCGTCTTGGCGAATATACTGCCCATAATGCAGTTTATGGACCAGACGGATCAGCAATGGTGTGCCGATCATGGTCACGGCCAGCGACACCAGCATGCCGATGATGAGTGCAATCATGATTTCCTCTCAGTTCCTGACTCGTTCGTATAGGTCACACCCGGCGATGCAACACGCTACTACTCAACTACTCGCCACGTTAGTGTTGCGGCGTCCAGCGAGATGCTAGAGCACTCAAGCCCGATGCATGCGAACCTTTGAGCAACACCACCGTCTCGCCTTGACCTGCAGCCAGTTCCATGACCTTTGCGTCTGCCTGATCAACGGTATGCACCCAGTCTACCGATGGGACTGTGCCATTCGGTGAAACCCCTTGTTGCGCCGCCGTACGTGCTCCATCGGCTAGGGAGCCAGCGAGTTCATCAAGATGCGCGTCTGCGCCGCCAACTGCGATAATTGCGTCAGCACCAATCTCAACCGCATACCGTCCCATCGCACGGTGCAACTCGTCTTCATTACCACCGAGTTCAAGCATCGCACCGAGAACCGCAACACGCCGAGGTCGCTCACCCGCATGCCATGCGGCTAAACCGTCAAGGCCGGCGCGCATTGAATCAGGATTCGCGTTAAATGAGTCATCAATCAGCGTAAACGTCACATTATTGCGGCTGACTGTAGACACAGCCATACGATGCGCGCTGATGTGATCTTTACGTGCGAGAACATCCGCAATAGCAGTCGGCTGCATACCAAAATACATGGCAACATTCGCTGCAGCTAGTGCATTCATCACATTGTGCCGGCCGCGAATAGCAAGCGTTACCGGTGTCGCCTCACCATACGTGCCATCGGCAGCGACTGGAATAAAGTCACAATGCGGATGACCAGTGTCATCTTGCGTAATATTGCGCGCGATCAACGTTTCGCCAGCCGCATGACCGTTCTTCTGATCGGTGTTAATACCGAACCAACGAACTAAACCTGGAGCAATATCAGCCATTGCCGCCACATGCGAGTCGTCAGCATTCAATACGCTCACACCACCCGGTAGCAGGCCGCGAATAATCTCACTCTTCGCTTGCGCAATACGTTCCACTGAACCGAACTCACCTAAATGAGCGACACCGACCTTCAAAACCACAGCCAGATCAGGCGGTGCGATAGTAGTCAAATGAGCGATTTCACCAATATGATTCGCGCCCATCTCAGCTACCAAGAATCGTGTTTCGGCATTCACCTTTAGCGCGGTTAATGGCAGTCCGATCTCATTGTTAAATGATCCAAACGGTGCAATCGTCGGTCCCAACTCGCTCAGCAGCGAAGCGAGCAAGTCCTTCGTCGTTGTTTTACCAACCGAACCGGTGATACCGATAATAGAGAACGGCTGAGATCCGGCACGACGACGTTCAATGTTGTACCGCGCGAGAGCTCCAAGGGCCGCAACCGTGTCGGCTACAACGATCTGTGGCAGCGGTGCGTCAACTTCATGATCTACTAGTGCGCAAACCGCACCCTGTTCAACTACAGATGCCACAAAATCATGACCGTCAACATGCTCGCCAGCAATCGCAATAAATACTGATCCGCTACCCGCTTGACGAGAATCACTTACCGCCGAATGCGCTATTGGCGCGTTCACATCCACACCATCTGCACGCGTCAGCCGACCGTCAACAGCGTTGGCGATCTGTGTCAAGGTCATCGGCATCATGCCTGTTGTATGGCCTGTTTGGTCCACTGTCATATCCCTATTGCTCCTCTTGTATACCCGCGTATATCCGACTATCGCTGCTGTTGTTACTGTTATCTGCTGTTATCTGCCGCGGTGATTCATCCACCAGTGCAAGACGATCACTTGCCTAAATCATGGCTGACACGCAACGCATTGCGAATATTGTTGCGTCGCACGCCCGCCGCCATCACCATTGCGATCGATAACGATGAACGTTTCACATCGCCAATGCCACCGTCCTGCGACGACGGGAACTGCATAGCAATCTGATCAGATTCAATCGTGCGACCAGTCAGATGAGTTTGCGCATCCATAATGAACCCATACCGGTCCCTCATTCGACGCGCAATATCACGATTGCGCGGATCACTGTCCATGCCGTCAACCCCCAGCACGTCCACGTTCACACCGCTCAGTGCCCCGTCACGTAACGTTTGCTCGTCCAAAGCAATCACTACTGCGGCAGAACCATCCTCTTGGCATACGCCAAGCGTACGTTGAATATCAAGAGAGCCAAGCGGATAATCAAGCGGCAGCGAACGTTCCAGTGACTGCGAACCAGCAGAATCAATCACACTGACCGGATTGCCAAGCATGTGCAGCAAACGAGACAGACGCGTCACATTGCTGCGCATATCATCCTTACTTGCGTTCGACGAGCTAGATGCGAGTGCAAACACTGCCAGTAGGCTCGCGGGAGCGCCTGCCATATCGCTGGCCATCTCACCGAACCGTTCCGCGCTCAGAT
Source organism: Bifidobacterium hapali (assembly GCF_002259755.1). Classification (GTDB taxonomy): domain Bacteria; phylum Actinomycetota; class Actinomycetes; order Actinomycetales; family Bifidobacteriaceae; genus Bifidobacterium; species Bifidobacterium hapali. The sequence continues at coordinate 16,152 of NZ_MWWY01000020.1, forward strand.
CGCCAACCAGTAGCGGCAATTCAGCGCTTGTTGCCGCGCCACGTTGGTCAGCGGATACGAGTACCGCATACGCACCAGCTTCTGCCGCTTGTTCGATCGCGTTCGCATCGGCGTGGTTTCGCGGAACGAACAGTGTGCCCGGCGTCACCGATGCAACATCATCTGATATCGAGGTAACCGTAACGTTCGTCGCGAATGACGGTACTAATTCCAGCCCATAATGATCTGCGAGATAACCGAGCGTCACACGCCGAGACACGCCTTCACTTACCGCACTCATCGCATCGCCTTTCCGTTCTCTGTCACTGCCCGCCTACCATTCCACTGGAATAGCATCCGTACGTGCAGGTGAGGGAGATACGTTGTATTTCTGCATAAGGAATTCACCGATCTTAGCGAACACTGGGCCAGCGCTCAGACCACCGAGAGCGTTGACCTTAGCGTCCTTCATGACGACAGTGACGACAAACCGTGGATTATCAGCGGGAATAATACCTACCCAGTCACTGACGATTGAGGTGAGTCGACCGTCAGCACCAGCGACTTCAGCCGTACCCGATTTTGCAGCAATCCGATATCCGGGTACCGAAACGATACGCGAGTACAGGTCGGAGACTGATTCCATCGCATTGAGTACGTCTTTGGCAACGGACTCGTCGACTACGCGCGTCGCGTCGCCGGAAGGAACAGCTGTAGTGTGTCCGTTCGCATCGGTGACGGTATCAATGATTTTCATTGACGGCATGACGCCCTTATTGGCAATCGTGGCGATAGCGCGCGTGATTTGCAAAGCATTCATCGTGTAGCCTTGGCCGAACAGCACCGTGTTGCGCGTACGCAAATCCCAGTTGCGCCAACTGTACAGCAAGCCTGGAGATTCACCACTTAAGCCAAGACCACTTTCCTCACCTATGCCGAACTTTTTCAAATACTCGTAGCGTTTTTCGTCACTGTAATTCGTGGCAGCCATAATCATGCCAACGTTTGACGAGTTCTTGAGAATACCGGCATATGTCCAATTCTTAGCAGCGTGATTAGACGCGTCCTTATACGATTGGCCGTCCACAGTAATAGTGTCTGGCACCGTGAACTTATCGGTAGCTTTATGTATGCCTTCCTGAAGTTCTCCGGACATCGTGAACACTTTGCCGATCGAACCAGGGTCAAAAGTTTCGCTGACAACGCGCGACGCGTTGAGTTTGGCATCGCTACTGCCAGCCTCATACTGGTCAGTATCTTCGAGCGCGAGCACACCACCGGTTTTCAGATCGTACACAACTCCGAGCGCCCACTCGGCATCATGTTCTTTCACACCATCGGTCAACGCTTTCTTGACATACCAGTCAACATTCGAGTCGATAGTGAGCGTTACATCCGAACCGTTAACGGCATCTTGGGAGTCAGTAAGCGTGCCAGGAATCATCTCAGAGCCACCGTTGCCCCGCTGGTAAACCTCATAACCATCGGTACCGGTCAGCTTCTTGTCAAGAATCTGCTCAAGGCCAGCCACGCCAGTGCCTTCAGCATCCACACCGCCAAGGATAGGGCCGAGCATAGTGCCACCTGAATAGACACGCTCATTGGTCAATTCGCCGTATACAATGCCGCCGAGTCCGAGCGCGTCAACTTTACGCTTAACCTCAGGCGTGACATCTTTCGCTATGACCAAGTACCGGTTATTGGCTTCGCTGATGCGCCCGCCCAACTCCATAGCGCTTGTGCCTTCGAGTACGCTCGCAAGCAGACGAGCAACGCCTGCGGCACCAGTCGCACCGACTGGTTTACCGTCAATCTGCTGACAGTAATTCTTCGTTTTGCTTGTGCAATCAGTCGGCTTGAATTCGGTAGCAAGTTGCGGGTCGACAACGATATTGTATCGTTCAACGCTCTGAGCGAGAACAGTACCGTTGGCATCAAGGATTCGGCCGCGCTTCGCGTTGACCGCGACTTTTGTAGTGCGGCCTTGCGTGGCTGCGATAGCCGTGTTTTTGCCGAGTAACTGTAGATTCGCAAGTTGGATGAGGCAGATTGAGGCAACAAGTGCCAGCACGGCTGCAACCGCGATGCATCGAGCGGTGAACGAACGCGCCCGATCCACTCTGCGCGTGGTATTCACTGTCCCTCACCTGCCTTTTCGCTGTTGGTTGCCTCGTTTGTCTTATTTGAGTTATGAGAAGCGGTATTGGATGATTCAGCAGGTTTGTACCCGTTCAAGTCGATAGATAGCGAGCCTTGTTGCAGTACCATGCCAAGTTGTTCTGCCTTATCTGGCAGGGAGGCTTCGAGCGCGTCGAGTTTCGCTTGATCTTCCTCAACATCTTGCGTGAGCTGAGTGATGTTCGCTTGTACCGATGCAGCTTCAAACGAGTTCTCCACCATCTGCGTGCGTAAAACCAATGCGCCCACTAGCGTAGCGGCAAGGAATAGGGCCGCGATCACAATGTGAAACAGTGACGTGCTGCGTGAACGAGTCCACACAACGAGTCTGGTTAAACCACCGGTTACTGCGTTACGCTGTTTGCCTGTATCGGAGACAACGTGCAGTTGCGGCCGAGGCGATGCGGTTACTGACTGTGGACGTCGACTCGTCGAAGGTACAGCATTGGATCGCATGTCGCCAGAGCGTACTGTTCGTGCTCGGTTGCTCATCGACGATCCTTTCCTGTCCGACTTGTCCGACTCCGATTGCCGGCATGATTGGCAGCATGATTGCGGCCACGGCCACGATTCTGTCCATCACGGCTACCTTGCATATAACGTTCACCGTCTTCGTTGATCGCGCGCATGCGCCGTTCAGGAATAGGACGAGTCAGCCGCACCGCACGAAGACGCACCGAAGCAGATCTCGGGTTGCTTGCGATTTCTGTCTCGTCTGCCTTCATCGCGCCGCGCGTAAGCTCCTCAAAGAACGGTTCAGCATCCGGCGGAATCATCGGCAAACCGGCAGGTGCATCAATCTTCAATCCCTGCGTCATGAATGTTTTGACTGTTCGATCTTCAAGTGAGTGGTACGACTCGACCACGATCCGACCGTCCACAGCCAAATGCGCGGCGATCTGCGGCAGTGTGCGCGCGAGCTTATCTAGCTCACCGTTGACTTCAATACGTAGTGCTTGGAATACGCGTTTTGCTGGATTGCCGGCAGGGCGATGCGCTTGCGGTACAACCTCGTCGACCAGACGACTGAGCTGAGCCGAAGACGTGATCGGCTCAAGGTCACGCCGCTTGACGATTTCACGCGCTATTTGACGCGCGAATCGTTCCTCACCATAGTCACGGAAAATACGAGTCAAATCGTCGACAGAATACGTTGCGACGATACGTTCAGCAGTCAACGGTTGACTGACATCCATACGCATGTCAAGCGGCGCATCATGCGAATAAGAAAATCCACGATCTGTCTCGTCAATTTGCAAACTCGACAATCCCAAGTCCATGAACACAGCGTTCACCGTGTCAATCTGCAAATCATCGAGTACCGCAGCAAATTCATCAAATGCCGCATGCACTGGTGTAAAACGATCTGATAAACCATCGTTGCGCATACGCTCAGTAGCGAGCGCCAGCGCTTCAGCATCGCGGTCAATACCAATGAGACGAGCGTTCGGCGCGGCTTTGAGGAAATTCACAGCGTGACCGGCAAGTCCGAGCGTACAGTCAACGACTACTGATCCCGGTCGCACAAGCGCGGGCGCGACCAAGTCCACGCACTGCTTGAGCAGTACGGGCTGGTGAATGGCTGTTACATCAATCATGAGAATTCCACCGCCGGTAGTACGTCGTCTGCGATATCGGAATATCCCTGCTCTTGTGCAGCAAGGTATTCCTCCCACGCCTGCTTGTTCCAAATCTCGGCTCGCGTTCCTACACCAATCACAACTACGTCCGTGCCGAGGTTTGCGTAGTCGCGCAGCATCTGTGGCACCAGAATGCGCCCCTGCTTGTCAGGCTCCTGATCGACTGCGCCAGACAAGAACACACGCAAATAATCACGTGCTGCCTTGTTACCCATCGATGTGCGCTGGATTTGCATAGCTATCCGGCGAAACTCGACCTGCGGTAACAGGTAGATACAGCGTTCTTGACCGCGTGCCATCACCATGCCCGGGCCAAGCTGACCGCGCAGCTTAGCTGGTAAGGCAAGGCGACCTTTTGCGTCGATTTTGGGAGTGTACGTTCCCAGTAGCAGTGGCGGCATGCCGGCCATCGGGTCGAATGCAGGCGCGCCGACGCCCGAATTGCCCGAATTTTGGTTCGCAGAGGTGCTCTGAACGTTCGGCATGGTTTGCTGATCGTCCATTTCCACCTCCTTGAGTTCAGTTGTCGATTTGCCGTCACCGATACTGATGCCACAGCTGGTTCACCACTTTACCCCACTGATCACCATAAAACCCCACTTTTTCACATTTTCCATGCTTTTTCGATCACATTCCCCACTCGGTAACGTCATGTTTGGATATCACGTGTGCGTTGGGGCATGATGCACCCCGTCTATACATCCATTTGTACGGGGGTAGTTCATAAAGAATTCATCTGGCGAGTTCACCTGTGATAGTGGTCGTAGGGTCCTTGGAGTAAATTGGAATGCCTGAGTTTTCAGCAACACTGATCACAACGATCACAGCGATCACAGATCACACCGATCAAGGAGAGCAGGGGTATGTCGGAGTATGCGGCGCAAATTCACGAGGAGCAGCAGGCTGTAGACCGTGCGTATGGCCGACTTGATGCGTTGCGTGCGCAGGTGAAATCACGCCTCGATACCGTACGCGCTGCAGGCTCGCACGGTTCACCCACTCAACGCACCGAGCGTGACTCATTCGCCACCATGTACGAAGACCGGCTTACGCAAATGCGCGCCGTTGAAGATCGTCTCGTATTCGGTCGGCTTGACAATGTCAAGGCTGATCGGCGTTATATCGGTCGCATTGGTTTATCCGACGACAATCATGAGCCAATTCTGACTGACTGGCGTGCTGAAGCCGCTCGCCCGTTTTATGAGGCGACTCCGTCGAATCATGGTGACATCGTGATGCGCCGCCACTTGACGTTGCGATTCCGGGAAGTGGTTGGTATTGAAGACGAAGTGCTTGATATTGATTCGCATCAAGTTGATCAGGCAGCAGCTTCCGGCACACTCACCGGTGAAGGTGCGTTGCTTGCATCGTTGAGTTCTCGTCGAACCGGCAAAATGACTGATATTGTGGCCACGATTCAGGCCGAGCAGGATCGCATTATCCGTTCAGATATGAATCAGGCTGTTGTAGTGCAAGGCGGTCCAGGCACTGGTAAAACTGCGGTTGCGCTGCATCGTGCCGCCTACTTGTTGTATACGCATCGACGCACGCTCGAACGTTCTGGTGTGCTTGTTGTCGGGCCGAGTTCAACATTCTTGCGTTACATTGACCAAGTGTTGCCTTCGCTCGGTGAAACTGGCGTGGTCAGTCGTACAATCGGTGATCTTGTCCCCGGATTTTCAGCAACTGTGACTGACTCACCAGTAGCAGCTATGTTGAAAGGCGATCGGCGTATGGCTCGACTGATTGCTGATGCAATCACCGCTCGCGTGCGCGTTCCTGCCGATTTGCCAACTGCGCGCGTTAACGGTTTTGCTGTACCGATGTTGGCCGTTGATATTGAGCAGGCACAAGCTGATGCACGGCGCACGAGGCAACCGCATAATAAAGCTCGTGAAACGTTCGTGCGTAGCATTCTTGCCGCAATGCGCACGCGATATGCCGAACAATTGGATTACACGCCTGATGAAACAGAGTTAAATCGCGTCACGTCACTACTGCGTATGGACGATAAGGTGCGTAAGACTATTAATCTCGCGTGGCTGCCGATGAATGCACCGTGGTTAATTGACCAGTTATGGTCGCATCCTGAACGACTGCACCGACTTGCTCCGTGGCTTACAGCCGATCAGATTCGTGCGTTGGCTCGTCCGAAAGGCTCGCCGCTGACTCGTTCTGATATTCCGCTGCTCGATGAGGCTATGGAATTGCTCGGCCCCGACCCGAAAGCCGCTGGCCGTGTCAGCGCTAAGGATGCCGCGCGCGCCGAAGAAGAACAGTTTGCGCGCGATACGCTTGCGCAAAATGGTATTGGTTCAGGTATTGTTACCGCACAAATGTTGGTTGATAATATCAACGGTGCCGACACTGAATTGACCGCGCAACGTGCTGCTTCTGACCGTGAATGGACATACGGGCATATCGTTGTGGACGAGGCACAGGAATTGACTGCTATGGATTGGCGCATGCTCTTGCGACGTTGTCCATCTCGTTCATTCACTATTGTTGGCGATGTTGCACAAACCTCGTCACTAGGCGGTACGCGTTCGTGGAAACGTGTTATGGATCGTCTCTTTGGTGAAGCTCATTGGAGCCTGAACGAACTGACGATTGATTATCGTAACCCTCAAGAAGTTTCTGATCTCGCGTCGCAATTTGCTGAGCGTGAAGGACTCTATATTTCCACAGTTAAAGCAGTTCGCGCTCTTCCTGATTCGGTGCGACGCTCATGCGTAGAAGATCAAGAAGCACTGCTTGAGGATGTTGCTGCTCGCACGGTTGAGTTGACTCGTGAATTCGTGAGCGATGATGGTACGGGTCGTGTTGCAGTGTTGACACCGGATTCGTTGCATGATGCAGTACTTGAACATGTGCGGCAAGCGCTTCAGCGAGCGCTTCCGGCTGACCGTTATGCTCGTTTGCGTGAGCAAAGCGCTTGGGATGAGCAAGTCAGCGTATGCAGCATTCAAGAAGTCAAGGGTCTGGAATATGACGCTGTGATTGTTGTGGAGCCGGGATTGATTGAACAAGAGGCGCCTTCCCGTTTAGTGGCCGCATCTGATTTGTATGTTGCCATGACCCGTCCGACACAACGACTGCTTATAGTGCGGACAAAGCAAGACGAAAACGATCTAACCATCTAAGGTGGAGTTATGCCTAAAGCTTTGCTACTGGAAAATATTCATCCTTTTGCGGTGCAATCGTTGCGTAACCACGGTTTCGAGGTTGAAACACGCAGTGGTGCATTGAGCGAAGACGAGCTTATTGACGCACTTGATGGCGTTGATCTGTTAGGAATCCGATCGAAGACAAGTGTCACACGCAAGGTGATTGACGCACGCCCTGAGCTGACAGCTGTTGGCTGCTTTTGCATCGGCACCAATCAAGTAGATCTCGACTATGCAGGGCGCCACGGACTTGCGGTGTTTAATGCTCCTTATTCGAATACTCGTTCTGTTGTGGAATTGGTGATTTGCGATATCATCTGCCTGATGCGCCGTATTCCTGCGCATACACATCATATGAAGCGTGGCGTGTGGGATAAGTCAGCGTCTGGGTCGCATGAAGTGCGCGGCAAAACACTGGGCATTATTGGATATGGCAATATTGGCTCGCAATTGTCGGTGCTGGCTGAAGCATTGGGCATGCGCGTAGTGTTTTATGACACTGAGGAAAAACTGGCGATGGGCAATGCTCATCGTTGCGACACGTTGAACGAGTTACTTGAGCAATCTGATGCCGTGACTATTCATGTGGATGGGCGTAAGTCGAACACCGGATTTTTCGGTAAAGATCAGTTCGCGCATATGAAGCAGGGTGCAATTTTTATCAACCTGTCGCGTGGTTTTGTGGCTGATTTGGATGCGCTCAAACAGCATCTTGATTCTGGTCATCTCTCTGGTGCTGCAGTTGATGTGTTCCCTGTTGAACCGAAGAAGAGCGGGGACCCGTTCTCAACGCCGCTGGCTGATGAAGACAATATGATTCTCACGCCACATATCGGTGGTTCAACGCTAGAAGCTCAAGAGGCTATTGGACACTTTGTCTCACAACGTCTTGAAGATTACTGGGAGAAGGGTTCTACCATGCTCTCAGTGAACTTGCCACAGATCACGTTGAGCTCGTTACCCGGTACGGCTCGTATTGCCCACCTGCACGCCAATCTGCCTGGTGTGCTTGCCAAGGTTAACCATGTGCTTGGCGAGGAAAATATTAACATCGCGGCACAGGCCCTCGGTACCGAAGGTGAACTCGGTTATGTGGTCACCGATGTGTCTCAGGCGCCGAGTGAGGCCGCTTTGGACGCACTGCGTCGTATCGAAGGAACCATTCGCATGCGAGTGATTAGCTGAGATCATTGTGATACACACTAACGGGTGATTATAAGCTGCATTGCTTGTGATCACCCGTTTGCTGTATTGAGCTCTTCTTATTGCCACCTATTAACGACTAGCACATCAACGCAATACCAACTACTCATGTTATTGCGATCATCGCATGCGCAATTGGAGCGATAATTCATTCACTCTTCAGTTCATCGATAGCTCGTTGGAAGTCTTCAAGTCCATCGAAGTCTTGATACACGCTTGCAAAACGTAGATAAGCAACCTTGTCAAGCTTCTTTAACGGAGTGAGAATCGCCTTGCCGACATCTTCCGACTTGACTTCCGCCAAGCCTCGAGAGCGCAGATCCTCCTCCACCTGCTGACCAAGTCGTTTCAGGTCCTCTTCTTTAATAGGACGACCTTGACATGCCTTGCGCACACCGGAAATGACCTTGTTACGATCAAACGGCTCACTATTGCCAGAACGTTTAGTGACCAGAAGCATAGTAGTCTCCACCGTCGTAAAACGTTTATGGCATTTCAAACATTCACGACGACGACGAATAGAAAAACCGTCCTCACTGATACGCGTATCTACGACCTTGGTATCTGGTTGTTGACAAAAAGGGCAATGCATGCCCATAACAATAGCGTGAGTCATGTCTGACACGCAAAACGTCACCCAATCATTCTTGTTGTTGCGGCACAACAATGCTCTGCCCTGCCTCAAGCATATAAGAATCAAGATGGTTGAGACGGATTAGTTCCTCAACACGCTGTGACACATCTCCCCCTTGCGGAGTAATCATCTCAGCGTAAAACCACAGTGTATCGCCAGGCTGAACGGTATAGGTTGTTACCTGCATAGGTGTTGGCGCTGAATCAGCTTGCTGAGGAAGAACCCATGAATAAGCAACCCAAGTCAACAGCGCACAGAGCAGTGCAGCAACAACACGACCACGAAGATTAAGACGAAACGGAACATGCACATGCATTGGCTCGGCGCAACGCGTTCTACCAGCAGCTGCCATCTTATGAGATGCCGCCATCGCCCCGGACTCCATTGTTGCGAATACCATAACGACCACATCCTTTCGAACGTATGTTCTGTCGAACAATAGTTCTGATTGTGGCACATATGTTCGACAAGCGCAACACGACATGCGAACAGATGTTTGATTTATTGTTGATTTCACGGTATGCTAATGGGGACATGAAAGGAGCCAACCGTGAGCACTATCCCATTTACTCCGAAACGGTCAAACGAACCGCCTCAGGAAAGTGCATTGACTGAGCGCCAGCGCAAAGTGCTCGATGCGATCCGAACTCATGTCGCAGAACGAGGCTTTGTGCCATCATTCCGTGAAATTGGCGAATCTGCTGGATTAAAAAGCCCTTCCTCGGTAAAACATCAGTTGCAGGTGTTAGAGGAAAAAGGCTTTATTCGTATGAATGCCAATAAGGGCCGCGCCATTGAATTGGTGGAGTCTTCAGTTTCACCAGCACCTCGGGCGAAAGACTCTGCAACAACGGCAGCTACGGTGTTGCCGTTCCCAGATAATGCCAGTATTGCTATTCAGCAGTCTCATGATGTGCCGTTAGTAGGTCGCATTGCGGCTGGCGTACCGATTACCGCAGAACAGCATGTTGACGATGTTATGAGGTTGCCGGAGCGATTGACTGGTACCGGTAATTTATTCATGCTTGAAGTGCATGGCGATTCTATGGTTGACGCTGCGATCTGTGACGGCGACTTTGTGGTAGTGCGTGAACAGCATACAGCAGTCAACGGGGATATCGTGGCAGCTTTGCTCGGCGATGAAGCAACGGTTAAAACATTCCGCAATGACAATGGTCATGTGTGGCTCATGCCGCATAATCCTGCGTACTCCCCCATTGACGGCACTCACGCACAAATCATGGGTCGAGTAGTCACTGTACTGCGAAAAATTTAATCGCTTTGTTAAACCAGCTTTGACATATGCATGGAGACTACCCCTCAGTCAGCTTCGCTTGGCTCCCCTAGCAAGGAGAGCCAAGGAAAGAATCAATGTCAATTCTGATTTAACAGAGCCAATCTGTTAGCGGTGTACACGCTCACCGCTAACAGATTGATATCCTTGTGGTTCGAGTTGGAATGTTGTGTGCGGTACCGATACCGGAAAATGATCGCGTAGGCAATCTTGTAACTGTTCGAGAATTTCGGCCGCCTGCTGCATGGTGAGCCCGGGTTCAACAACAACGTGTGCAGTTAGAATGGGCATGCCGGTGGAGACTGTACTGGCGTGTAAGTCGTGTACAGCAACGACATGTGGTACCCCTTCGAGATGCTCACGTACGGCATCAAGGTCTAGCCCGTCGGGCGTTTCTTCAAGAAGTACTTTGACTGCATTGCGCAGTAATGCTATGGCTCGTGGAATCATGAGAAGTGCGATAATACCGCCGGCTACAGCGTCAAATCCAGTCCAACCGGTACTCATCATGACGATAGCGGAAATAACGACTGCAACTGAACCTAATGCGTCGTTCATGACTTCAAGGAATGCGGCTTTCATATTCATGTTATCTTTGCTTTGAGAAGCAAGGATAGCTATTGATCCCACGTTTGCCGCTAATCCAAGTATGCCGAAGAACAATAGCAGTCTAGGATCACGCACGTCCGCTTCGGATGGGCCAAAAAGACGCATTCCGGATTCAACAAGTGCGTAAATACCTACGAAAAGAAGAATAAGTGCTCCGACACCAGCTGTGATCACTTCAAGTCGAGCCCAACCCCATGTGCGAGTATTGCTGGGCTTGCGCCGCATGAGAATGGCGGTTATGGTGGCGGCGATGAGCACTGACATGTCGGTAAGCATGTGTCCAGCATCAACGAGTAGTGCTAGCGAACCAGTAATGATGGCACCAACTACTTCGGCTATGAATACGGTTCCGGTGAGCGCTAATGTCATGGTTAGCCGTTGCTGATGTGCTCGCCCATCTGTTGCACTAGTTGATACAGACTCGTGATTATGCGCCATATGTTCTATCTTTCCGTGGCTGTCAGCTGCTGAAACCGCTTCTCACAACCATTCTCATTAGTCCCAAAATGCAAGAAACCCCGGCATTATGCCGGGGTTTCTCAAAAGTTCTCAGACAAACAATACTACATCATTCGCCATGCACACAATATGTCGAACGACGCGTGCGACCGCAAACCTACCCAAGGGAAGCTTTACTCAGTACAGCGACCGAGGAGCAACGCAGCGGGCGCTCCGTCGTTCGCCATATTGTCATATCAGTGAGTGACGCGTGCGGAGACCGCCGTGCGAAGCCGAAGGCGTGCAAAGGCACGTCGAGGCTGAGGAAAGGCGGTATACGCTCCGTCACTCACTGATATTGTCAGAAGCCGAACTGGGCGGCAGTTTCCTTCAGCGTCTCAGCGGAGCGCTTGAGGGCCGCAAGCTCACGGTCGGAGACCGGGGTGTTGATGCGGGTGTTGACGCCGGAGCGGTTGAGGAGGGTCGGGACAGACATGCAAACGTCGGAGATGCCGTGGAAGTCCTTGAGCATGGAGGAAACAGGGAGGATGCGGTTGGAGTCGGAGAGTACGGCTTCAACGATGTCAACGCCGGACATGCCGATGGCGTAGTTGGTTGCGCCCTTGCCGTTGATGATCTTGTAAGCAGCGTTCTTGACTTCCTGATGGATCTCTTCACGCTTGGCGGCGTCGAGCGGCTCGTGACCCGGCAGCGGGGTCCAATCGCACATTGGAACACCAGCGATGGTGGCGGAAGCCCACAGCGGGACTTCGGAGTCGCCGTGCTCACCGCAGATGTAGGCGTGAACGTTCTTGACGGAGACGCCGGTCTGCTCAGCGATCAGGAAGCGAAGACGAGCGGAATCGAGGTTGGTGCCGGAGCCGAAGATCTGGTTTTCTGGCAGGCCGGTGATGCGCTGTGCAACGTGGGTTGCGATATCAACCGGGTTGGTGATGAGCATGTAGATGGCGTTCGGAGCAACCTTGACAAGGTTCGGCATGATGGCCTGCAGGATCTTGACGGTTGCGCCAACGAGTTCAAGACGGGACTGGCCTGGCTTCTGACGAGGACCAGCGGTGATGACGATCATGTCGGCATCGCGGCAGATCTCCGGATCATCGGAACCGTCGATGGAGACGGCCGGGTAGAAGCTGGAGCCGTGCTGCATGTCGAGCACTTCAGCTTCAACGCGTTCCTTGGCAATGTCCTCGAGGACGATCTCACGAGCAACGCCACGCTGAGCGGCGGTGAAAGCGAGGGTGGAGCCGACTGCACCGGCACCGACGACTGCGAGCTTAGTGGGCTTGACGCTTAATTCAGCCATGTTGTTAGCGACCTCTCTTGAAAATTCTGCCGATTGTGTCGGCATTCATCCAAACAACACATTCACTCTATCCACACACGATGACGTTTCTGACGCACGTGCCGCAAGAACTATAAGTGATTTTCGTCACATATGAGAGCGCTCACATTCCCTGTCCAAAAACGACGTTCATATTGTGAAATCCAGGCGATACAACACACGCCCTCAGCCGTTAATCAATCGCCTGTTCCATCACTTGAGCCGCTAAATGACTGCCCACCTCCGCGTCAATCATCATGCCGTCGTCACGATATTGCACGTCTGTCACATGCCCGTATTCGCGAATTCGCGACAGCAGCGAGCCAGATGCATACGGCAGCAACGCATGGACATGCACGTTCGGCATCGGCAACATACGCTCAATCTGCTCGCGAAGCGCTTCAATACCTTCACCATCGTATGCAGATACGATATGAGCATCCGGTTCCAATGCCAATAACCGTTCACGAGTGGTCTCATCGATACGGTCCGCTTTATTAAACACGAGAATGCGCGGAATTTCAGCCGCTCCCTCAATATCCGCAAGCACATCGTTGACCGCGTCAATTTGCGAGAACGGGTCAGGATGGGAACCGTCCACCACGTGCACAATAAGATCAGCGTCAGCCACTTCTTCAAGAGTTGACTTGAACGCTTCAATCAGCTGCGTAGGCAGTCGCCGCACGAATCCAACCGTGTCAACATACGCGTAGAGTCGCCCGTCCTTAGCTCGCGCGCGTCGTACAGCAGTATCAAGCGTTGCAAATAACGCGTTTTCTACGAGCTCAGTTGAGCCAGTGAGTCGATTCGTCAGCGACGATTTGCCAGCGTTCGTGTAACCGACTACCGCAACCGTCGGCAACCCAAATCGGCGACGCGAACCGCGCTTAACCTCACGTGCAGGAGCCATCTGCTTAATCTGACGCCGTAATCGAGCAATACGCGTACGAATTACGCGACGGTCCATCTCAATCTTCGTCTCGCCTGGTCCTCGCGAACCAATACCAGCGTCCGCGCCAGCTGCACGTCCACCGGCCTGACGAGACAGTGAACCACCCCAACCGCGCAGTCGCGGCAGCATGTATTCAAGCTGCGCCAACTCTACCTGCGCTTTGCCTTCGCGGCTCGTAGCATGCTGGGCAAAAATATCAAGAATCACCGCAGTACGGTCGACAACTTTCACTTTGGTCGCATCTTCGAGCGCACGTCGCTGGCTCGGCGGCAGATCATCGTCCACGATAATCGTATCCGCCTCTTCTCGCGCCACAATGTCAGCAATTTCTTTCGCTTTACCCGAGCCAACATACGTAGCTGCATCTGGACGATAGCGGTGCTGCAGCAAACCATCACACACCACAGCACCAGCAGTTTCAGCGAGCGCAGCAAGCTCTCGTAACGATTCTTCAGCCGCTGCAGCTGTCGTAGTTGCGCTTGACCATACGCCAACGAGTACGACACGTTCGAGTCGTACCTTACGGTATTCAACTTCAGTGACGTCTTCTAGCTCGCCGAGACCGGTGACATGCTTGAGCTGGTTGCGTGACTCACGTTCTTGCCAAGCCTCATCATGACTTTCATTCCATTGCTCCGACTGCATGGACTCGTCGAGCAATACATCAGACTGTTCGGCCAGTACGCCGGTTAACGATGGCTCGTCTGCCGTCAGACTGTCTGCATTGTGATGCGTATCGATCTGGTGTGTGACGGTTTTGTCGATGGCGGATTGCGGATTCTGCTCGCTCAATGGCACCTCTTGGCTGACCTCTTGACTCACGATTGAACTATGGTGGTCTTTATTATCATCGTTTTGGGCGACATGACTCTATGGGAGGACCCTCACGGACACGGGATGTCCCGCACAGCATGGCTTGTGCCCAGCTAGAGATGAACGAGCGATGACCGCATGTTAAGTGGTGTAAGGAGTTGTATGGTCGAGCAGTATTTTTCCGCCAATCCTGAGTCTGAGGATGTGCGTCGCACGTTGACGGTCACGTTGCAAGGCCATGAGGTGCAGGTTGAAACGTCGAATGGCGTGTTTTCTGGGTCTCGTTTGGATTTGGGCACGTCGGTGTTGTTGCGTGAAGTGCCGCAGCTACCTCAGTCTGGCACGTTTCTTGATCTCGGTTGTGGTTGGGGTCCTGTGTCGTTGGCGATGGCGTTGGCTTCGCCGTCGGCTGATGTGTGGGCGGTGGATGTAAATGCGCGTGCGCTCGAACTGACGGCTGCGAATGCAGGACACAATGGTTGCGATCATGTGTATGCGACGCAGTGTGATGACTCTGGCGCTCCCCTGCCGCAGCAATCGGTCGCAGGTTGCAAGACTATGCCGGATGATCTCGTGTTTGATTATATCTGGTCAAATCCACCGATTCGTGTTGGCAAGGAGGCGCTGCACACGTTGCTCATGACGTGGTTGCCGCGTTTGAAACCGCAGGGTGGTGCCGCGTATTTGGTGGTACAGAAGAATCTCGGTGCGGATTCGCTGATCCCGTGGCTTGCGCAAGCGCTTGGCGATGAGTATGCCGTGTCAAAGTATCATTCTGCGAAGGGTTATCGTGTGATCGAAGTGGTACGCGGGTAGCTGGTAGTTGGTGTAAATACAGCGCATCATTGTCGTTTCTCACGTTTCAGTATCACTAGTATCAACGTACTTAAGTCAGGAAACTGTTACTTTCATGAAATTTGAATATCCGTCTGAACTGCCAGTGTCTGCCGCGCGCGAGGAGATCGCTGATGCGGTGCGTCATCATCAGGTTGTGATCGTTTCCGGTCAGACTGGCTCAGGTAAAACGACGCAGTTGCCGAAGATTCTGCTTGAAATTGGCCGTGGTACGCATGGTAAGCAGATTGTGCATACGCAGCCGCGTCGTCTTGCCGCGCGTACTGTTGCCGAGCGTATTGCTACAGAAATGGATGTGCGCTTGGGCGACGAGGTCGGTTATCAAGTGCGGTTTACTGACGAGAGTTCTCCGAAAACACGGTTGCGCGTAGTGACGGATGGTATTCTGCTTGCGCAGATTCAACGTGATCCTCAGCTCAACCAGTACGATACGATTGTGATTGATGAGGCGCATGAGCGCAGTCTGAACATCGATTTTCTGCTTGGTTATTTGACGGCTCTGTTACCGCAGCGGCGTGATTTGAAGCTTATTATCACGTCAGCAACGATTGATTCGGTGAAGTTTCGTGAGCATTTTGAGCATGCGTTGCATGCGAAAGTGCCGGTGATTGAAGTTTCTGGCCGTACGTTCCCTGTGCAAGTGGTGTATGAGCCGCTTGGTACTGCGCCTGCATTAATGCGAACGGTTCCCGGTTTTGAAACTGGTGCGATGCCCGGCGATGAGGAGTATGAGCGTCTGTCGGCTGCTCCGAGTGAGAACAGTCGCAATAATGCTCGCGATACGGACACAGATATGGACATGCCGACGGCTGTGGCTCGCGCTTGTGCTGAATTGGTGATTCATTCAAGTCATGAGCGCGGCGCGCGTGACATTCTCGTGTTCGCGTCTGGCGAGCGCGATATTCATGAGTTTGAAAACGCGTTGCGTCGTCATTATGGGCCGCGTGTTGACGATATGCGTCGGCCGGATGCAATTGAGATTATGCCGTTGTTTGCGCGATTGTCTGCGAAAGATCAGCATCGTGTGTTTGAACCGCATACGCATCAGCGTATTGTGATTGCAACGAATGTGGCGGAAACGTCGCTCACTGTGCCGGGTATTCGTTACGTGGTTGATCCTGGTACTGCCCGTATTTCGCGTTATTCAAAGACTGCGAAAGTGCAGCGACTGCCGATTGAGCCGATTTCGCAAGCAAGCGCCGACCAGCGAAGTGGTCGTTGTGGTCGTATTGCAGATGGTATTGCGATTCGCTTGTATTCTCGTGACGATTATGAGACACGACCTCGGTTTACTGAACCGGAGATTTTGCGTACATCACTGGGCGCGGTTGTACTGCATATGTTGTCTGTTGGTGTGGCTCGCACGGCTGAGGATGTAACGACGTTCGGCTTTATTGATCCGCCAGATATGCGAGCTGTGTCGGATGGTTTTAATGAGCTGACCGAGCTGAAAGCGGTTGCTCGGCGGCATGGTGAGGTGACGCTTACGCATATTGGCCGCCAATTGGCGCGTATTCCGATTGATGTTCGCTTGGGTCGCATGGTGATTGAAGCTGCGCGTTCAACGACACCGGATACGTTGGCGGCAGTGTTGGTGATTGTCGCGTTTTTGAGTTTGCAAGATCCGCGTGAGCGGCCAGACGAGGCGCGTGACGAGGCTGATCGTATTCATAACCGATACGCCGACCCGACGAGTGATTATTTAACCGCGTTGAATATATGGGATCGTATATTCCAAGCGGATGGTGAGCCGAGTAATTCGGCGTTGCGACGTATCTGTAAAAACGAGTATTTCAGTTGGCTACGCGTGCGTCAGTGGAAAGATTTGGTGAATCAGCTGACGGACATGTGCCATGAGCTCAAGTTCACTGTCGGCTCGCCGCAGCCTGCGTCTCGTCCTGAGCTTGCGATTCGTCAATTGCCAATCAATCAGCAGGCAGCGGGCTCGTTGCGTTGTTCGTGGGATGATCGCGGGATTCATACCTCGATGCTTGCCGGTCTGCTGTCAATGATGGGTATGCAGGTGGTGCGTGAGCCGAAAGCGTCTGATTTTACGGGTCTGAAGGGTGCGGCTCGTGCGAAAGCGATCAAACGCGCGCAGAAGATGGCAAAAAACGATTATCAGGGTGCACGCGGCACACACTTCGCACTGTTTCCAGCCTCCAGTGTGGCTAAATCGACGCCAGCATGGGTGATGAGTACCGAACTGGTGGAAACGAGTCGTTTATGGGCACGGTATTCAGCGGCGATTGACCCGGCGTGGGCGGAACCGTTGGCTGGCCAGTTGACGCGTACCACGTATGCGGAACCGCATTGGTCAGGTTCGCGCGGCTCTGCGGTGGCGAGTGCAAAAGTACTGTTGTATGGCTTGCCGATTGTGCAGGATCGTACTGTGCAGTGGGGTCGTATTAACCCGCCTGAAGCGCGTGATTTTCTGATTCGACAGGGTTTAGTCGAGGGTGATATACAGCAGCGGTTTAGTTACGACGAGTTTATCGGCCGTAATCGTGACATTCTCGAAGATGCTGCTGATGATGCGAGTCGCACGCGTCAAATCGCGCAAACAGTGAGTGACGAGGATTTGTTTGACTTTTATCAGTCGGTGATTCCCAGTGACGTGACGTCGGTGGCGGATTTAGCGAAATGGTGGAAGCGCGAGCACGATGAGCATCCGCATCTGTTGGATTTTGACCCGGATAAAGTTGAGCGTTTGAGTTCGACTGAGTCGGTGTCGTTGGCGGATTATCCGGATCATTGGCATACGCTTGGCACGGACGGTCAGCCGATTGACTTGCGGTTAAGCTACGTCTACGACCCGCATGATCCTGCCGACGGTGTGACCGTGCATGTGCCGTTGAAAGTCTTGTCTCGCCTGACGCCGGAACAGTTTACGTGGAATGTGCCGGGCTTGTTGAACGAGCTGATTGTGGGCATGATTAAAGCGTTGCCTAAATCGTTGCGCGTGCAGTTTGTGCCAGCTCCAGACAATGCGCGTCGTATTCGTGCGTGGATTGACGAGCATTATGAAGCGTTGCCGGGTTCCGGTGATCGTGGGCATCCGCAGTTGCCACCGGTCGACACGGATGGTCAGACGCGTTGGCCTGATTTACCGCATGCGTTTACTCGTGCAGCAATTGAGACGATTGGCGCACAGATTCATCCTGAAGTGCTTACTGGTGACTTGTGGGAGAAACTGAACCCGTATCTGCGGATGACGTTTGTAGTTGAACAGCAGTTACCTGCACCGAAGAATGCTCGTGGCAGCCGGCGCGGTGGACGTGGTCCGGTGAAGGTGCTTGGTTCTAGCAAGTCGTTGGTTGAGTTGCAGCGTCGGTTTGCAGCGCAAGCGGAAGCGTCGGCACGTCAGATGGTCAAGAAGCAAGCTGATCGTGCGGCTGATGAGGGTCGACTGGTAGAGCATGCGAATCTGTTGCATAAGGCTGGTGCGACTACTGAATCGCGTGCGACGATGCTGTGGCGTGGCGCGTTGGATGCGTTGCGACTGCCATCGGAGCGTATTTCGTCTCGTTGGCTGGGTACGGAAGCACTCATGTTGGCGGCTGCACCGTATTCGTCGACGAAAGATTTGGTGGAAGATTTACAGTTGGCGGCAGTGAAACGACTCCTACCTGCGATTGATACATTGCCAAATGATGATGCGTTAGCTGATGCAGTGTTGGGTGTGACACAAGTGTTTGAAGACACCGTGTATGCGGTAGCGCATGATGTGATTACGATTCTGCAACGCTATGCTGAAGTGGATAAGGCAACGAGCGGTAAAGCTGATTTGCCGATGCTGTCCGTGTTGCAATCAGTACGTGAACATATTGCGACGCTCGTATTCCCCGGATTTATCGGCGCTACTCCCCCAGATGCGTTAGCGCAGATTCCACGCTATCTACAGGCGGATCGCATGCGTTTGACGAAAGCAAAGAGCGATAAGAATCGTGATGTTCGCTGGGCTTGGGAAGCTGATGAGGCCAAGCAACTCGTTGATAAAGCACTCGCACAAGCGAAAGCTGAACCAGCTGGGCCACGGCATGAAGCGTTAATGCATAAAGCAACACAAGCACGCTGGATGCTCGAAGAGTTTTATGTGTCCCTATGGGCACAAGAACTCGGCACACCAAAGCCCGTCAGTCTCAACCGCGTCAAAAAAGCGCTCGCCGCATAACATGTGTGGCTCCCCTCATGTGGGAGCCACACGCTCGAATAATTGATAAGCCGTTATCGGCGCGAAGCGCGGATGCGGAATGCGGCGATCAGCGCGCACAGTGCAATAATGCAGATAAGAGTCATCGTGGCAAACACGTATGCGCCGCCAACCGCAGTTGCATGACGGAATGCAGCTGTGCCTTCTTCACCGGAACCGGCTTGCGCCACGCCGAGAATCGTAGAGAACAGTGCAGTACCCACCGCTCCACCAAACTGCAGCGACGTCTGAAATACCGCATTGCCATCCGGCGTGAACTCGTGATCAATACCACTCAACGCGCTAGTCATAATATTCGAATATCCAAGCGCATAACACAAGCCGAAAATAAAGTAGAATCCAGCGAGCAGTGCCGGTGTCAAATGCATTGAGAACACGAGCAGTAACACCGGGCCGAGCGTCGCAATACCAATAGCAGCAAGTACTGGGCGAGGAGCACCAAACCGGTCGTACAGCATACCGCCAACCGGTGCGAAAAATGCGCCAATCAACGCACCCGGCAGCACGAGCGCACCAGCAGTAAACGCGGACGTACCAAGCGAAAGCTGCGCCACATTAGTAATCACGTAACCAAATCCAATACCAACAATCGGCAACACTAAGTATGCGATCAGATGCAGGAGTACTACTGGGTCGTGCATCCAACCGAGTCGAATCAGTGGCGAGAATGAACGGCTACTTGACCAGCCGAAGAATATCAGCGAACCAACGCCAATAATCAAACTGATCACTGCAATAATCGCCGGACGCAGGGCCGAACCAGTGCCATCAACGCTAGCACTAATCGCGATACCAGCTTGGTTAAGCGCGAAAATAAGACCGCACAAGGCGAGCACAATCGCCACAAACTGAAGCGGGTTCAACTGTGCTTCCTCAGTCGGGCGGCTTTGACGAATACACTTCAGCCCAACCGGTAACGAGACAATAAGCACGATTGGAACAACAATCACGAAAATCGCACGCCACGGCAGAACGCTGGAAATTGCGCCTCCGACCGTCGGTCCGATTGCCGGGGCGACAGTAATCACGAGCGAACCCACACCCATCAGACGGCCGACCTTGGAACGCGGCGACTGTTCGAGAATAATGTTCATCATCAGCGGCGCGGCAATGCCTGAGCCAATGCCTTGAATCACACGAGCAAGCAATATCAGCGCAAACGAGTGGCCGACAATCATAATACATGAACCGGTCACTGCTAGTACGACCGCTGCTACGAACAATGTTTTGAGACGGAATCGACGATTCAAGAACGACGACAGCGGCATAGTCGCAGCAACAACCAATAGATAGATGGTGGTAATCCACTGAACAGTAGCCGTGTCAACGTTAAATTCGACCATGAGCTCGGGGAAGAGCACCGTCATCACGGTTTCGGTAAGAATACCAACGAATGCGAGCGATCCGACCGCAATAATTGAGCCGATCAAGCTCAATGGAATGCGTTCGTCTGCAACCGGGCTATTGCCGGCAGGTGATGCATGCTGATCAGTTGTAGTCGTCACGGTTGTATTATCGTTCCCCGTCTTCTTGATATCGTGTGGCATACGCTCGGGCATGGGTGCCACCGTTCCTTTCCCTACATCAGACGCACCACAATGGTGATTGCACATTCTGGAATTCGGCTTCCCAACCATTCAATTATCTCAATGTTCGTCTCGGCGCACATGGAAAACTCTCTTCATACATGACTGTCCAGCCAAGACCACCGCACACCTTAGCCGATCACACTGGACAACCCACTTTGCATCCTCGGCAAGCAACCGCCGTCCAGCGGGTGTTTTATCTAGGCTCCCCTTGCTAGGACAGCTGTACGGAGTTATTCTTCACGAGTAAGTAGCCAGTCGATGATGTTCATGCCTCGGATACCGTCGCGTGTGCGCGGGAATTCGTCCATGCTCAGCACAAACTTAGGCCAGTTATCATGTATGCCGTCGAATGCACCGAACTCACGGTCCGCAGTCTGCTGCGATCCGATCAAGTAGGAGACTTGATAGTAGGAAGTTTCACCCCCGCGACGAGCAATAAAGTCAATTTCTCGGTCGCCTACCCTACCTACGTGCACGTCGTATCCTCGCCTGCGAAGTTCCATGTAGACGATGCCTTCCAAAACTTGATCTATCGCGTCTGCATTATCGAATCCGATAGCACTGCGTAACCCCTGATCAACCACGTAGTATTTTTCGTTGATTTTCAACGCGCGCTTGCCTACGGCATCTTCTCGCGGAACACGATAAATCAGAAAGGCTTTACTTGCCACATCGAGATAGTTGGCGATCGTTTCTGCAGATACTTTACGCTGTTCACTTTTCATATATGCGGCGATATTTGCCACAGTAATAAGATGACCTTCCTCGCTGATGACGTAGCGTATAACGCGTTCCAGTGCGTCAGCGTCTCGGATACCTGCGTGACGAACAACATCCTTGAACAGAATGGTTGAGAACAGGTCGTTGAGGTATTGCATTGAAGCTGTTTGGTCAAATGCCAGATCGGTTTGGAAGGGGAATCCGCCTTGAACTACATATCGTCGGAGTATTTCACGCTTATCAATAGCTTCATTGAAATGATGGTATGCATCAGAAAATTCTGCGAACGAGAAGGGGTACACGTTAATGGTCACGTATCGCCCGGTGATATAGGTAGCCAAGTCGCTGGAGAGCATGCGTGCGTTTGAACCGGTCAAGTAAATGTCAGCGTTGTAATCGACCATGAAGGATCGCACGGCTTTTTCCCAATGTTCAACTTCCTGAATTTCATCGAGGAAGAGTCGGATAGGTCCTTTACTTCCGTTCATGCGTTCCCGAACATATTGCACGAGGTCACTATCGTTCGTGATGTCGGCAGTCGCACTCGACTCAAAATTGAGGTGGAGCATGGAATTTTCCGGGACTCCGTCAGCGAGCAAACGTTCGCGGATGAGCTTAAGCAGTGTCGATTTGCCAGAACGTCGAGCGCCCACAAGGACCTTGATGATGTTCTTCCCCATGAACGGGCGTATCTGATCCATATATATGGGTCGGTCGATCATAGGACGCTCCCTTCAGGCCAATAAATCACAGTATAAACGATTTTTCATTAAGATATTCTATAGAAATCGATTATAATCGATTTCTATATCGATTTGCTCTTAAGAATCGATCATAATCGTTATTGATTACGATAAAGTACTAGGAACGGCTATCACATCTCGAAATCCAAGTTACAACCGCGGTTCCTTAACTAGGGCACCATGTTAATGGGACACCGTTTCATTCACCGGAGTGTAGAATTTTACGGATTTTCTCTAGTCGCGGTTTTACCTCATGCTCGTAACCGCGATCGTTGGGATGATAATATTCGCGACCGCGCAACTCTTCAGGCAGATACTCTTGTGGAGCGACTGCGCCCGGCCAATCATGCGCATATTTATAGCCTTCGTGATTACCCCACTCTTTCATGAGCTTGGTAGGAGCATTACGCAAATATAACGGTACTTGACCGATTAGCCCAGCATCAACATCAGCGAGCGCCGCATTAATCGCATTGTAACTAGCGTTTGACTTAGGAGCGGTTGCTACTGCGATGGTAGCTTCAGCGAGAATAATACGCGCTTCAGGCATGCCGATCATTGCGACCGCTTGCGCAGCCGCGACAGTAACCTGCAATACTTGAGGAGCAGCCATACCGACTTCTTCAGCAGCAGCGATCATAATACGCCGGGCAATAAAACGTGGGTCTTCGCCCGCTCTCAGCATGCGGGCGAGATAGTGGATAGCTGCATCTGGGTCGGAGCCGCGCATTGATTTAATAAACGCTGAGATAACGTCGTAATGATCATCGCCGTCTTTGTCATAGCGCACGGTTGCCACATCCATGACGCGACTGACGATATCAGGGGTGATCATCGGCCGACGCGCACCTTTCTTGCGCATTTGATCACCGGTAGCCGCGCCTGCTGCCGCTTCGAGAATCGTCAATGTTTTACGCGCGTCCCCGCCAGCGAGGCGAATAATCTCATCTACTGCATCATCAGTAATTTTCACTTCGCCTTTGAGTCCTCGCTGATCTTCGACAGCGCGACTAATTAGCGTTTTCAAATCGTCCGGTTCTAACGATTCGAGTTTGACAACCACTGATCGACTCAACAATGGTTTAATCACAGAAAAACTCGGATTCTCCGTGGTGGCAGCGATGAAGGTTACATCACGATTTTCTACGCTCGGTAATAGCGCATCCTGTTGTGATTTTGAAAACCGATGCACCTCGTCGATAAACAGTACTGTTTCACGGCCTTCGGATATCAGTCGTTGCCGAGCGCGCGCTAGCACATCGCGTACATCCTTGACGCCCGATGTTACTGCAGAAAGTTCTTCAAACGCGCGACCAGACTGTTTGGCAACAATATACGCAAGCGTGGTTTTACCCACGCCAGGAGGCCCAAACAGGATGATTGAACTCGGTGCAGTGAGCGAACCTCGCGATGCTGGATTTGCCAGTCGCCGCAATGGCGACCCCTCCCCCAACACTTGCGACTGACCTACCACTTCATCGATAGTGTTTGGTCGCATACGCACCGCAAGCGGCCGGGTCATCGCCTCGTCGCCATTGGCGCTCGCCTCAAACAGATCGTTGTCGCTCATGACATCCCATCATACTCCACTACTCGAACATTCGTTCGATAGCTGTTGTGGTGCGTGGCGGTTTTCTCTCACTGAGCGCCACTCAGTGAGAGAAAACCGCCACGCACCCCTTCGCCTCGCCCATCCGCACTATCGATGGTCAACGCTCAACTACGGTCATGTAGGTCATCCGACTGTCAGGCTGCACCAACGTGATAGTCAAAGAAGACCACTTCACCGCTTTCCTGCGTGGTATCGAGGTCAACTGTACCGGTGATAGCCCAGTCATGATCTCCATCGGAATCGTCGATAATCTGCCTCACTTTCCACGCGTGTTCCTTCTGTTCAAGCGAATCGTCGAGGATAAACAGCTTGCCAGAACGCGCAGCCGCGTCGATACCAACATACTCGTGCTCGTCGTAGTAGTCATCGAGCGCGTCTTCCCATTCGTGTACGCCGTAACCCCAGTCTTTGTCGAGCGCGCCCAGTTCTTCCGGCTTGTCAAGATCCATGAGTTGAATACGACGGAACATCGCGTTACGAATGAGCACAATCAAACCGCGACGATCTTCCACCACAGTCGTGCGTGCGCCAGGAGCCGCAAGGTTAGCCGCAGCTTCAGCTTGTGCATCAGATTCAGAACCTGCATGCTCCCACTCATCCACAAGACTCGAATCAATCGAACGAACAACTACGCGCAGCCACGAAATAATATCATCCAACTGTTCATTACGTTTCTCAACCGGTACCGTACGAGCCAACGCCCGGTACGCGTCAGACAGATAGCGTAACAACGTGCCTTCCGAACGCGCAATATCGTAACGCGCGATATAACCAGTGAAATCAGACGCGGTTTCCACCATGTCACGTACCACGGATTTCGGTGACAACCAGTAATCATTTGCCCACGGCACATCAGCACGATACTGATCAAACGCAGCTTGCAGCATATCTTCCAACGGTTTGGGATACGTGATTTCCTGCAGTTTATCCATACGCTCGTCGTAGTCGAGACCATCTTCTTTCATCTCGATCAACGCTTTGTCACGCGCCTGACGCTCCTGCGCACGCAATACCTGTTTAGGATCTTCGAGCGTGGATTCAACCATCGAAATCACATCGAGCGCATACGTATCCGACTCCGGATCAAGTAATTCCAACGCAGCCAGCAAGAACGGGGACAAAGGTTGATCAAGCGCGAAATCATCCGGCACATCCACATCCAGAAAATAGTCTTTACCCCCGTCATCACGGTCCTCAGTTTCAATAACCTTCGTATCGAATAACGTTTGAAAAATCTCATCCGTACGCTGATGCAACTGCTCCTTCTGATCAGGATTCTGCGCAGAATCATCAATCAAACGATCCACACGCCGACGCGCATCACCACCCTGCGCCACCTCATTGAGCACCATCGAATGCGTAATCTTCATATGCGGCACCAACGTTTCCGGAGCCGCATCAATCAACTTATCAAACGTAGCCTGATTCCACGTAACAAAACCCTCAGGAGCCTTCTTACGCTTCACCTTCTTCAACTTCTTCGGATCATTACCAGCTTTAGCAACCGCCTTAGCATTCTCAATCTCAAACTCAGGAGCCTCAGCAATCACAAGCCCCTCAGTATCAAACCCCATACGACCCGCACGACCCGCAATCTGATGAAACTCACGAGCCCGCAAACGACGCATATGCGTACCATCAAACTTCGTCAACGCCGTCAACACCACCGAATGAATCGGCACATTAATACCCACACCAAGCGTATCCGTACCACAAATCACCGGCAACAAACCCTGCTGCGCAAGCTGCTCAACAAGACGACGATACCGCGGCAACATACCCGCATGATGAATACCCACACCAGTCCTCAATAACCGCTGCAAAATCTTACCAAACGCAGTAGTAAACTTCACACCCTTAATCGCATCAGCAATCGCCGCACGCTGCTCCTTACTCGACACACCAGTCGATGCAAGCGCCTGCGCCGTCTCCAACGCTGCATCCTGCGAAAAATGCACCACATAAATCGGCGTAGAACCCTCACGAAACGCAAGCTCAACCGTCTTCTCCAACGGATCCAACGTATACTCATACGTCAACGGCACCGGACGCGGCGCATCCGCAATAATATCCACATCCGCACCAGTCATATCCTCAAGCTTGTCAGCAATCGCATCAACATTACCCAACGTCGCACTCATCAACAAAAACTGCGTCCTCGGCAACGTCAACAACGGCACCTGCCACGCCCAACCACGCTCCGGATCCCCAAAATAATGAAACTCATCCATCGCCACACAACCCACATCCGCATGACGACCCTCACGCAACGCCTGATTCGCCAAAATCTCAGCCGTACAACAAATAATCGGCGCATCCGCATTAATATGCGTATCCCCCGTAATCATGCCAACATTGTCACGACCAAACACCTCAACCAAATCAAAAAACTTCTCAGACACCAACGCCTTAATCGGCGCCGTATAATACGAACGCCGACCAGTACACAACGCCGCAAAATGCATACCAAGCGCCACCAACGACTTACCCGAACCCGTAGGCGTATTCAAAATCACATGATCACCAGCAAGCAAGTCCAAAATAGCTTCCTCCTGATGCGGCCACGGCTCAATATGCTTCACATCCGCAACCCAACCAAAAAACCGCTCATAAATCTCATCCGAATCAATATTGCGCTCGCCGTCATAACCGCCATCCCAGCTCGGCGCCAGCGCCCCCAGTGAACCATAATTCGCATTATCTTGTGCCATAATGCTCCCCAGTGTACTCGAGCACCGGGCCCGAAGGCGTTGCTGCGACACCCGACCTCGCGCATATAGTGCGGTAATTCTCCCATGATGCGGTAAACCCATGAGCGTACATTTGGCAAAAACGTTGAAAACAAGCCGTTTTCACAAACCGCATCATGGGAGGTTTACCGCACCATGAGAAAAATACCGCATCATGGGAGGTTTACCACACCATGAGATGAATCACCCACACCGCAACACTCACACACGTGCGATCAGAGGGTGACAGCAAGCTCGTGCTTGCCCGCGCTGAGCGTGTCTCCCGCAGATAGGCGACGGCCAGTACCGTCAACCGCAGCAACACCAAGTTCGGCAACCACACCTTGCGGAATATCAACGGTTAAACGAACCGTCGACTGTCCAGTACCATCAGTAGCACCATCAGTCGCCGCTCGATCATCCACACTCCACGCAACCGACACCTTGCCAAACGGCGTATCATGTGCAGCAGAACCGGAGGTAATACCGTGTGCGAACGCTGCCGCAAGACACGGCGCGACACGTACGCGCCGCCATCCAGCGTCAGCCAATTGCAATCCGCCGATCGCCGTGTGCATCCAATCGAGCACCGACCCGAATGCGTAATGGTTGAACGAGGTCATGTCTCCAGGATTGACTTCGCCGTTCGGCAGCATTGAATCCCAACGTTCCCATGTGGTTGTCGCACCCATACGCACCTGATACAGCCACGACGGACACGCATCAGACAAGAACAGCGAAAACGCCTCATCTGCATGACCAGTCGCACATAAGGCAGGCAGTACGAACGGCGTGCCGGCGAATCCGGTACCAACCACGAATCCGCGCTCGCGCACGAGTGCTGCCAAGCGCTCGCCAGCCGCCGCAACCAGCCGATCACGGTCCGCGTCCCCGGCGAGTAAATCGAGCGCGATGAGTAACGCGTATGCGCACTGTGTATCTGAGGTCATGGTGCCGTCGCCATGTACGAACCGGGCACGGAATCCGGCGCGAATATGCGCGGCTAGCGATTCGTAGTGTTCGGCATCCCGTAGAGCATCTTGCAAATCATCCTGCGCAAGTTTGTCCGTAGCAGTCGCACCGCTATCGCCAGCGGCAACCGCACCCGCAATCACCCGCAGCATACGTGCGATAAGCGTAGCCGAATGCGCGGCAAACGCGGTAGCGACAAGCGGTTTTTCAGTCATCGCGCGAGCTGCATCGTCTGGCGGCGCAGTCGGGTCGAGCCAGTCGCCAAGCTGACCGCACCACACGTCGGGCTTCTTATCCCACACGCCATCTGCGGCGAGTAGTCCTGCGACTTCATCCATCCACCGCCGTGCAAGTGCAATATGCCGGCGCAGGATGTTAACGTTGCCACTCGCCTCGTATAGTGCCCACGGCACCATTGTTACCGCATCGCTCCACAATGCGACCGCGCTCGGCTTACCCCATCCCGGATACGGATACGGCACGTAATATGGCACGGTTCCCCAATGCTCGGTTTCGATCGCCACGTCATCGAGCCAGCTGTCGAGGAAGTCGGCAACGTCGTACAGGTATGTTGCAGTGGGCGCGAATACGGCAATATCACCGGTCCAGCCGAATCGTTCGTCGCGTTGTGGGCAGTCGGTGGGAATCGATACGAAGTTGGATAGCATTGACCAGCGCGCGTTTTCGGCGAGTCGGTTGACGCGCGAGTTTGAGCAGGAGAACCAGCCGATGCGGTGGGTTGCGGAACTGTAGACGTGCGTGTAGAGGTCGTTGGCTGTGAGCGGTCGATCTGCAGGCCAGCCGCCGATGACTGCGTATCTAAAGCCGTGCATAGTGAATCGTGGCTCCCACACGGCTGGGTTACCGTCGCTGATGTATCGGTCGTGCTGGACTGCGCGGCGTAGCGGACGCGTGGCTGGCGTGCCGTCTGGGTTGATGACTTCGACATGTTGAATGTCGATTTCGTGACCGGATTCGACTTTTGGAATGTTCAGGACGACGCGTTGCGTACAGTTTTGGCCGAAGTCGACGAGCCAACGGCCGTCTGTAAGCTGCGTGATCGAGGTCGGATGATGTTCGCCGACGCAGTGTACTGCAGTGGATGTGACGGCTGGATAGAGGACCGATTGGTCAAAGTCAAGTGGCTCGACGGGATGCCACTCACGATTGGTGAGAGTGGTCGTTGCGTTTGCCGATGATGCTACGGCGGCTGAGGGTTCAGCTGAGGACTCGATCGTTTCATCTGCGACTGGCACGAACGGGTCCGCACCTTCGCGCGCATCGAAAATTTCGCCTTCATACAGGCCGCTGGCGAGGATTGGCCCGTAACCAGCCTGCCATGCGCCATCGTCAGCGTTTGATGCGATCGTCGTGATGGTGCCGTCTGCATTGGTGATTTCTAGCTGTGCGAATAGTCCAAGACGACTGCCATAGCAGTCTTCCTTGCCACCGCCGAATCCGATACGACCGCGATACCAACCGTCGCCGAGCCAGAAGCCCATTACATTCGTGCCATCATGAACCAACTCAGTTACGTCGTATGTCCAGTACGGTAAGCGCGTATCGTACACAGTCCAGCCCGGTGCAAGGACGTCGTCACCTACTCGACTACCGTTGATCTGCGCCTCGAACAGTCCCCAAGCAGTGACGATTAACCGTGCAGCGACCGGCGTACCAGTAACTGAGAAATCACAACGAATGACTGGCGGGCGACGCATCCGCGCACCGATATGATCAGGATCTACTGCCACGGTATCGTCTGACCCACCGATCATCTGTGCTTGCCATTGTATTGGCAACTGGGTTTTTAACTGACCGGTGATTTGACTGGTGATTGTGGAATGCTCGCTGCACGTCATCGTTGCTGTTCCTCCGTCATTAAGCCATGACTTATTACTGATCTCTACGTCTAGTGCCGCGCAGAGATCAATCGCAAGCTATATGTATCGGTATACATGCTATCGTCGTTGAGATTACAGCACAAGTTACACACGCGATTCCATAATAACGCAACCATAATTGTACCGCTACACATAAGCTATCGCAGAACCACAGCGGCATCGCACATTGTCGCAACACGCCGAAAACAGTCCATTATGTGACCACTCTCCCGCATTCTTTCAGCACTCACCTAATCTATTCGACAAGGTTTATCAATCCGCACAACGGGTAGACGAACACGATTCAAGGCTGTATGCCGAATCGACGCCGTTGCCTCCCACACAATGGGAACGCAACCACCGCGATTCGCCAGCCAAGAGTCAACAAGTAGAGGTTCCATCATGACTGCTGCCGAACAGCAGATCACCACCGCAACGGCCGCCAGCACTCCCGCGAGTGCAGCCACCGTTGATCAGGAGCAGGTTCACCATATTATTTCGCGCGTAGATCGCGCACATGAAACTCCCATGTTCCATCGCATTGTTGCACTGGTTGCAGCCGGCATGCTGATGGATAGTATTGACGTTTATATCGGGTCTGCGGTCGCATCGAGCGCACTGGCCACTGGCTGGTCTACTGTTGCGCAGAATTCTACGTTTATGTCAGCTGGATTCCTTGGCCTGCTGATCGGTTCCCTGCTGGCCGGTTTTGTTGGCGATCTTAAAGGCCGGCGCGTTGCTTACCAAATCAACCTGCTCCTGTTCGGCGGTTTCACATTCCTCGGCGCGTTCGCACCGAATATGGCCGTGCTCTCCTTGTGTCGACTTGGCGCAGGTCTTGGCCTCGGCGCGGAAATCGTGACCGGATTCGCAATGGTTAACGAGTTTGCTCCGATGAACCGTCGCGGTCACTGGTGCGCGATTGTTTCCCTCGTTGCAAACTGCGGCGTACCGATCGCCATGTTGCTGTGCGCGTTCATTATTCCGCGGTGGAGCTGGCGCCCGCTGTTTATTGGCATCGGCGTGGTTGCAGCCGTGATTTGGTGGCTGCGTCGTGATATTCCTGAATCTCCGCGCTGGCTGGCCGTGCACGGCCGGTATGATGAGGCCGACGCGATCGTCAAACAGATGGAAGTCAACGGTTCCGAACCTGTAACTACAGCTGCGGCCAGCGATGCCGCAGCCCAGAACCGTAATGCCGGTGGCCGCTCACTCGGTATTTGCTTGTTTGTGGCGATCGTGGCTGTTGGCGCAACCAACGTATGCTCATACGCGTTTACCTCGTGGGTGCCGACAATCCTTGTCAAGCGTGGTATTAACCTCTCCTCATCACTGACAACGTCTACCCTGATGATGCTCGGCGCACCGGTCGGTTGCTTGATTGGATCGCTGCTTATTGATCGCATTGGTCGTAAGCGTACGATTGTTCCCGCATTCCTATTTACTGGCGTGTTCGGTATGGCGTATGCGTTCCAGACCTCGACTGTTGGCGCAATTATTGTCGGATTCCTGCTCATGATGTGCCTGTACACGCTGATGGCTTCGGTTGTGGCCGTGTATGCGCCGGAACTGTTCGCAACCAAGGTACGCTTCCGTTGCGTAGGATTAGCGAATGCGATCGCGAAACTGCTCAACGTGCTGATGCCAATGGTGGTCGGTTGGATGCTTACCGCGCTCGGCGCGACCTCGATTTTCGTGTCGATCAGTGTGATTGCAATCCTGTCGATGCTTGTGGTCGGCTTCTTCGGTGCGGAAACCGCTCAACGTTCGGTTGGCTGATCCTTTCTTTCTGACTATGTGGGTATCCACTGTTCATCAAACGCCATGATTGTGCGTTTTGATGAACAGTGGATACCCACATAGTCAGTACATGCCCACAACTTACCGGTTCTTGAAGTATCGGAACAGATATCGTTCGCGAATACATCCTCCAGCAATTAACGCGCCCAGTAATACGCCACCGAATACAGCGGCAGGCGTGCGAATTACACCCAGTAGCACTGTAATCGCAGAATCATTTGCCCATCTCAAGGCAACTACCGATAGCACACAACCCGCTGCCAGAGCACCTACCCCAGCCCATACGCCAGTTTCTACACCAAGTACCGACAGCAGATCAGCTTTGCGTTGACCGCAATGTAGAGCGCCAGCATATTCAAGCCGACGCCGTCGCACGCTAAGTATTCCGATCAACATGCCCGCAGCACAGCCGACCAGTGGCATCCAATGTGTTATGCGTCCGCGATACAGTGCGAGCGCATCATAGCCTTGCCCGTAATTAGCATTGATGGCACGCGTAGCAGCAGCCGCACTCATGTTGGTTGACGCTTCATCCACGTTCGCAATGATGAGCGTTGAGAACAGTAATGATTCGGTTTGGTCAGATGTCGGCCATTGCCTCGCCCAACATTCGTTGAATACTCCGGAAACGCTTACCGGTTCAATAATCGCGTAGGCGAACCTCGTGTCTCGCCCATCATTGGGCCATGCGAATATTCCGGCAACATGCATGACGCCGACATCGGTTGGCATGTCACTACCGGGCAGCACGCCCAGTGTTGTGGCTAAATCGCGGGACAGCCAGATACCGGACGTATCCGCACGTTGCACCGGTGTCTCACTGCCGGCGATGAGCGTAATCATACCCGGCGAGACTTGGTAACGCGTAAGTGATTTGCCAGGAGCCGCTAGTGGGGTAACTGCCGTACCGTCGCGCATACTGCCCGCAGCATATGGTCCATGAGATACGGCGGCTAGTGAGTCACAGGCAGCGCCATCAATATTGTCTTGACCGGTGATGTTGACGCCGTCCGCTAATGCGCCGATACGTGTAGCTGCGTTTTGTTCCTGCCCGAGAACCGTGATCAGATCATATCCGCCGCCGAGCAGCGCACACACCATGACGGCCAGCATGAACGCAACCGCTCGACTCGTACCGGAGGCGATATTACGCCAGCTTTCTGAAAACAATATGCGCAACCGCATTATGCCCCTCCTCTCTTATGCCCAGTGTGTTCCGAATTGTTAAAACCAACCTATTTGCATTGATGCCCGGTGATTGCGGAACCGATGTCTACTGTTGAGGGGAAATTCGACGCACCACCATCAAGAGTGACGAGACTGACGCCGAGTTCAGAACCGACCACGGATACGGGAATCGATTTGCTAGCAGATGCAACGCATCCCGTGGTGCCGTCCAAGCCAAATACCGCAGCTGCCGGCACGCGAAGCACTTCAATCGGCTTGTCGAGGCTTAGCGTTGCGGCGAGCGGTTGAATGCCAGAGCCACTTGACGAACCGTCGGGTGAGGATGCCGCGCTACCAGTGGCAGAACCGATCTGTTGACGGTATTGATCGCTCGCCTGTACTTGATCGAGTGCTTTGCGGTCTTCAATATTGGTTTTCTCTGCCGGAAGAGTAACCGTTACGCCAGCGACGATCAGCACACGCGGCTGCGCACTTGCGGCAATACCGGCCACATCAAGCCGTGTCAAGGTTCCCGCAATCGTACCGATTACAGCGCCTGGCGCAAGCGAGTGGCCGCGTCTCGGTTGCCAATTGCTCACCGTATCGGACTGATCAGGTAGCCATACCACATTACGCAGTGCTAATGTTGCGCCATCGTATCCGTCCCCGATACCAGCACCGACCATCAGTGATTGCACGGCCATTTGCGTGGTCCACGTGTATCGGTTCGACTCCGGGTCGCCACCGTGCTGAGCGAACAGTCCGAGCCGCCCGAGTTCTCGATTGAGTGCTTGCACATCCGCACCGGTCATGTCGAGTGCAAGATCGCGGTAGAGCGGCACGTCTGTATGCAACGCGACGACTGGATTGTCGTCTACGCGCATGATTGCAGTGCCACTGTTGAGTGTGCCGCCAGTGAACATGACTTCGGTAATGGTACCGACAGCTGTAGTGGTCAACTGTTGTGCTTCGCTGAGTACTGGTGTGACTGATACCTGTCGACTGCCGGAATACTGTTGCGTAGATACCGTGACCGTAGTGACTTCGCCCGGGCGGGATAGAATGGCCGGTTCGCGGTCGGGCAGCAACAGTGCGCATGCAGTTGCAGTGAGGGCGACGGATACGACGATGGCTAGAACTAACCATGCGATACCGATGCGTGCAACCCGTTGATGGCCTTGCGTATTGCGCTCAGTTGTTCGATGCCACATCGCAATCACCTTCCCTAAAAGATCAACAGGTATACCATCATCGTAGAAAGCCTATGCTCGCCATGCACCGCATACATCCCGGCAATAGACGAACGTCTATGCATAAGGTGACTCACTATGCAGTAGGCGCATAACGTTCCAGATCAAGCACACGCTGACATGCATCGCGCGTCTGCTCATTATGCGTAGCCACGACCACAATCATTCCCTGTCCGGCGAGCGCACCGAGCACATGGCTCACTCCGTTAGCGGTACGCGTATCCAACTGAGCAGTAGGCTCATCCACGAGCAACATGTCGGGATGAGCACACACAGCGCGGGCTAGCATGAGCCGTTGAGCCTCGCCGCCAGACAATGCAGAAAACGGACGATCTGCCACCTCATGCAGGTCGAACATGGCCATCACATCCAACGCCTCACGCTCGGCAGCAGATCGCAACATGCCTTTCGCTAGCAACGGAAATGCTACATGGTCTAACGCACTTCGTTCGGGCACGCCATACGGGTTTTGAAACACCCATCCAACGCGCTTGACGCCGACACGCTCCACACTTCCGCTCATAGGCGTTACCCATCCTGCAAGAATCGACAACAACGTCGACTTGCCACAGCCAGACGGACCACACACCGCCATTGTTTCCCCCGCCGCAATCCGGAAACTCACATGCTCAAACAGCACGTCCGTCCCGTTGAACCGGTGCCCCACATCGCGCACATCCACGTAACACATAATCATCCTTACCCGTTCAATAGACGTTGCGCTGCCGTCACTACAGCAACAGGCAACACAACGTCAAACAGATATTTCATCAGAGCTCCTCTAATGGTGCGTCTTCTGGAAGTACCGTAATATTATTCGCGATTAAACACGACGGAATCTGTGCACCATAAATATCAGCCTTCAACTGACTCTTATCAGTCACATCCCCATACAAATCATGCTTAAGATCATCCAACGAATAATCCTTAGGCACATAATTATTACGATGCATACAATCCAACGCACCCTCAAAAGGATTCTTAAACAAATTCGGATTACCCTGCTGATCCTTATACAAGCTATTCAGGTATCCGGTATGGATGATGCCACACTCCATCATGTCTTTCGTATAAGTACGCTCCCTCGGATTATTCCGATCAATACGATGACCAGCTTCCGTATATACACCATTCACTTGCTTGAGCAGAATAATGTTCTTATACCCACGATCCGTCATACACTGACGATAATTCGCCCATATACTCTCATAATCAGCAGCCGACATAGAACCCGCCTGCTTAGTACGTCGGAGTATCTCCAACTTACGCTCCTTATACTCGCCAGTAGGATCAAGCTCCTCCAACTCACTATCATGCTCAACCCCCGTAATAGTCTGATCAATCCGCTCATCAAACGATGATGCGATCTTCTGGCCACGATCACGCGCAAACAACTGATCAATATAATCATCCGAAGCCGCCACAGTACTAGCCTGCGTATCACCAGCCCCACAACCAGCAACACCACACACCATCACCATAGCCACAGCAATCACGCAAATCCTACGCCACCATGCCATATGTCTCATCGCAATCACCTTCCCCGGTTACAAATACACTTTCATCGTAGAAAACCCATGCCCGGCATGCACCGCATACATCCCGGTAATAGACAAACGTCTATACGAATCTCAGGTATGGCATCCAGCCAATGTGCACATACTTGTACTGATACGATTCAGTTGGTAGAATCACTGGCAGAACAGGGCGATAGCGAGGGGGCGCCGATGGAGCAGTCACAGCCGACGGTGGCGATTGTAGACAACGACCGGTTCACACGGCAGGCGTTGAAACAGATCATCGAGCAAGATGGCCGTTATTCAGTAATCTGGGACCGTTCCGACGCGGATGTTGCTCAACGGCTGGTTATGCAGCCACAAACTCGACCGGATGTACTGTTACTTGATATGTCGTTAACTGATACGACTGGGGTTGACGTATGCCGGGCAATCCGTAGCAAACTGTCCGATATTCGTATTCTCGGTATTACTGCGTTTCCACCGTCGCAATATGCGGCTGATCTTGCGGCCGCTGGTGCGCAAGGACTCGTTACTAAAGACGCGAATGCCGAACTACTCGCTGGTATCCGCGCCGTGGCGGACAATCAAACCTACTGCCCGACCATGCCGTCCGTGCGATTCCGCACGCCGATCGACGCGTTTCGCATGGTCAATGACTTTGCCACCAGCAGCAATGCCAATACTGATGCGGCAACGTTGAGCGAGCGAGAACAGGCCGTATTGCGCAGTTACGCACGTACCGGTTCGTATAAGATTACTGCGAAAGCGCTTGGTATTAGCGATTCGACGGCGCGCAACACGATGGCTCATGCGAAAGCCAAGCTCGGCGCGGCCAGTACGGCGGCAGCCATCATCGCATGGCAGGAACGATTCGGGAGGCAATGATCATGCCTAAGCATCGCGCGCCCAAGCAGTCGCCAATCGAACGACTACTCACACCATACCGAAATCGACACATCACCTCGCCGTCAGCCGACTCCACTGCCGAAACTGCAACATCATCAGCCAACTTTGCTGCCGAAGAACACGCAACGCAACAGCCCTACCTCAATGTGCTGCGACGTGTCCTAACGTATCTGCGTCGCAACATCATTCACATGGTCATGAGTGCAAGTCTGGCGATATGGCTGTTCTCGCTGTTTGCCAACGATGGATTACAACATATGACCGGCGGGGATACGGCACGTCAGTGGGCGTATATACTCCTTGCCGTTTTCACTGCAATCTCAACAGTACTGCCTATTACGGGCGGACTGCTGATAACCGGATTGTGTGCTGTATCGATAGCATTGTTCTGGAAGATCGGCATGTCGCCGTTTATCTCGTATATCATGACGTGGCCGATCGCATGGTCCATGGGGCTCACGGCGAAACGAGCGCGGCCGGCT
Organism: Bifidobacterium hapali; assembly: GCF_002259755.1. GTDB lineage: Bacteria > Actinomycetota > Actinomycetes > Actinomycetales > Bifidobacteriaceae > Bifidobacterium > Bifidobacterium hapali. The sequence continues at coordinate 52,839 of NZ_MWWY01000020.1, forward strand.
ATCTCAGTTTCGTGCATCACTATTGTTTGTCTGTCGTATGCTCTTCCGCGCTGGCATTTCATTCTTATCGCTGGTTTCATGTTTCCCGACTACGATTGCGTGGTCATGTGTCTGGCTGCTTATGCTGCTGGGTACGCGTTGCGATTGAACGAGCGATTGCGTCAGCAGGCACAGTTGGAACGAGAAACAGCTCAGTTACGTGCGGATTCTCAACAGTTGCAGCACATGCAACATGATGCTGCATTGCAGCGGATGATTCATGATGCGGTGACGAGTGAACTTACGTATGTTGCGCTGATTACTCGACCGTCATATCAGCTTGGCGACGAGGCAGATAACTTAGCCGGCAGTAGTTCATCGACTGATGAGACGTCCGAATCTCCCGCACCCACGCCCGATCCACGTATCCCTATCATCCACGAGCATGTTGTGTCAGCGCTCACTTCCACGCGTAAGGCTATCGAACTGTTGTCGTCCGATCAGCCAAAGACACAACCGAAAATCAGTACGGGCACAACACAGGTGATCGCAGACGCCGATTCGATACCGCAGTCATCGCCAGCCAAGTCTGTAGTATCATCGTCAGCCAAACCTAACGAGCCTAACAACGCAGCGAATCTGCCGGATACGTTCATTCAATACTTACGCCAGCATGATCACGATTTGCATGCGCTCGGCTTCCACGGAGAGACTACAGTGGCGGTTAACGGCACCCGACCGTTAACCGATATTATCGAAGATGCTGATATACGCACGCTGTTGGGCGAACTGTACGCTAACATTGCCGCTCACGGTCAGTCTGATGGTGGATGGTATGCGATGACGCTAACTCTTGCCGACCATGAACTACGTATCCGTTGCGAAAACGATATCGCGACCCGGCTCATACTCGATAATGCAGCACTCAGCTCCGGCACAGGACTCGCCCGGCAGCGCAAAACCATACAGCGCCGTGGCGGCTCAATAGACACGTTCGCCGATCACGGCGTATTCAGCGTATTCATAGAACTCCCCCGCTAAACATTCCTGATCAAGCCCCCTCAGCCGAGGGGGCCAAGACGCCACCTGATACGTCACGTCAAAAAACACACCAGTTCACTGCAGCGTCTGGTCACGCTTGGTGTAGGTGTCGTATAGTTCTTGCACGATGCGCGTAACTTCGTCATTTGCTGTGGGTAGAGGTTCTGCTTCAGCACCGCCTGCGCTATGTTCGAAAATCGCCGTTGCAGCATATTCGTCGCTTAACGAGTCCGATGAAGTATAGCTCGAACGGTAGTAATCCTCCGCGCGGAAATTGAATCCCAACGGCATGAGATCGTTATCGGCGACATTGCGATACAGGCTGTGATACTGTTCGTCAGCCGCACGATGCAAGTCGCGACGTGTCTCGCCGGTAATCACTGTTCCCGGTCGAATCCAGCCGGCGAAAGCGTAGCCATGTCCGTTGGTATCATCATCGCGAACCGTAACCTCATAATGATCACCCGCGTTTTTAATATCAACGTTGCGATCACCATAGTATTGCGCGAGCGATACGTCCTCACGAAATAGCGCATCCACTGCCTTCAACGCCTGCTCACGCTTGCGCGTATCGACACGCACTGAGACGCCAGTTAGGTTGAAGCGAGCACGGCTACTGCGATCCCAGGTCACTGTGGTTCCGGGCTTTTCAGCCGGCACTGGTATCGCCTCGTACTGGTCAGCGTTGGTGCCGAACGCTGACGCATCCGCAGCAAACGCTACGCCCACGGTCGGCGTTGTGCCAGCCAATAGTTGGTAATACGCAACGTCAGTAAGTCCTATCGGCTTCTTTTGATCAGCAAGACGAACAGAAGCCGATACTGGCGAAGTCACCGCAGCAGTAGCAGCACCGGAATCGCCCGGCAGCGTACCGTCACGGTTCGTACTCGCAACAGAAGCATCAGTCACGTGCGGCATATACGCAATATCGTCAATACTCCCGCCCGACTGTGCTTCCTCAGACAGTTGATCGTTTCTCTGCTTACGCGTATACGTAGCGAGGAATGAGTCCTTCGTAATCAACCTTTCGCTAGCCAGATCAGCCAGATACGCGGCCACACGGCGCAGATTGTCGGAATCATAATAACTATCAACCGTTCCATCGTGCACGGTATATCCCATTTGCCCAAGATATTCGTTCAGTTGCGTAACAATACCCGTCGAATTGAGTAGCAGCTGCCAGCTATCCGGTCTCGATGTGAGCACATCGTCAAACTGCGTGGAGTCTGCAATGGTAGGTCGAATCGCGAACGGTATTTCATCGGCTTTACCGTTACCATTCGGGTCTTGATCACGGAACGCGATAAGCGTATGCTTCAGCTCATCCCACGTTGTAGGCACTGCCAATCCAAGCCGATCAAGCCATGCTCGGTTGATAAACATGTACGCGCTCGCTCCGTCGAAATCCGCACCAGAATCGCCGGGAATCGACAGAATATGCCCATCAGCTTCTTGAGCTGCGACGAACGCGGCTGGAACTTCATGGAAGTATTCGCTCACGTTCGGCATTTGGTCAAGATAATCGCGCAGATTCAAATAGTTTTTCGTACCTTGCGTAATCGTCGAATATCGGTCGGTAATGCCGTCGAAGCTGATGAACACATCCGGCTTGTTGACGCCGGGCAGGACGTCCGACGAGTAGCTGTCCATGTGATAGGCGTATTTACCTTCCGTAGTGTCGGGGGTTACGTCATGCCATTCAATCTCGCAACCGCATGCCTCGGCGACGGTTTTTGCCCATGCGCTACCGGCCGCATTCTGCCGATCCGTATCATGTTTATATGCGATGACCAGCGGCCGATTCGCGAGTATTAATCTGTCGCGATTCATCCATACTATGCCTGCCGCGATTACTGCGAGCGCCGCTGCGGCTGCGATAATGCGTTTGAAATTCAGCTGTTCCATGATGTGCTCCTTCGCCGACTCACCTACGTTCTGTGTATTGTCATTCACCATAATGTGTTGAGCGTAATGGCTGCTGCGATTGGGCGAGTGTATAGACAAATATCTATAGTTTGATCAGATTGGCAGTTGCGCGAGCATGGACCATTCGCGGTCGGACTGGTTGTTGATGATTAGTGTGCCGCCGCGTTCGGCGAGTAGATTGCGGTATCGGCTCAGTCCAGTGCCAAGAGAGTGTGATACAACGGATGGTGATTCCGTGGTTGCGGATGTCAGTGCGGTGTCGGCGAGCGCAATGGTTACGGTATCGTTGCCGATGCTGATGGTGAGGATGTAGTCGGCTTGTGGGTCGGCATGTTTGGCGATGTTACCGTAGAGTTCCTCTAACAGACCGAATACGAGATCATCAGGTTTGGCGTCTGTATTCGTGTTTGAGATGATTGTTTGTCCGTTGAAACCGAGTTCGGCGAGGCGATGGTCGCCGTTGTGCGCGATGATACGCGCGCGTGCTGCGAGAGGACAGTCGACTGATACTGTTGGTGATGCTGGGCTACTGTTCTGGACTGTTGAACTGTTAGGGACGATAGTATTGCGAATGCCGCGCGTATCGTCATTGCGAGTTCTGTTGGTTCGATCTTCGATCAGGTTGATGACCTCATGCGTGCGTTCGAGCGCGCCGGATGCCACGTCGCGCAGCTCGTGCAGTTCGGCGATGCTCGGATTGCGACCGTCAGCGATTGCTTTGTCGAGTCGCAAGATCAAATATGCGAGATCGTTCGATACATAATCGTGGATGTCTCGCGCAGTGCGTGCTTGTTTACGTCGATAGGCTAGTTCCATGCGCGTAGTGTGCCGTTCATGATTCCATCGTGCAGCCATGCCGGCGAATAAAGCCGCTGCAAATAGTACGATCACTGGAGTAACGCCAGTCATAGAGACGGTTCCAAACAACGTGTGATCACTGGGATCGGACATCATGTTGCTGCTGGCGATGTTGCCCTGTGTAACGAGCCAGACCGATAGTGCGATTACTGTTACGAGTATTGATATGCGACGGAATGCGTAGCCGAGTATGCCGATTGCAACCAGTATTGCTAGTAATGTGGCGGATGGTTGTTTGACCGGTGCACAGCACAGCGCAATCCATAGCGCACTTGCGATTAGGGCTCCGCTCGCCGGGCGGAACGCCATGTAGATGAGTGTAGCCACATTTGCGCAGGCGCAGAGTGCGTCGACGACCGACATGCTGCTGGAAGCTACCGATATCATTGTTTCCATCGTGCATGCTAATGCGACGATTAGTATAGCGATCAGCAGCCATGCATTATTAGTCTGTTGATCAGCATCAGCGAGACGTTGCCGCCATCGGTAGATCATCGCACCCATATCGCATACCTTACACTTCCGTCTGCAGACTGGTAAGGCCGCAGACCACTAGAACATGTGTCGTCGCACGCATAGTGAGATTGCGTGAGCGCGGCTGCGAGCGCCGAGTTTTGTAAGCGCGCGACGTTCAAATGTTGCAACGGTAGGCGTGCCCACATTGAGCTGAGTAGCAATCTCTTTAGTGGTCAATCCTTCCGCGTACAGCCGCAACACATCGCATTCCTTGGGCGAAAGCGCGCCCCGAGCAGCATCATATGAGCAATCTTCTAACAGCGCGTGCGCACTGGCAGCGTCAAGAAATCGTGGCGATACTTGCGATTCCTCTCCCGCACGATCATCGTCATCCTCGTCACCATCAGTCGACAATCCTTGTGCGGCACGTCGAATCGCAACCACCATACCAGCTAAATCAGTTTTACCAACCAGCGCTTGCATACCGCAACGCACCGCTTCGTCACGAAACGCGCCCACCGCATACGACGTCACACCAACCACACCAACATCCGCTCGTTTGACTCGAATTGCACGACACACTTCAGTACCAGGCGCATCATTCATCGACATATCAGTCACCAACACATCAGGTCTCAGCTCACGCCCTAAGCATCGACTGATCGCCACCGCACCAAGCGTACACGTCCAGATCACATCAAATCGCACATCCATGCGCCGAATCATCGTCGCCAACACGCCCACCGCATATGGATCGTTGTCCACAATACCGATACGAATACGATCACCATCGCCATCATGCATACTCATACTGCGCGCACCATCTAATTGACTCGCCGCGTCTTCCGCTACACTACTCATTTCACGACCTTCCAATCAATCACGATTCCATCATGGCATCACGTTCACCACACAGCCACGTCATAGTGACTATGACAACTATCATCCCACCAATCACACACGTTCTATGCTGAAACTATCAGCAACACGCTAACTGTTAACACAGCTAGTCTCCCCAATCGCAACGATCAGCGACTAGCTCAACGACAGCGAGCAAGGAATCACTCAAGGAAAGGAGTTCGACATGACCTCGACAACACGTCCAAGCCAAGTCAATGGAGACAATGGCCGATCGCTTCCACTGTTCACGTGGAATCGCGCACATTGGATTGGCACCATCACGCTCGCTGTGCTCATGCTTGTACTCGGGCTCGGCACAGGCGCGTTCATGCCGCTCACCGGCGGTCCTGACGACAAGTTCACCACTCCTACCGACTTCATATGGCTGTACAGTATGGTGACGTTCTGGCCGATTGGTCTTGCTGCGGCAAATCTTGCACTCGGCGCAACACACTCCGGTAGTCTGTCGTTTCCACTCGTGAGTACGATGATCGGCCCGCTAGGATTCGGCTGGTGTAATATCCGGTTCACCCCTTGGCATGTCTACCGTGATTGGGGTGAATGGCTGAATCTTATGCGATCAAACGGTTTGCCACTGATCGGGAACACGCTTGTTGCTTGTGCGCTGCAAGTGCTGTTGTACGGAGCGATTGCGTTTGCCTGTTATGCGATCGGCCGGTACGGGCTTCGTCGCCTGTTCCTCGCGCCGCAACCGGGGAGCGTGAGCAGTCGCATGGTGGCGTGGGTTCAACGGGACACATTGCGTTTCGGCTGCTGGCTGACCATGACAATCATGTATGGACTGATGCTGGTATTGAATCTGTTGCGCGGCGAATTCATTATGGCATTAGCATTGATGTTCAATTTCGTCGTACCGCCAGTGATGCTGGTGACGTGCGGTCTGTACGCGTTGCGTCCGGCGGCGCTCGGCGAACAGTCGCTCAATGCCAGTACCACCACGATGTCCATCGGCTTGGCGTTACGCTCTGCATTGTTCCCGTTGGTGAGCGCACTCATAGGTGTCGTACAGACCTTTGCGGCGATTGGTCTGTATCTCGATGAATGTCCAAGCAATGGAATCTGTACGCAAGTGGGCAGTTGGTTCATTGATTGGTCATCGCTAGTAGACGAGGTGCGCTGGTTTGGCGTGGTGTTTCTCGTCGCTGGATATCTCGGGTATCTTGCGGTACTGCTGCCGCGACTGCTCATCCGTGCGGTGCGTAATCGCCGGCGATGAGCCGTCGCGGCAACAACTGGTTACTCACTGCGCCGGCTGATCGGATGTATTAGGAGAAGGTGAATCAGTTGACTCCTGATCAGTATTATCTTTCCGGTGTAGGTGGCTGCTGTTGCTGCTGTTGCTGCTGTTGCTGCTGTTGCTGGGCTTCTTCCTGAGCTTTCTTCTCAGCTTCAGCCTTCGCAGCAGCATCAGCGGCAGCCTTTGCGGCAGCTTCCTCAGCAGCTTTCTGCTGGGCAGCTGCGGCCGCTGCCGCTGCCGCAGCTTGTTGCTGTGCTAGCCGCTGAGCTTCAGCTTGCTGAGCCGCTGCAGCATTCTGATCAGCGAGTTCCTGTGCAGAATTGTTCACGTCATCAAGTGCTGTCTGCAATGCAGAGGACGCATCCTGCAAAGCTTTAACATCCGGCTTTGACTGGCCGAGCAATTCGTTTGCTTTATCAATCGCAGACTGCAATGCTTGACGAGTTGCATCATCAGCTACTGCACCGAGCGTATTGTCAAGACGAGTCTGCGCATCGGCCACAGCAGTAGTCAGCTGCTGCTTCACCTTGTCACGGTCTGCATCAGTTTTCTTCGTCTGGCTAGCAGTCACCGCATCCGCAGCTTGAGTCAGCGACGAGGCGAGTTCTTTGGCTTGATCAGCACCAGTGTTCGCATCAGCAGTTTGCTTGGTGAGCGTGTCAACACCGGCAGATTCGCCACAAGCGCTCACTTCATTGAGTGAGTTAGCGTTGCTCACCGCTTTCTTCAGCGCAGCAATAGTCGCAGCATCAGCGACCTGATCAGTAGTCACTTTCTGTGCACTTGCGCTCTTGCTGACCGCAGTCTTTAACGCGTCAGCCGCATCTTGATAACTCTTGTATGCGGCTTGGCAAGCTATAAGTTTGTCAGCACGCATGGTATCACTTTGGCGATTGTTCCACATGAACGCGCCGCCCGCGGATAGCACGGCTACGGCAGCAACTACAGCGATTCCACCAATTACAAACTTTGGATTGAACGCAGTAGTTCGTCCAACAGCTGGGGCTGCCCCATTCGTAGGCGGAACTGACGCGGGTGCAGTACCAAGTGCACCGATTGGTGCGATCGGACCAGTTTGTGAGATCTCTGAGAAATCTTCCATATCAGCGCTCACCACATTGCTGCTACCGCTGATCTCTGGAATGGCACTCTTGCCAGCACTATGGTCAGTTTCAGCTGCAATCGTCGGGTTAAGCGGCAGAGCATTCAGTGATGGTGGCACCGGTGGAGCAGGCGATAATACTTGTGTCGCGCCACTATCTACCGACTCAGTCTCTGGTTTGGTAGCCGGCAATACTTGCGTAGCGCCTGTTTCTACTGGCTCTGCCGGATTGGGCGCAGCCATACTCGGCAGTACTTGTGTAGTCTCACCATCAGTCACAGGAACAGACTGAGGCACAGGCGATGCATTAATCGGCGTAACAGCGATATCCGGTACTGGAACGTCAGCGTCAGGGTTCGGCAGACTAGCACCGGTGACACTGGGCGTAACGGTAGGCTGCGAATCTGTTTCAATGGGTGGGAAACTAAAGTCAATAGGTTTTGTTTCGGCTTCTGACTCATGAGCCACGTCGAATGACAGATCGTCAAGTGGCACGTCTGGCAGCCCGTCATCCTGTGTTCCACGGGTCTGCGCAGTCCAATCGTCATTCAGCATCGTCGGCCCCTTGCTTGTCGTCTACTGCCTATTCGTACGACATCATAATAGGGGGCGCCCCTTTCAAGCAAGCCGACAGCCCTCAATAACCATCACCAACCTATACCCCCAGCAATAGCAAAACTTGCTTAACGCAATGAAGCCCGACCAGTAGGTGGTCGGGCTTCATCAGCGAGGAGAAGGAAGAAGAAGAAAGGAAGTTCAGTTGTTCGCAGTTGTTCAGCTGCTAACAGTCATATAACCACCCGTTTCGGTACATTACGTAGATAGTAGCTGAAAGTTATCTGAATATATTGAAATGAGGCATACCGCTAAGAACAGTCGAAGAAAATCGGTTAATGGGTAAAGACTGGTGTTTAGTGAGACTTGAGTATGGTTCAGGCTCTTCTGTGGTGTAATTGGGGATGGTCGGTGAGGATTGTGGCTTGTTGTGGGGTATATCTTGCAGTTCTAGGTTACTGAGCCATGTATGACGCTTGTTGTGAGCAAAACTGAAATAGTGAAAAGCCCGGAATTCCACGCTTTCTACTATTCGCATCATAGTGAATATCGGCACGATATCCCGCTGATTAACCTAGAACTGCAAGATACACTTCATAACAAGCCAATTCGATTATTCGTTAACAAATATTGCCCGAACTGGTGACTGGTTGCAGTTGCAAGATCGCGAAGTCTGTCAGACGACGCGAAAACATATAAAGCCAAGCCTAATAGCAAACAATAAGGGGATGCCAAACGGTCCTCATCAACCGCTAGACATCCTCTTTTGCTTGTCACGCCATCGTAGACCAACAAATCAGCGCAATCGCTCAGCTAGTTACGAACCGATTGATCAATCACCGTACGATTACCCAGCGGTTGTTGCAATGTAACGATCATCGTATAGTACACCGCTTGCATCGTACATGCTTCTGGAGCACTTGGTATGAGTCCCTCAACTAATCGCACAGCTACTTGCGTATCCGTTTCCTGTATGTCAACGCGATATCCATAACAGCTGTCGGTACCGCCCATAAAGTACAGTCGCAACGTCGCATCTGAGACGACTGCGTAACTGTTGATTGACAGGTCATGTTCATGACTGAGACTCGTTGATGGTGTGACCTCGCTCTCATCGCGAGTGTCAGCATAATCGTCGGTGACCTGCGGCACGACACCGTCATTACGCCCTGTAGTAACATTCCACGGTGCGATCTTTGCCATTGTTTCTTCGCCGGTGTTATTGTTTGGCGGCATACTGTGCGACGACGTCGTATCGGACGGCGCAGCTGGTGATGTCGAGTTAGGTTGTACCGCACTACCGCAACCGGCTGTCATGATGACTGACATTGTCAGCGCAATGATGAGCGACAATGCGCGCGATACGGTGCGTCGCATTACGCTGCGATTAGTGGCCATATCCTCAGTATATATTGCTTTTCGATAGTTCTGCCTCGTACTGAATGATCGCATAAATGCGCATAGCACATTATTAGCACAAACAAGTACTCAAAGCCATATTCAGGGAAAGATCCTGAACTCGACGATGGAGATATTTTCAAAGCATTCGTGCCTGTTCGCTGGCTGAAAGGTACTGCCATTGCAAGTGATACACCAGCTCATCATGACCCAGTAAATGACCTAGTGAATGACCCAGTAAATGACCTATCAGTGCGGGAACAACTTCTACTAAACGTGATTCGAAAGAACCCGTCAATTACCTATCAGCAAGCCGCACAAGCATTATTAGTATCTGAATCCACCATAAAACGAATACTCCGAACACTGCGAACGTCGGGAATCATCGAACGAGATGGTTCAGATAAACGTGGAACATGGCGGGTTCTTTCCTGATTTTGGTGGCTGATTGTGGTGGCTCAGCCTTATCCTGAGCCACCACAATCATCACTTCACATCGCCATTACAGTGTGATGAGGGCTTTGATGACGTTGCGCTGGTCCATTGCCTCGTAGGCGTCTTGAATATGGTCAAGATCGTAAACGCCAGTGAACACGCGTCCCGGATTGATCTGATGCGAGAGCACCGCGTCAAGCAGACCGCCGGCAATGTCATAGTGACGTACCGGTGCCGGACCACCCTTAATACCAATGTTGGCATAGAACGTGCCTTCCGCGCTGATCGTCACATCGTGAGGCAAGCCGACGCGGCCAATCACACCGCCGCGACGAACAAGTCCGAGTGCCGTGTCGAACGACTGTTTCGAGCCAACACACTCAAGTACCGCGTCTGCACCGTAGCCATCAGTCATCGACAGTACTTTGTCGATTGCAGCTTGATCGCGTTCCGGAACAATGTCGGTCGCGCCGAATTCGCGGGCGAGCGCAGCGCGATCTTCATGTCGGCTCATGGCAATAATGCGTGTCGCACCGCGCATCTTGGCCGCAATCACACCGCACAGGCCGACTGCACCGTCGCCCATCACAACAGCCGTATCTCCCGACTTGACTTCGGCGGATACTGCGGCATGATATCCAGTCGACATCACGTCGGAAATCGTCAGCAGTGAGGCGAGTGTCGCATCATCGTAGTCGTCTGGCGAACCGGGCACCACGACCACTGTGCCGTCGGCTTCAGGCACGCGCAAGTATTCGGCTTGGCAAGCAGAGAAATAGCCGCCGTGAGGGCAGACTGATTCAAATCCAGCCTTGCAAACCGGGCACGTTCCGCAGCTGTACGGGAATGGTACGACCACGAAATCGTCGGGTTTGACCGAAGCAACTGCGGAACCGACTTCCTCAACTACGCCGATTGCTTCGTGTCCAATTTGTGAATGCGGTGTTTGTTCAGATAGGCCGCGGAAAAACCACAGGTCCGAACCGCATACGCAGGTGCGTACAACGCGAATAACAATGTCATCGTCGCGTTCAATGGTTGCTTTTGCTACTTCCTCGACGGCGATAGTGCCCGGTTTGACGAATATTGCAGCTTTCATTGTTGCGCTCATGTATGCTCCTTCAATCGATTGTTGGTTATGCGAACTAGTCGGTTTCTCATAACCGGCGAGCGGAATCGTTGACGTCTTCTACCGTACGAACTGTAAGTACTTGAAGTAAAGCGGGTATGTCTCGGTTGTGTCGGCGGCGTGTCATCATGCTGATTTACGGAGATGTTGCGGGTATTTTGCTTGCGAACACTGTTGTACGGAACCCAGTGCGCTAGGATGTCGCCTTTGGAAGTGACAAGGGAAAGGATACGCGGGTTATGAACGGTGGGATGTTACGCACGATTCACGGACCCGCTGATTTGCATGCTCTCGATGCGACGCAACTGCCTGCCTTGTGTGAGGAGATTCGTCGCACGCTAGTTGATTACGGTCATCGACACGGCGGTCATATTGGATCGAACCTAGGCATGATCGAAGCTACAGTCGCCTTGCATCGTGTGTTTGATTCGCCGCGCGATCGCATTGTGTTTGACGTGTCACATCAAAGTTACGTACATAAGATGCTGACTGGGCGCGCGGACGCGTATCTTGACCCGGCGTTAGCGGATACGGTGACTGGTTTTACGAATCCAGATGAGTCTGAGCATGATCAGTTTGTGCTGGGTCATACGGGTACGTCGATTTCTCTGGCTTGTGGGCTGGCGAAAATGCGCGATATGGCCGGCGGGCACGAGCATGTTATTGCGGTGATTGGTGATGGTTCACTCAGCTCGGCTATCGCGTTTGAGGGTTTGAATAATGCGGCTGCGCAGGGTGGCAATCTTATTATTGTGGTCAATGATAATGAGATGTCGATCGCGGAAGATCAGGGTGGCATGTATGCCTCGCTTGCCCGGTTGCGCGCGTCGGGCGGGACTGCGGAACCGAATTTGTTCACTGCGTTCGGTTTGGATTACCGGTATGTGGAAGACGGTAACGATGTGACTGCGCTCGTCGCCGCGTTCACTGAGGTGCGTGATACAGATCATCCGGTTGTGGTGCATATTCATACGTGCAAGGGACTTGGTTTGCCTGCTTCTGACGATATTGCACAGCCTGTTGATGAGTCTGTGGCTACGTCAGGCCGTTGCGAAGCGAATCACTGGATTAATCCAGATAGTGCCGCTCACCGTCCGCTTGGCGCGCGTAAATATTACGGACAGTTAGCAATGGCTCAACTTGAGTCACGATTCGATCACGAGCCTGGACTCGTAGTTATCTCCCCCGCAACTCCCGGCTCGAACGGTATTACTCGAGCATTTCGTGACCGTGCTGGCAAACATTATGTAGATACTGGTATTACGGAGGAGCACGCAGTTGCGTTCGCATCCGGTATCGCGCGCGCCGGCGGCAGACCAGTACTCGCCACGTCTGCCACATTCTTCCAACGTACTTTTGATCAACTTCAGCAAGAACTGTCACTCAACCATACTCCAGCCACACTGCTCGACTTTGGCGGTGGATTATCTGGCAGTGACAACACGCATTCTGGCGCGTTTGATATTGCCATGTTCGGCAATATTCCGGGACTGACTTGTCTTGCACCAACATCGCAAACCATGTTCCTCGATATGCTCGCATGGTCAACAAGTTCAGCTAATCAGGGACCTGTGGTTATTCGCGTACCCGGCGATACGATTCTCAATGCTGAACGCACAGGACTACTGCCGTGTGATCGCAAACAGACTGTCGCTCAACCTGTCACAGCAGCATCACAACCTGTTTCCGATACGCCATCGACCATATCCGACGATCAACCGTGGTCACGTTACCATATCGTCCATGCCGGTTCACGAGTCGCTATTCTTGCACTCGGCAACGAACTACCACTCGGACTGCGTGTGATTACGACCCTCGCCAACCACACCGCAGATGGTACAAACGCGTCCGTTCATGGTTCGTCTGAGCTAGCAATTGACGCAACACTTATTGACCCGCAACAGTTCTCTACACTCGATGCAACAACTCTTGCGTCACTTGCCGAACGCCACGAGCTTGTCGTCACGCTCGAAGATGGTCAACTCGAAGGCGGCTGGGGTGAGAAAGTCACCGCATGGTACGCGAACCATTGCGACCCCACGATCGCCGCTTTGCGCGTACTCAACTTCGGCGCGACGAAAGAATTCACTGACCGCGTGCCACTCACTGAGCTCAACGAACGATACGGATTAACCGTCGACCAGATCATCGCTCGTATCCGCGAAAATCTCGCCAACTAACCGTCCAAATCCACCCCGTGTACGTTCACTGTTGCACGTACGCCACGCACTATCGCATCCAGCAGACGTTCAGACAAGTTCCAGAAACCGTTGCCGCACTCGCCAGCCGACCTTGCGCAACACTCCAGCACATCCCACGCAAGACGACGTGTAATGAAGTCATCCAAACGAAAGGATGACGATCATGACTAGAACACAACGTTCCACAGCACGACGCAACCAATCCAAGGCAGCAGCTCGCAACACTCTTGCTATGCGACCGACCGACGCCACTTATCGTCTCATCGCCATCGCTGCAACCGTCTCACTCGCAGCCGGCGCCGCGGCAGGAGCTGGTAGCGCGTATATCATCCATCGCTCCTCTCGCGCGATAACCAACACTGGCATTATCATGAACGGCAACAGCAACATGGGCATGGGCGGCGGCGCTAACACCATGAGCTACGACTACACCGGCTCATACACCGCCACACTCACCGCCGACGCCACCGAGCAAACCTCCGATGACGAAACTATCGAATCCACCACAGCCGATCAGAACACAGCGCTCGCCACGAACGGTGGCACACTGACCATTACAAACAGTAAACTCATCAAATCTGGCGATTCCGATAATGCCGATAACAATAATTTCTACGGCACCAATTCGGTCGCTCTTGCCGTCGGAGACGATTCCAAGACTATTATTTCTGGTAGCACGCTCAGCGCTTCCAGTTCCGGTTCAAACGGCGTATTCGCCACTGATTCTGGCACCGCACTCGTGTACAACACGACCATCAGTACCACATCTGATAATTCGCGTGCGCTTGACGCTACCTATTCCGGTACGATTCTCGCTGGCAAAGTCACAGCCGATACGCAAGGCGATCACAGTGCAACCGTAGCAACTGATCGCGGCGGCGGTAACGTGTCAGTCGTTGATTCCACGCTCTCCACTGCCGGTTCCGGCTCGCCACTGTTGTACTCGACTGGTGACGTTCAAGTCAGCGGTGTCACTGGCACTGCCACTGGCGCGCAAATCGCTGGTATGGAAGGCTATAACACGATTCTCATCAACGATTCAACGCTGGAAAGTACCAATACCGATCGTACCGGTTCCGATCCAATCGCTAACGGCGTGATCATTTACCAGTCCACGTCTGGCGATGCGGAATCATCCACCGGTGAGCATGCCACATTCCAAGCTAAAGATTCAACGCTGAAGTCAGCAATCAAATCCGGGTCTATGTTTTACTTTACGAACACCACCGCTGACGTAGTGCTCAGTAACACTACGCTCGATTTTGATACGAGCAAAGCGACGCTGATTAACGCGTCCGGCAACGATGCGAATAACTGGGGTTCAGCTGGCTCGAATGGTGCGACAGTCACATTCACCGGCCGCAACCAAACGTTGAAAGGCAACGTGACTGCCGATACTATTTCCTCAGTCGACCTGTATTTGCTCGACGGAACGACGTGGACGGGCGCAGCATCGATTACTGAGAACTCTGCGGCGAGTAACAGTTCGACCAGCGACGCACCGATCACTGTAAACGTGGATGGTTCGTCCACATGGGTGGTCACCGAAGACACGACGATTTCCGCGCTCAACGTTGCATCTGGCGGCCGTATTGTTGATGAGAACGGCGACACGGTGACGATTGTTGCGAACGGTACAACTGTTGTCACTGGAGACAGTGACGTGACAGTAACCGTGACAGGCGAATACTCAACCACAGTGAATGCTGGCTCAGATACGCAATTAGCAGATGAAATGATTGACCGTTCTGAGTTTGATAGTCAGTTTGGCACCAGCACTAGCTGGACGATGGCCTGATATTTCATTCCTCGCCAGAAGTTCAAGTACCAATTCAATTACCAATTTATTATCACAGTTTTCAACCATCCTTTATCCCCATATTCAATCATGCATCGCAACGCTACGAAAGGAATGATCATGAGCAACAACACCACTACCCCGAAGGCCGACGTAACTTCATCGACTACTTCAACTGAACAAACAGTTGAGCATACTGCGGCAACTGAGCCGATTCAGCCGACTTATGATGTCGCACAAGAAACAGCGCAAACGCAACAGTCGGCCCAACAGTCAGTCAGCGAGAGCACGCATGCGCAGACTGCACAATCAGCGTATACTGGTCAGGACAGTCAAGCTAACCAAGCCGGTCAAGCTCATCAGTATGGACAGTTTGCCAATGGTCAGTATGCAGGTGACCAACAGTACGGAACGTATGGTCAGCCTTACACGCAAGGATATGCGCAGCACAATCAACAGCCGTACGGGCAGCAACCAGCTCAACCATATCAGCCCAACCAGCAGATGAACGGTCAAGTACCGATGCCTAAGCAAGGCAATCCGAAAGTGCGGTTCTGGGCTATCGTCGCTGGCGTCTCACTCGTGTGCGGCCTGATCGGTGGCGCGATAGGGGCTGCAATCGTGAACGCAGTTGAAGGCGACGATAATGGCGGCAACCGTTCCAGCCAGTACATGCAGATGCCGGGCGGCGGTATGGGCGGTCAGTTTGGTAACGGACAATCAAACAACGGTCAGACGGGTGGCGCGTCAAGCCTGCCCGGCGGTGACAATAGTGAGTCAAACGGTTCATCGAACGGATCTGATAACAGCCAGTCTGGTAATGGTTCAAGCAACTCTAGCAGCTACATCGAAGACGGCGATCTCATCGAGTCATGAAAGTAGTCCGCAATCGTATGCCACCTCAATAATTCGAGCGTAAGTGCGCGCAATCACGAGCCTCGCGCGCAGTTACGCTCGATTTTTGCGTTGAAAACGAGCGTAACTGCGCGCGGGCTTGGTAATTGCGCGCACTTATGCTCGTTTTTTCGTCTGGTATCGTCTGGTATCGGCTTTCGCGTTGTTACGCGCGCTACTACAGCACCACCGCAGAGACGATTGTCAGGGTGATTAGTGAACACAGCGTGGTGACGAGTACGAATCCGACACCGTATTCGGGCATGTTGTTCGTGCGTCCTGTAAACATGGCGATTGTCGTCATGGTGGGCAGCGCAGAAACCAACGTAATCATAAGAATCATGTCGTGCGTAACCGGCATGGGCAGGAAACCAGCGATTGCGTTCAATAGCGCGTAAAATCCAAGTGGGAACGCGATCATCTTGACGAGCATGCCGACATACAATTCGTACCGTTTAAGCACCGTCCACCATTTTGTGAGCGCAAACAGACCGCCAAGATAGATCAGCGACATTGGTGTTGCCATCGCGCCAATTTTCTGCAACGGAGCTAATACGATTGACGGCAGTTGCACGCCAAGCAGAATCAATATGAGAGCGGTCATATTGCCCACGAACGCAGGATTAATAAACCGCCGCAACAGACCAAGAGTCCGCTCGATCAACGGCACTTTTTCACTAGCCGATACCGATTTGCGAGGCGTGCCGTTTTCGGGCACCGGATCACACAACCACACACCATACGTCCATAGAATTGTCTGGTCTACAAACGACATTAATGCTACGAACAACGCTGCCTCTTTGCCGAACAGCGATAGCAAGATCGGAATGCCGATAAAGCCGGCGTTGCCGAAGATCATCGAGCATTGGAAGATGTGCGAGCGATTACCGCGTAACCGTAGCACACGGGCAACAACGAAAAACACGGCAATAAGCAGTGCGTACATGATAATCGTGAGCACGATATCACCACGATTGTTGATCAGCTGTTCACGTGTGGTGCCGTCGACCGCATTGGAGAATACGAGTAGCGGAATAAGTACACTCAACAGTAGCGAGCACATGCCATCCAGCGCTTTCTGCCCGTATAGCCGCACTCGCACGCAACCGTAACCGACCATCAGCATAATGAAGAAGCCGACCAACTGGCCAACGACGATTTCAAACTGCCCCATTACCTAGTCCCTATTTCGTCATCTCTGTCTGGCTATGCATTTTATCGCAACGTTACGATTTTCAGAAATACTGAGCACACTGCGCCAGTTTTCAAGCATACTCTGCGTGTTTTCATTACTATTCACCACTATTCGTCATCATTCGACGCTCACTGCACGTAATGACGACGCGCATACACACCCCAGTCAGGGCGCGGTTGATGCTCATGAATACTCGTACGCACATCACTGTAAAAATCGAGTTTGCGTAGCACATGATCGTAAGCCGCATCGAGTGCGCGACGTTGTGCTTCGATAGCTTCGCGACGATGCTCAAGCAACTCCATCATCTCATCAATATGGCCAGCTTCATCCGCTTCATATATAAAGAACCGTTTGAGCTCATCAATAGTCATACCCGCATCCTTGAAACAACAAATCGATCCAAGTCGCCAAATATGCTCACGTCGATATACGCGTTGTCCAGCCGCATTACGTTCAACGTGCGGCAGCAAACCCTGCTCTTCATAGTATCGCAAGGTCGAAGGCTCCATACCGAACCGATCTGCTATTTGCCGAATTGTGTATGTTTCCTCACAAGGATCATCTTCTGCGTGGTCCGACATCACATTCTCCTTACAAACACATTCATGACACACAATACGCAACGTTGCGACACGCTGCAGCACAGTCAATCATGCTTGATTTGTATTCAAGTGCACTTGAAGCGCAATGATAGTACCAGTGGCCATCTCACGCACGTTGCACACAGCAGTATGCGTGTGCTGCGCCCCGCTCGACGCCGACGGTCGACAACAGTCAGCGCCGCATAACCCAAGGAAGGATGATCATGTTTGAGCCAACCCACGACTACGAGCCAGCAACGACCCGATACAACACGATGCGATACAACCGTTGCGGTACCAGCGGACTGAAATTGCCAGCAATTTCACTTGGTTTTTGGCATAACTTTGGCGATATCACGCCGTATGAGCAGATGAAATCGCTCGTATTCACCGCCTTCGACAACGGTATCACCCACTTCGATCTCGCCAACAACTATGGCCCGGAGCCAGGAGCCGCTGAAAAGAGCGCAGGTCGTCTCATTCACCAGTACTTCGCTAAGCATCGCGACGAGCTCATTATCTCTACTAAGGCCGGTTATGAAATGTGGGCAGGACCGTACGGTGACGGCGGCTCTCGCAAGTATTTGATCGCCTCACTTGATCAGAGCCTTGAGCGGCTCGGGTTGGATTATGTGGATATTTTCTACCATCATCGTCCGGACGACAACACCCCGCTCGAGGAGACGATGGGCGCGCTTGCTCAGATCGTAGCGAGTGGCAAGGCACTGTACGTTGGCTTGTCAAACTATGACGGAGAGCGCCTTGAGCGTGCGTCTGCGATTCTTGACGAGTTGCATGTGCCGTTCGTGATTAATCAGAACAAGTACAATATTCTCGATCGCACGGTGGAGCGCAATGGCCTGAAGGACACTGCCAAGCGCCTCGGCAAGGGACTTATTACCTTCTGCCCGCTCGATCAGGGTCTGCTGACCGATCGCTATCTTAACGGCATCCCCGCCGATTCGCGCGTGGCGCACGATCCTCGTTTCCTGCACGAAGACAGCGTCGAACGCGTGCACAGCAAGATTGTGGCCCTGAACGACATCGCCTATCAGCGCGGTCAGACACTTGCCGAGATGAGCCTCGCATGGCTGCTGCGCGACGATGCGGTGACCAGTGTACTCGCCGGAGCGTCGAAACCACAGCAGATTCTCGACAACATCGGCGCGCTCAAGAACACCGAGTTCAGTGATGACGAACTCGCTGCCATCGACAAGATCGCGCTGAACTAAGGTATGTTGTTACGGTGTGCGCACAATGACACGATGACATGGTGTTGGGTTATCTCGCTATCTGCTGAAATAACTCAACACCATTCTTTATTTTATTCACACATTTTGAAGTGAACGATAACGGTCTTCAAGTCCTTCACGCAACACTTGCGAATAGTTAATACCTTGCTGTTGACCGAAGGCATCAAGCCACGCTGGAATAGTCACATTTTTACGCACTGATTTCTTGCCGTATTTTTCAGCATATGCGTCCATATCAAGGCTAATAAGCGTAACAATACCATCCGGAATATCAGGCTTGATATCGGCGATATTACTGGCGTGCGGTTCATGATGACCATCTTCAAGCTCACCGAGCACCCATCCACTAGCTGCATCTTGAGCCATATCAAGCGCTTCAGCGAGATTACGCCCTTCAGTGACGAGACCCGGCATATCAGGGCAAAGCACAGTATATCCCCCCGGAATACCAGAAGGGTAGAGAACGACCGGGTAAACAAGTTTCATTTGATTTTCCTTTCGTTAATACCAGCCTGTTTCCATATCGACTTAACAGTAAAAGGAGCAAGGTCTCCGTTATGTTTCGGCACAGTCACGCGCCCTGACTTATCGGGATGCGTGTATTGACAATGACTACCACTTTGCGAATACAGTCGCCACCCATCCTTGAGGAGGATTCTTTCAATTTCCTTGAATCTCATTTTTCAATAATACACACTATGCGCATTTCAATCAATCAGCGACATCATTCCGCAGACACCGTTGGTCTTGACTACATTCACATCAAAGCAATAACAAGACATCTTATCTCAGTATGTCGTTTGTCGAACATATGTTCGACAATGGTGGTATGAGTGATGACGCGAACCGTACGTATTTGGCCATAGACCTCAAGTCGTTCTATGCCTCAGCCGAGTGTGCCGCACGCGACCTCGATCCGCTAACCACTAACCTTGTGGTTGCCGATACGAGCCGCACCGAGAAAACGATTTGCCTTGCCGTCTCTCCATCGCTCAAAGCATATGGATTGCCCGGTCGCGCTCGTTTATTCGAGGTTGTTGAAACACTGAACCGTACCAACGAAGAACGCCGCTTGCGCGCTCCCGGACGCAAGTTCGTTGGTGCATCATCGAACGCCATCGAACTTGCTCACGCTCCGCAATTGAAGATAGACTATATTGCCGCTAAGCCGCGCATGGCATACTATCTCAAGGTCAGCGGGCAGATTTACTCCATTTACTTGCGTTATGCCGCTCCTGAAGATATCCACGTCTATTCGATTGACGAGGTATTTATTGACGCCACGCGATATCTCAAGCTCTATCATGTCACTGCGCACGAGTTAGCGCGCCTCATTGTGCAGAATATCATTGCAGAAACTGGTATTACCGCTACTGCTGGTATTGGGTCGAATATGTATCTTGCCAAGATTGCTATGGATATTGTCGCCAAACATATGCCAGCCGATCGCGATGGAGTACGGGTTGCCGAACTAGACGAAACGTCATATCGCCGCCTGCTGTGGAATCATCGGCCGCTCACTGATTTTTGGCGGGTTGGTAGAGGATATGTACGTCGACTTGAATCAGCGGGATTACTGACAATGGGCGATATTGCACGGTGTTCACTGGGTCGCGCGAATGACTATTACAATGAGGAACTCCTCTACCGCATGTTCGGCGTGAACGCTGAACTATTGATCGATCATGCATGGGGTTGGGAACCGTGCAACATTGCTGATATTAAGGCATATCAGCCTGCTGATCATTCGCTGAGCTCTGGGCAAGTGTTACATCAACCGTATTCGTGGGCATCGGCGCGGTTGGTGGTGCGTGAGATGGCAGACGCCATATCGTTGGAGCTGGTCGACAAAGGGTTAGTTGCTGGTCAAATTGGATTATATGTGGGATACGAGGGTGTGGAAGGGTTTGAAGGATCGTTTCCAACATCCACAAATCGATTTGGCAAGCGTGTGCCGAGACCAGCTAATGGTTCCGCTGATCTAGGTGAGTACACGTCGTCAACGAAGATTATTACCGATGCGATGGTGAGACTGTATGATCGTATTATTGATCGAGCTATGCGGGTGCGGCGTATTACCGTCGTGGTAAGCCGATTGCGACCGTATACACATACCACGAATGATCTCACTGTTGCACATGACGTACCGTCAGTAAAACACAGTATGCGTGGCGAACAACTCGACTTATTTTCTACCATCGAAGATGAGTCGGCTCATACTGCGTCATCTGATGCTCTATATCAGCGCGACGAAGCAGACACAGCTCAGCTTCGCGAGCATGATATGCAACAGACATTGCTTGCAGTTAAACGTCGGTTCGGAAAAAATGCGGTATTTAAGGGCATGAATCTTGAGCCGGACGCGACTGGTCGCGATCGCAACAATCAGATCGGCGGTCATGCGGCTGGGTATGACGATACCAAGACAGCTCAAAAACCAGATCATGCAGATCATAAAGATCAACGCGAGCAGCAGTCCAGCAAGACTAGCAGCAGTAGTCCGGCATACAGGGGCAGCGGTGATAACCACGATTTTCAGAAGGCTACAGATCATCGCGATTCACAGTCCTCGCCTGCATTGCCAACATCTGTGTCAGCGCTGCAAACTACGCACCGATACGATGACATCATCGATATGCCACACCATATTTCGCGATTTCATCCACCAATGTCACATCACAATCGAGCAGCCCAATTCATGCCGTTCGCCGCGCTCACTGGTTACGATCAAGTACTCCTCGACGCGCTCACGCAATTCGAGCAGGCATATGCCACCGCTCCCCCATCATCGCAAGACGCGCTCAACTCCATCTGCTAGCATCCGTTTTAGATTTTACTGAATAGCAGCTACCTCACGAGACATATCTACGATAACTACTGTCGCCAGTCGGTGGTGCCGGAGAAGAAACCACCAAACGATGAAGATGACGTAGCGGCAGACGAGGACGACGGAGCTATTTCGTAGAGTTCAACAATGCGCGGGTCACCTGATTCCGTGGCCATCTTAGTGAATAAACGTTGCGCTTGCCAACGCGACGCACCCCAAATGAGATACCACAGCACGCCGGTGCCAAACACCATCATCGGCAACGCCCAGTGGAATAAGCCGTAGCCGTACGCCACGATTGCCACTACTGCAATAAGCAGAATATATACGCGACGAATACACAGCAGCACAGCGTTGCGCATCACCGACCAATACTTTGCTTTCGGATATTCCACAATCAATACCATTGCGATCGAAAACGCCGCAAACAAGAAGACAAGGCACACCGCCAACGCAGGCGTCACGTACACGCCCCACGACAACTGTGAGAACAACAAAATATTATAGGTGAACGCAAAACCAATCACGCAGCACGTCACACCTACCGCCAATGCGCGTGCAAACAGTCGCGCATATGCTTGAAAATACGGGCGGAACATTGCAACGGCAACATCCTGCCGCACGTAGAGTCCCGCAATCCAGTCTGGCGGAAACCCGTGATGTTCCGCATCATTTTCAGCTTCCATAAACCGCTTGACGCGTACGCGCGAACCACGCGCGAGTAAAGCCGGGTGGTCGCGAAACATTGCATAGAGCGCTGCAACAGACGGCGAAGAAATCGCAGCAGCAGCGAAATATAGCGGCCAATATGTCAGATCGTTGACCATAAGCATAACTATCACGAGCGGCAGTGAGCCGATCAGGCAGCAGATGCCCGATAAAATCATGACCGTCACCGAGTTGACGATATGCATGAACGCATCAGCTTGAAACCATTTATTGGTCGCATCAGGGGAAGCGTTGTTATTACTGCGATCTTCGTTGTTCATACAATCTACCTTACTGCGGATTCGTACTGACGGATTCAATGAGAGCCAGCGTCATATTGATGTGATGCAAACAGTCGCGATAGAAAAAGGTCCGCATGGTGACAGGCACACCATGCGGACCGAATAGTAACTCGTTCGGCCGAAGCAAGGCCGAAGCTAGGCCGAAGCAAGGTCGGAGCCAAGCCAAAGCCAGACCGAAGTCAAGACGGTACCCCGACCGAACGAGTGTGTAAGGAAGAGCCGACCGGAAGGAAGATCAGCCCTTCATGCCGGAGGTGGCAATACCTTCAATGAACTGCTTCTGTCCGAGGAGGAAGACCACCAGAATCGGCAGGATCGAAAGCACAGAACCGGTCATGATCATTGCATAGTCTGCATTGAACTGGCTGATGAAGGTCTTCAAACCAAGCTGAATGGTCTGCAGGTTCTGAGCGCGCAAGTAGATGAGCGGACCCATGTAGTCGTTCCATGTATTGGTGAAGGTGATGATACCGAGTGCTGCGATGGACGGACCAGACAGCGGCAGTACAATACGCGCGTAAATACCGAACTCGCTTAATCCGTCGAGGCGAGCCGCTTCGGCAAGCTCTTCTGGAATCGTGTCGTAGAACTGCTTCATCATGAACACGCCGAACGCGCCGAATGCCTGTAGCAGTATGATCGACCAACGCGTATCAACCAATCCCCAACTCGACAGCATTTTAAACTGCGGAATCATATAAGACTGCCACGGTACGGCCATCGTTGCAATATAAATAAGGAACAGTACGTTGCGGCCAGCGAACTTGATACGAGAGAAGCCGTAGGCGGCGAACGAGCCGGTGAACACCTGTAGGAAGGTCACGATAATCGCGAAGAACACCGTGTTGCCGACCCACAGCAGCATGTCAGACTTGGTCCAAATGTTGATGTAGTTCTCGAAATGCCATACGCTCGGTAGCCACTTGAACGGCACCATGAACACTTCGTTGTTCGGTTTGACGGATGCCAAAAGCATCCAAACGAACGGCAGCAGCGTGAACGCGGCAATCGCAATCATCGCAATATAGCCGATAATGGTACCGACAATCTTAGCTGGGCTGACGGGCTTCTTGTTGAACGGAATATCAGCGGAAGCAGACTTGGCTCCCGCAACCGGGCTGATGCTTGCAGCAGTCATCTTACTTCTCCTTCTTGTTGTTGTACCAGAACTGGATAAGCGTCACGATCATGCAGAGTGCGAATAGTACGAGCGAAACAGTGCCTGAGTAGCCGAAGTCGCTACGGTCGAAGGCGACACGGTAGACGTACTGTGCGAGCATGAGGGTTGCAGTACCAGGGCCACCATCGGTCATGACGAGTGTTAAGTCGAGGATCTTGAAGGACTGAATCGTCAACGTAACCATGACGAAGAACAAAGTCGGTCGCATGCACGGCACGGTGATCTTCCAGAACTGCTGCCAGCTGTTCGCACCATCGATGGATGCAGCTTCGTAGAGTTCGCCTGGAATAGTTTGTAGACCTGCGAGAATAAGGATCATAAAGTAGCCGACTTCACGCCACGTGGCTACGATGATCACCGCGACCATAGCCCACTTGGTGTCACCCATCCAGCCCGGAGCCCAGCCGCCGGTGAAGACTTTAATGATCTGGTTGATCACACCGGACTTGGCATCGAACAACATGTTCCATACCTGTGCGGCTGCGACGATCGAAGTGATGTATGGGAAGAACGCGACAGTGCGGAAGAACGCGCGGCCCTTGAGCTTCGTGTTGAGTAGTACAGCCAGCGCGAAAGCGATAGCGAGTGTAAGCGGAATGTGAACAACCGAGTAGACGATTGTGTTGACGAACGATGCTTGGAAGTTTGAGTCTCGGGTCAGTCTCGCCCAGTTGGTCAGACCGTTGAACTTCGGGTCACCGAATGCGCTCCACTTAGAGAAACCGATGTAGAACAGCTGGAGAACAGGAATAAGAACGAGTACGAGGAAGCCAATGAAGTTCGGGGCAATGAATGCGATGCCGTTGATGAGGTTGCGCCGGCCGATAGCTTTATTGGCTTTGCTGTGGTCTGGCGGCGCAATGGTTGCAGCCGATTGTGCCTGTGTCATAGCTGCAGTGCTCCTTTATATATATGTTCGTATATGGAACAAGTCGGATGAGTTGAACAAAAAGGACATGATGAACGGGGGCCTAGGCTATTTCCTTGCGGGTACAGCCCGACCCCCGTTTCAGTACAGTCGCTTATGAATGAGATCGATATCGAGTTTCGAGGAGTACGTATTACTCGACGACGCCCTGATCCTTCACATCCTGCGTAGCCTTAGCGAGCGCATCGTCAATGCTGGAGGTCTTCGTCATGATTGAAGAGTTAGCGGTCTTGAGCACGTCCTGAATAACATCGGTGCCCTTACCAACCGGGTTCTCAGGGTTGGTCTTGTGATCGGTCCATGCCTTCTTGGACAGGTCATCGGTGGCCATGCCTTCAGTACCGAAGTAGGTGTCAGCGACAGAATCAGAGAAGTAGGCCGGAGTCGTAGCGATCTTGGCGAGTGCTTCGGAGCCCTTCTCGCCGGAAGCCCACTTGACGAATTCCTTGGCGGCGGCGAGCTTCTGACCGGAGATGTTCGCGGAAACAGCCAAGCCGGTCGGATCAGCGAAGGTTACCGGAGTGTCAGACGTGGCGCCGTCCGGGTTCTGCGGGATTGGAGCCATACCCCATGTGAACTTGTCAGCATCGCCGGACTTCTGCTGGCTTACCAGCGTTGCAGCAAACCATGTACCCATCGGCAGCATAGCAGCCTTCTGGGTGCCGAACTGTGCCTGATACTGGACCTTAGTGGAGTTGGAGGTGTTCCAGTCGATGGTCAGGCCCTCTTCCTGCCACTTGAGTGCGCGCTCATAGTAAGGCTTCAGGTAGCTGTAGTCTCCCTTGAAGAAGTCGTCGTACGCACCATCGGTCTGTGCAACCGCGAAGCCTTGTACGACGGACTGCCAGTTGTGCTGGTAGAGCGGGTAGACCGAGTTCTTGTCATAGCCTGCTGCAGGCAGCTTCTCTTTGAGCTCTTCAGCAGCCTTGGTGTAGTCATCCCACGTCCACGTACCGTCAGGAGCGGCCACGCCAGCCTTGTCGAACATGTCCTTGTTGTAGAAGAGCACCCAAGAATCCTGACGGTATGGCATTGCGTAATACTTGCCATCTTCGAGCTTGTACGAGGAGACATCAATGTTCTTGTCACCGTCGTAGCTGGCTGCGATATCCGAAAGGTCAGCAAGGCCGCCCGATTCTGCAGCATACGTGTAGTACTTCTGCAGGTTCTTGATCGGGAAGACATCCGGCTGGCTCTTGCCGGAGATATCAGAAGTCAACTGCTTGTCGTAATCATCAGCGGAGTACTGCTTGATCTTGACGGTGATATTCTTATGCTCGGCCATGAATCCGTCGGCCAGCGTCTGGAACTCCGGTGTGGTGTCGAGCGACCAGCCAGCGAAGGTGATCTCAGTCTTGGCGTTTTCGTCAAGTTCTTCAGTCTTGCCGCCGGATGCGTTGTTGCTCGAACCGCAGCCTGCCAGCATCATCACTGCAGCACCAGCGAATGCTGCGGCCTTGAAAATCGGAGAGACTTTCCTCATGGTGGGTATCCTTTCCTTCCGTTTCAGCATCTGTGCCGAAAACCCACGGAATCACCGTTGTTGGTTTGATCACCACTTAGTGATCACTCTTGCATTCCGTGCTTGATTTTGATTATTCACTGATTGATCGTTCCTGATAGGCGTTTGCCATATTTTTCCATCGTATTGATCATCGATCATCATTGATCAGCAGCAACGTAGTGATCGTTCACAGTGACTGCATTGCTCAGCTGTACCGTTACAATTATTCTGTAATACTCTGCTGTACTGTGATCATTTCGCCGCCGCACAAGTCTCACGCACCAGCATTCGCGTAGGCAACACAACCGGCCGTGAGATACCTACGCTACGATGGCGCACTTGATCAATCAACAGTCGAGCTGACTGCCGACCCATCTCACGCCACGGAATTACCACCGACGTCAGCGACGGCGAAATCAGCGAGCCAAGTTCAATACCGTCAAAACCGATTACTGACACCGAACCAGGCACATCTACACCCCGCTCACGCAGCTCATTGATAAAACCAATCGCCATCAGATCGTTGTACGCAAACACCGCCGTTGTCGGGTTCGCAAGAAACGCTTCAACCGCATTCGCACCACCCTTACCGGTCGGAGCCGACCCATCAATACGACGTAACCGCACCCGTGATGCCGCACACTTGGTATACAGCACTTGCCATCTCGTGCTCTCACTCCACGAAGCTTGTGGGCCAGCCAAATACGTAATTTCACGGTGACCAAGCCCAACCAGTAAATCAACCGCTTCACCAATACCCTTAGCACCATCAGCAATCACCGACTGAATACCACGCACAGTACGGTTCACCATCAATACCGGCTTCGACTGTGCCACTTTGCGAATCGTCGCATCAGAGACACGCGAAGACAGGAAAACAAAGCCATCAGCGTGCGGCAGAGTCAAACTTGCGAGCTTACGTTCAAGCACATTGGCTTCTTCCGTGTCTACGATCATCAGTCCGTATCCACTACGCAAACACTCGTGCTGGATACTGTGTGCAAGATCAGAAAACAACGGGTTACGTAAATCGGCCACAAACGCTGCAATCAAACCACTCGGCTGATCTCGAGTAAACGACTCAACTGTTTCCGCACGATATCCCAGCTCATCAGCGATCATACGAATACGTTTGGCAGTTTCAGCATTCACCCTGCCCGGCTTCGACAGTGCTCGAGACACCGTAGACACAGACACTCCAGCCGCGAGCGCGACGTCATTGATCGTTACTCGTCCTTGAGCCATGTTGAACCTCCTCGACTCGTAATAATCAAGTGTAATGCAAAAAAGTGCAACAACGATCATGAACGAACACAGATGTGCTATGGTGTGCTCTAACTCATGGACGCATGCTGAAGATAGTGTGCGTCGTGCGCAATGCAGCAGCAGGAAAGCGAAGAAGCGATGACCGTTCTCACCGAATCCGCCACTGGCGTCCCCGAAGCCGGCACCAGTGTTGATGATAAAAAGTATTTACCAGCCGAGCGTCAAGATATCATTCTCGGCATGCTTTCACGCGGTATTGTCGTGCGCGTTGACGAGCTTGCTCGAACGCTCGATACGACGCCGATCACCGTTCGTCGCGATCTCAATACGCTCGCCAATGCCGGTCTTATCCGCCGCGTACGCGGAGGTGCGACCGCGCTCGGCGACGACGTGACATCGACAGCATCAGCCATATCGACCGGTGCCTATATTGATCACACCCCCGCGATTGCTCGTCAGCCGCGCAATCAGTCACCAACAGCGCGTCATATTATGCGTCCTGATCTGCGCGCGATACCGGTCGATATGACATCCACACAAAACGTACCGTCATCGCGCGCCTCTCGATACGATGCAACCGCACCACACGAGCTAACGCCAACATTATGCGGCACGATCGGCGTTATGTTCCCCGAACCGAGTTTCAACTGGCCGCTTACGTCGCAAGCGATTGAGAAAGAAGCGTCCGTGCACGATCTTGCGGCTGAAGCACGTTCAACTACCTACGATAACGGCGATGAAGTCGCGATCGTAGAAGATTTGCTCAACGATTCATCAGTGATCGGACTGATTCTCGCGCCAAGCGTACGCATGCAAGGTTCAGATATCTGGCATTGGCTTGCTGATGCGCCAGTACCCGTGGTAATTGCTGAGCGTGAGCCACCGTTCGGTATTGATGGACTCGACATGGTGATGACTGACTATCGCACCGGTGTGAGGCAAGCAGTAGAACTGTTCGTATCGCTCGGTCATCGTCGGCTTGCGCTTGCGCTCACGCATACGCCAGTATCGAATTACATTGAGGATTGTTGGCGTTCGATTACCGGACGGCTGGATTACGTTGAGGGTACATTCGTACGCACCAATGTTGCGCCATATGATTCAGTTGGAGTGGAATCTGTTGCCAAACAGGCACTTGATACCGGTACAACAGCGATGCTTGTACACTCTGATTGGCTGGCCATGTCACTCGCGCAAACACTCGAACGACATGGCGCGAAGGTGCCTGATGATATATCAATCATTTCAGTGGATGGTTATATCACGCCGAATTCGAGGCCACTGACTGCACTGCGTTCGGCACATAAAGAGTTAGGACGCGCCTGCGTTGATTTGCTGATTGCCCGTTATTTGCATCCAGAACGTCCGCCACAACGGGTCATGATTGCACCTGAACTTGTTGACCGCGGCTCTGCGACTGCCACGAGGCAAACAGCAAACGTTGCGCAAAGCGCCGCGCAGTAAATGGCATGCGAGTCCAAAGCAATGTAGCCGGCAATTGGTAGGATGGACCGTTAGTGTAATCCCCTCTCTCCCATGCCTCGGAAGGAGCTTTGGCTTGTCGGCTGAACTCGAAGATATCCACGAAGAATGCGGCATTTTCGGCGTATGGGGTCATCCCGACGCCGCACGACTCACGTATTTTGGTCTCCATGCACTCCAGCACCGCGGTCAAGAAGGTGCCGGCATCGTTTCCAATGATAACGGTCATCTCATCGGTCACCGCGGGCTCGGTCTGCTCACCCAAGTCTTTGGCGATGAACGCGAAATCGCTCGACTCAAGGGAGACAAGGCTATCGGCCATGTGCGTTACGCCACGGCCGGCTCTGGCACTACCGACAATATTCAACCGTTCATCTTCCGCTTCCACGATGGTGACATGGCGTTATGTCACAACGGCAACCTCACCAACTGCCCGTCACTGCGTCGCCATCTCGAAGACGAAGGTGCAATTTTCCACTCCAACTCTGATACCGAAGTGCTCATGCACCTCATTCGTCGTTCCTCCAAGCCAACCTTCATGGATAAGCTCAAGGAAGCACTGAACACCGTGCATGGCGGTTTCGCATACCTACTCATGACCGAGAACGCGATGATCGGTGCGCTTGACCCGAACGGATTCCGTCCGCTTTCGCTCGGTCGCATGAAGAACGGCGCGTATGTGCTCGCTTCGGAAACGTGTGCACTCGACGTGGTCGGTGCGGACCTTGTGCGTAATATTCGTCCTGGCGAGATCATTGTCGTCTCTGATCATGGCTACAAGATCATCCAGTACACGAATAAAACGCAACTGGCGATCTGCTCGATGGAGTTTATTTATTTCGCACGTCCTGATTCTGATATTTACGGTGTGAACGTTCACTCGGCTCGCAAACGCATGGGAGCGCGTCTTTTCGCTGAGTCTCCAGTTGACGCAGATATGGTGATCGGCGTGCCGAACTCGTCACTGTCGGCCGCGTCCGGTTATGCAGAAGCCGCGCATCTGCCTAACGAAATGGGTCTGATCAAGAATCAGTACGTGGCTCGTACGTTCATCCAGCCAACGCAAGAGTTGCGCGAGCAGGGCGTACGCATGAAACTATCTGCTGTGCGCGGTGTTGTTAAAGGCAAGCGCGTAATCGTTATTGACGATTCGATCGTGCGTGGCACAACCTCGAAACGTATCGTCCAACTGCTCAAAGAAGCGGGAGCGGCCGAAGTACATATGCGTATCAGTTCGCCGCCGCTCAAGTACCCGTGCTTCTACGGCATCGATATCTCCACGACGAAAGAGCTGATTGCCGCAAAGAAGTCCGTAGAAGAAATCCGTGACTATATTGGTGCGGACTCGCTTGCGTTCCTCTCACTTGACGGTCTTGTTGAGTCGATTGGATTGGGCGCTGATGCACCGTACGGCGGTCTGTGCGTTGCATATTTCAACGGCGACTATCCGACTGCACTTGACGACTATGAGGATGATTTCCTCAAGTCGCTCACGCCTGAAGATCGCGTGCGACTGCCTGAGTTCGCGCTCTACAAGAGCAAGTACGAGGGCAACGAATACGCGACCGTTACGCCGGCCGAATGATGCCGGCACCCGCATTAATCCGCATTCAATTACACGTATCTGAAATTTCCTAAGAAAAATAGTACGGAACGTACAGAAAGGACCGTCATGCCCACAGCCTATGAGAACGCTGGCGTAAGTGTTGAAGCCGGCTACGAGGTTGTCAACCGTATCAAGGCGCACGTTGCGCGTACCGCTCGCCCGGGTGCCGGTGGCATCGGCGGTTTCGGCGGACTGTTCGATCTTGCTTCACTCGGATATAAGGAGCCGGTACTGGTTTCTGGTACCGATGGTGTCGGTACCAAGCTCATGGTCGCCAAGATGATGCACAAGCATGACACGATTGGTCAGGACTGCGTGGCCATGTGTGTCAACGATATTCTCGCGCAGGGTGCTGAACCCCTGTTCTTCCTCGATTACATCGCCTGCGGTAAAAACGACCCAGCATTGCTTGAGCAAGTTGTCAAGGGTGTAGCTGATGGTTGCGTGCAAGCTGGCGCAGCGCTGGTCGGTGGCGAAACTGCTGAAATGCCAGACATGTATGCTCCTGACGAGTATGATCTGGCTGGCTTTACGGTTGGCGTGGTTGAAAAGTCCAAGATTATTGATGGCACGACGATCGCTGAAGGCGACGTGCTCATCGGTTTGCCATCTTCTGGCATTCATTCCAACGGCTATTCGCTGGTACGTAAGATCCTGTTCAAGGACAATAATTTGAGTGTGGACACCAAGCTGGACGAGCTGGGTGGCGAAACGCTCGGCGAGGAAATTTTGAAGCCGACCCGTATCTACGCCAAGGCGCTCAAGCCGCTGTTCTCAGGTGACAATCTGCTGCACGGTGTTGCACACATCACCGGTGGCGCATTCGTTGAAAAAGTGCCGCGTATTATTCCGGAAGGTCTTGCAGCCGCGTTCGATATCACGAGCTGGAGCGTGCCGCCTATCTTCCGCGTGCTGCAGCGACTGGGCAATGTGGACGAACTGGAAATGTACAACATTTTCAACATGGGTATCGGCATGGTACTCGTCGTCTCCCCCGACAAGGTAGACGAAGTCGAACGTATTCTCGACGCTGAGCAGGAGACGCATTATACGGTTGGTCGCATTGTCAAGGATGTAGATGGCACGCGTGTGCAGCTGCATCGCGGCCTGTGATCACTTCCATTCATCTTCACTACATGTGACGGAAAGGACAACGAACAATGGGACAGAAAGTTCTGGTCATCGGTTCGGGCGCGCGTGAACATGCGATTGCACACGCGCTACTTCGCGGCGGCAGTGTTGACGAAGTCACCGTCGCTCCGGGCAATCCGGGCATGGCGCTTGACGGTATTCGCGTTGTTTCCCTCGGAGCTTCAAACCATGCTGCGCTCATCGATTTTGTCAAAGACAACGGGTACGACTGGGTGTTTGTCGGCCCAGAAGTGCCACTGATCGAAGGCATTGTTGACGCATTCGCAGCCGCTGGTATCAAAGCATTCGGACCGACGAAAGCCGCCGCGCAAATCGAAGGTTCTAAAGACTTTGCCAAACAGCTTATGGCTCGTCACGGTATTCCAACCGCCAAGTATGAAACGTTCGGCGAGTTAGAACCGGCCGTCGCGTATGTGCGTGAACATGGTGCGCCGATCGTTATTAAAGCTGACGGTTTGGCCGCTGGCAAAGGCGTTACCGTTGCGATGGATGAAGATACTGCGATCAAAGCGCTCGACGATATTTTCATCGATCACCGGTTCGGTAATGCTGGTGCCAAAGTTGTGATTGAAGATTATCTCGAAGGCCAAGAATTCTCGCTCATGAGCTTCGTCAACGGCACTGAATTTTGGCCAATGCCAATCTCGCAAGATCATAAGCGCGCGTATGACAACGATGAAGGCCCGAACACTGGTGGTATGGGCGCGTACAGTCCAGTACCACAGATCGGGCAAGATGTGGTGAACACGGCTATCGAAACGATCGTGCGACCCACCGTAGAAGCGATGGCGGCTGAAGGCACGCCGTTCACCGGCATTCTCTACGCTGGCCTTATCGCCACTCAAGATGGTCCAAAAGTTATCGAGTTCAACGCCCGCTTCGGAGATCCGGAAACGGAAGTAGTACTCCCCCGCTTGACCTCCGACCTAGGCGCTGGTATCAACGATATCCTCAATGGCGTGGCTCCAACCTTTACGTGGAAAACCGATGGCGCAACCCTCGGCGTCGTGCTCGCCTCCAAGGGATATCCAACGCACGTCATCAAGGGCGCACCCGTTCCTACCATTAATGTTGGCACTGAATCACATGTCTACTATGCCGGCGTTGCCAGCGATGCAAACCACGGACTCGTTGCCGACTCTGGCCGCGTGCTCCTTGTTGAAACCTCCGCGGAATCGATCAAGGCCGCGCAGGATAAGGTCTATGCAATCCTCGATCAGCTCGACACGCGTGGACTGTTCTATCGCCACGATATCGGCGCCAAAGCGTTGAATGGGTGAGCACGGAGCGCCTTCTGCGTTGCTCCTCGGTCGACGTGCTGTCAGTGACAGAGACGCGGCTCCCCTTGTCAGGGAGCCGCGTCTTTGTTTCGCTGACAGCACGACCTGCAACTTGGCAGTCTACGGCAGATCCATGAAACCAGTGGATTTCAGGTAATTCTTACCGGCAGTAATGTCGTATTGAATCAACCGGTAATCAGCAAGCAGTTGTTTCGTTTCCTCGTCGAAATCCGCCTCAGCCATTGGCTGGCCATTGGCATCAAGGTAGATATTCTGCCCCTCAGGAATACGATCCCATCCCTGAATCGAATTCACCACTGGCGGTTCCATCGCAGCAATTTTCGCATGCATCTGCGTCAAAAACGCCAAATACGGCGACACCTTCGCATTCATATGCTCAGCAGCCTGCGCAACAAAGAAGTTCGGTGACGAATACGCAGCATCGTCAATCTTCTCACCAGCCGACGTACTCGCCTTATTCGACCAAATAAAATAATCCGTCAAATGCAAAGCCAACGAATTATTCGTATCCGCGCTCGCCGTCTCATAAATGCCCGGCAAATGGTCGCCATAAAACACGACAGTCACCGGCTTATCGAGTTTGTCAAGCTTATCTAAGAACGCAGCCGTCGCCTCATCTGTCAGGCTTGCACCCTTCTGATACGTCTCAATCGACTTGGTTTCATCACTATCCAGCGGATTCGCCGGATCGCTCGACGTAGCCGTAAAGTCGTTATTCTCATACCAGTCGTTATATGGCATATGGTTCTGCATCGTGATGATTTGGATGAACTGATTCTCATCAGTTGCAGAGATTGCTTCGAGCGCAGATCGATACGTTGCTTCATCAGACACATATGGAGACTCATCAATCTTATCCTGATACTTGATGATGTCATTGCCTTTACCGTCACCAGTCAACGTGTAAAAATGCGAGAAGCCAAACTTCTGATAGTTTGTTTCACGCGAATACATGGACGACTCGTACGGATGGAACGCTTCCGAGAAACTCGCAGCACCCCACATTTGGTTAATCGTCGGCGTCCAATGCTCACTCGGCACCAACTGCTGGTACGGACTGGTCAACGACGAGTCAAAATTCGCCATACTCATACCAGTTAATCCCATGTATTCGAGATTTGCGGTACCACCACCGTAACCAGATGAGAGCATCAGGCCAGATGTCGTACTGTTCTTAATTGCACGAATCTTCGGCATAGAATCCTTGTTGACCGTCAATCCCGGCACGCGAGACGGATCGGAGAATGATTCGCTCAGTACGTAGATAACCGTCGAATCAGTGAGATTCGCCGATCGTGACTCGTTGATCGTATCCGCTTCAGCCGCATACTTTTGCGCAAGCGCGGTCATCGTCTCTTCACTGTAGTTCGCAGGCTTGTCCATAATACGCGGGTTCAACTGTCGCGTGAACGAGACGAGCGGACCGTTACGCTGCGCGTCGTACACGGAATCCCACATACTCGGCTTGTCGCCCATTACTGTGGCGAATGATTTTGCCCACGAGCCGACCGTGCTCACCTGCATCGTGTACACGGTGAAGAACATGCCGGGCACCAAGATAAGTAACAGTCGAACAGTAATACCAAGCCCAATATGGTCGAATCGAATTAGTCGACCGTTACGACCATCCATACGATACAGCAGATAACAAATGATCACGATACCAACAAAAATCGCGCTTGCTAAGATAATCGTCCAGTGGGCTCCCGGTGGCATAAAGCTCAGTAGATTACTCTTATCTGCTTTAAGAAAGTTGAGGTCGCTCGGTAACACAGCTTCGTAGCGAATCTGCACTTTGAAATGCTCAACTACAGCAATAATGATTGCAATCGCTAGAAAAATCGGTGTAGCAATCCAAAATCGGTTAATCAGCATCAGCAGCGCAAGATAAACAATACCCCACAGCAGTAAGTTGAGAACAAGAACGAAATTGTGATCAGTCCACATTTTCGTAACGAATCCCCAACCAACGGTTGGACTCGAAAGTTTGACGCGCGTACTTTTCAGTGAGACACCCCACTGCAAGATGGCGACCGCTGCAAGATCGAACAGTACGAAGAACATTGCGTACATCCATCCAGCAAACGGCGTGCTGCGGAATTTGAACCAGCGGCGTTCGTTACGTTCCGCTCGCTTATCGGCCTCATCGTTCGCCTCAGTAAGCTCAGTATTTCCTGTATGCTCAGGATCAGACAAGTCGGCTACATCAGTTTGTGAGCGCGCTACATTATCGGCTCGTTCGCCTTTGCGCACGATCCTCAGTTCCTCAATGTCTTCAATATCATCGTTCATAGTGTGTCGGATGTTCTCGTTCGTCATACCTTGCACTTCACGGTTGGTTCGTTTTTCTAGCCGACTGCACGGCCCTTAGCCCAAGCAACATGCCGAGCACATCGCTTTTATTGTCCCCGCTGTCGCTGACAAAGACACCATATAATCGCTGACATTCACGATTACTTTGCCATTGTCATCACATATGCAGCACTGATCGAATGTACCACAACCGTACACCGAACCGTTTCTGTTCGTTTACTGAACGTTTACCGAATATGTGATGCGTCCGTATGCCAAAGACGACATTGAGAACAGACGATCGCAATACACCACTCGTTAAGATCATTCTCGCGACGGATGCAATGGACGAAGCAATGCAAGACAAAAAAAACTTGAGTCTGCTGCGCTCAGGTTTTTACCGTGGGTAAAACTTGGGAACGGCCACGATAGCCGGTCATCCTCTTACGAGTTCATCCGCATGACGAACTTGCAAGAGGCTGGCGGGCGAGCCAAGCCGCTTCACTCCAGCATGGTTTGTTAGGAGTACCGATTATGGCGATGTTTCCGGCTTTGATGAATGACACGATTATATATGCGATGGATTCGTCAGGCCGCGTACTTACGGACGTTTGGACTTCGATCAATGCCGATCGCAGGCTCGCTCACGGTTCAGACGGATGCCGTGAGCTTGCGCGCTAGCCGACTGCGCCCGGCCGCGTCCAACGCATAGGATTCGACCATCCGCCCCTGCTCGATGCCGATGTTGGCATCGCAGGAGGCGATGGCGAATTCGGGGTCGTGCGTGACGATGACAACGGTCCGGCCCGCAGCGGTCAGCGAACGCACGATATCGGCGACCTGCCGCATGTGCCGTAGGTCAAGGCCGCTGGTCGGCTCGTCCAGGATAACGATGCGCCGTTCGGAAGCCAATGCGGCCGCGATGGCGACGCGCTGTTTCTGTCCGCCAGACAGGGACAGCGGATGCCTGTCGGCGAACTGGTCCAAGTCAAGTCGGCGGAGCACATCCAGCGCAATGTCCTTGTTTTCGACCGGTTGAGCAAGTTCGATTTCATCCAATACGGATTCGGCGAACAGCTCGCAATTGACATCCTGCATCACGGTGAAGCAGTCCCCTAGGCGCGCCTTGTGGTTCAGCCGTGTGCCATCCGGCGTAAGCAGATCGCCCGCACACCGGCGGTCCAGCCCTTGCAGACACCTAGCGAACGTGGATTTGCCAGCTCCATTGAGCCCGGTCACGGCCGTGGCCCGACCGGCGGGAATCACGGCCTGTTCAACGTCCAGCGAATCATGCCTCTGGTGGCGGTACCGATACCGAAACCCGGACACGACATACTGTTTGCCAGAGGACTCCGGCCTATCCGTGCCGTCGGCGATTTGTTCGACGTTGATCGGGCGCAATCCCATCCCCAGCCGCTTGGCGTCAGTCAACGTCCGGAACTGTGCGGCATCCATCGTCCGCTCAATACGCCCCTCACGCATGTAGTACACCTGATCTACCAGATCGGCCAGCCAATACAGCCGATGTTCGGCGATTACGATGGTCTTGCCTTGGGCTTTGAGCAGACCGATGGCCTTGGCGAGTTCACTGATGGCCGAGGCATCAAGGTTGCTGGATGGTTCGTCGAATACGAGCACGTCGGGTCCGGCGGTGCATACGGACGCACAGGCGACCTTCTGCTTCTGGCCGCCGGACAGGTCGGCGAGCGGCCGGCCCAGCAGTCGTTCGATGCCGAACCGTCTGGCTTCACGAGCGATGTCGCCGCGAATCTCATCGGGCGGCATGACGAAGTTCTCGCAGCCGAACGCCAGTTCGCCGGTCACGTCGAGGGTGAAGAACTGGCTTTTGGGGTTCTGGAACACCGAGCCTACATGTCGGCCGATTTCGGCCAGTTCGACGGCCTCGATGTCAAGCCCGTCCACCTCCACATGCCCAGACATCGTACCCTCGAAATAATGTGGAATCAGGCCGTTGATCAGACGGGTCACCGTGGTCTTGCCGCAGCCCGAATCGCCGCA
This sequence comes from Bifidobacterium hapali, assembly GCF_002259755.1. GTDB lineage: Bacteria > Actinomycetota > Actinomycetes > Actinomycetales > Bifidobacteriaceae > Bifidobacterium > Bifidobacterium hapali. Next base: position 90,368 of record NZ_MWWY01000020.1, read on the forward strand.
GAGCAACACAGTCTGACCCTGTTCAACAGTGAGGTCGAGATGACTTACACCGGGTGCGGTCCTACCGTTTCCGTTGCCAGCGGCAATATCGCCCTCCTCGCCGCCATAGGAAAAGGTCACGTCTTTGAACTGAATCATGCTCATGGCAGCACTCCCACTACGCTTAGGACCCAGACCGCAAAACACGCCACGCACAGGGCAAGCAGCACCGCATCGGTCAAACGAAAGCCGACTTGCGCGATGCTGGTCCGCCGGTCGGCATATCCCAATCCACGGGTCAGTGCGGATTGGGTCAGCTCGTCGGCGATACGCACCGAATTGGTCATCAACGGCACCACGCGATATTCGAGCATCCGCGACATCTTGCCGCCGCCGAACCGCACGCCGCGCATGCGCATCGCGTCATTAATCGAACGCTGCTCATCCACCACCACGGGGAAGAACCGGAACATCACGGCGATCGGCACGGTGATGGCCAGCGGCACGTGCATCCGTTGCAGGGCGGCAATCAGCTCGCTGGCCGTGGTGGTGGCCAGCATCCAGTAGGCGATCATCGCGCCGGGCAGAATCTGCGTCATCATGCCGATGCTGGCGTAGAGCAGCCAGCTGGCCGCACCGGTCAACAGCGGCAGAACAAAACGCGCGAGCACGGTGAATCCGACCACGCACAGCGCATAGCCGATGCCGGATCCGATATGCCGGGTCAACAGTAGCAACGGTATCGGCGTCAGGGAGAGCAGTAGACGCATCACATACACCGAGGGCGAGTCTCCGCCCATCAGCGTCACGCAGAAGCAGCCGATGGTAAACACCAGCGCGATTTTGGTGCGCGGATCGCATCGCAGCCAACCTCGATATGGTTGGTTGCCGATGCCTGAAACCGATGCGGATTCCAGTTGTGTTCCAGACATCGGTTCAGACCAGACCGGCTTTTTCGAAGTGCTTGGAAAGCAGTTTCGACGCGATCCAACCGCCGATTACACCGGAAACGAACAGCAGGACGGGCATCAGCCATGCCATCCACATCGGGAACAGGCCGGAGACTTGGTCCACATAGCTTTGGCCGTAGCCCTTGGCCAGCTGCGCGAGGTATGCGTCACGGGTGAAGAAGAACGGGATGTACTTGCCGCAGCTCCAGATATTGAACACACCAACGGCCACAATCAGCAGGTTCCTGTTCGTGAAACCGCCAAAGTGGCAGATCAGGTCGGCAAGGATGCCGACGACCACGGAGCATACCATCGTGGGAATCTGGCCGGGGCCCATGAGCAGGGCGGTGATGATGCCGAACACGGTGAATACGCCGGCGTGACGTACTTTGAGCGCCATCAGCATCACCGGGGTCTGGCACACGATGCCGATGAACACACCGGAGAACGGCATAAGCACCGGAATGTAGCCGAGCATGGCGACGGCAAAGCTGAGCACCATATAGATCACGGCGTACACGCCGACGGAAATCCAATCCTTGGGCTTGAGGCCGAGGCTGCGCTTGGGCGAGGATGGTTGTTGGGAGGTGGTTGGGGTTGAGGACTGAGTCATTGTGTTGTTTCCTTTCTATTGGCTGAATTCACTGCTTGCGCAGGGTCCAGGATTGGGCGTCGGATTGGAGGGCGACCATGTGGGCGAATTCGCCTCCGGCAGCGATGAGCTGGGTCGGCGTACCTTCCTCCACAACATGGCCTCCGTCGAGCACCACGATCTTGTCGGCGTTCATCACCGTGCGCATACGATGGGCGATGACCAGCACGGTTTTGTTACGCAGCAGGCGGGAGAGCGCGCCCTGCACCTTGGTTTCGTTCTCTACGTCCAGCGAAGCGGTGGCTTCGTCCAAAAGAACGATCGGCGCGTTCTTGAGCAACGCGCGGGCGATGGAGATGCGTTGGCGTTCACCGCCGGACAAGGTCGAACCGTTCTCACCAATGACCGTGTCGTATCCGTCGGGCAACAGCGAGACGAATTCGTCGCAATTCGCTGCCTGCGCTGCGGCGAGCACCTCGGCGTCACTGGCACCGCGGCGACCCAGTCGGATGTTCTCGCGGATCGTGTCGTTGAAGAGCACCACATCCTGGAAGACGATCGCGTAATCGGTAAGCAGGGTTTCCGGCGCCACACCGGATACGTCCACGCCGCCGACCGTAACCGTGCCGGAATCGGCGTCCCAGAAGCGTGCAGCGAGTTTCGTCACCGTGGACTTGCCGCCGCCGGACGGGCCGACGAGTGCGGTGACCTCGCCTTGACGCGCGGTGAACGACACGTCAGACAGTACGGTGTCCTCATCGGTCGAGGAATCAACGGCATCCGCGCTGACCTTGACTGCCCCAACCGCATCGCCCTTGTAGGAAAACGTGACGTGCGCGAAGACGACATCGTGGCCGTTCGGTTCGAACCGCTCACTGCCTTGCTGCACCGGTTCGCGGTGGATTTCACGCAGACGTGCGGCGTGCATATCCACTTCCATGAGTTCGGCGATCGATTCGAAGATCACGGCGATGGGCGCGTAGATCAGGGCCGCGCACAGCAGGAACATCATGTAGGTCACGAAGTCAGTCTCGCCTGCAGCGATGAGGTTCGCACCGACCAGAATGATCGAAGCCTTGCCGACCGTGAGCAGGATCTGTGCGCCGGAGACGATGGTTCCCGGAATCAGTTCGCTGCGGACCTGCGCGTGTTCGGCGGCATCGATCTTGCGATCCAGGCCTTCCAGATAGCGGTCCGTCTGCCCGCTGGCGCGTAGCTGGGCCGCACATTCCAGGCTTTCCTGGATGCCGGAGGCCACGGACAGGCGCGCCTTGGTAAACGCGCGGGTCAGCGATTGCTGCAGCTTGCGGCTGAGCAGCAGCAGCAGAACGGCGATGGGCAGTACCCAGATCATGGCGAGCGCCATGCGCCAGTCGTAGATGAACAGCACGACCGATACCACGATGGTGGAGACCGTGGTGCCGAACAGTTCCGGCATGACGTGCGAGAATAGCTGCTCAAGCGACGCGCAGTCGGTGAGCACGGCGGTGGTCAGGTCTGCGATGCTGCGTCGGGAGAAGAACGACATCGGCAGCATGCGCAGTTTTTCGGCCAACGACAATCTAGTGCGCGCGGATTCGCCGTAGATTTCGTTATAGGTGGAATCGTATTGCCACCATTGCGCAAGGAACATGACGATGAGCACTGCGATGCTCATGGCTACGAATGGCCAGAATTCAGGCAATGGCGCGCCGGGGTCGCTCAGATGGTTCACGTAGTGGTTCACAGCCAGATAGATCACGCCCATGGACAGCATGAGACTGAAGTTGCCGACCGCGCAGGCGATGGCGCCGGAAACCAGTGCCTTGCCACCGGTTTCGGTCAGGGCGAATCGGTCGCGGAAGCTGCCCGGTTTCGCGGGCCTACCGACCAATTGTCGGTAGTCGATGGTCGGCGTCACTGTATCGGTGCCGTTCGATGCGGCGGTTTTGATCGCTTCGTCGATAGACCGGTCAATGGCGGTTTTCGTGTCGCGCGTGCTCATCGCTGCGCCTCCTTGCTGGTCTCGGTGACGGCGTTCGCGGCATCGCCCGCCGCGACGGTCCACGTCACCGAAGTCTCATAGTCGCGCCACATGCGCGCGTACAGTCCGTTCGTGGAAATCAACTGGTCGTGGGTGCCTTGCTGGACCACCTGCCCGCGGTCGAGCACGATGATGTTGTCGGCATCGCGCACGGTGGTAAGCCTGTGAGCGATCATCAGCACGGTACGTCCTTTGGCGAGCTGCTCGAAGGCTTTCTGGATGCGCACCTCGTTGTCCGGGTCGGCGAATGCGGTGGCCTCGTCGAGCACGATGATCGGCGCGTCCTTGCAGATGGCCCGGGCCAAGGCGATGCGCTGCGTCTCACCGCCGGACAGATATACGCCGCCGGTACCGATCATCGTGTCCAGTCCGTCGGGGAACTTGGCGATGATGTCGTCGCATTGAGCGGCGTGCGCGGCGGCCAGCACCTCCTCGCGCGTGGCTTCGGGCCGGGCGTGGCGGATGTTATCCATCAGCGATTCGGCGAACAGGTGATCGTTCTGGAAGACGAACGCCACGTGTTTCATGAGTTCTTTTTCGGGGATGCTGCGCACGTCCGCGCCGCCGATGAGCACCGCACCGGATTGCGGATCCCAAAACCTAGGCACCAAGCTGGCGGCCGTGGTCTTGCCGGAGCCCGAGGGGCCTACCATTGCCACGGTGGAACCTTGCGGCACAGTGAAGTTCAGGCGGTTGAGGGCGGGACGATCGGCACCGTCATAGGAGAAGGTCACGTCGCGGAATTCCACGCTGTTGTCTTGGGACTTGCCGGCGTGCGCGGCGTCGGGCTGCGGCAGTGGCTTGGCGGAGAGGATGCCGTTCAGGCGGCGCATCGCATCGTCGGCTTGCATGAAGGACTGCGTGGAGTACATGACCTTGGTCATCATCGGCACCGTGATGGTGCTGAACAGGCAGTAGAACAGGAAGTCGGCCAGGAATCCGCGAAAATCGCCGGCGTTCGAGGCGATGACGATCGACAACGGCACCAGCAACGCGAAGGTGCCGTTGATGGCCACCAGCTGCGCGACCTGCGCCGGTTGGCAGAACTTCGAATAGCGGAACGCCATCTGCCGGTATTCGTTGATGGTCTGGTTGAAAGCGCGGAAGGAATACACGGTTTGCTGGAAGGTTTTGACCACGGGGATGCCGCGCACGTATTCGACGGCCGACTTGTTCATGGTGTCAAGCGCTTTCTGGTAACGTTCCATGAAATTCGCGCCGGCACCGGTGCCCATCATGATGCCCATGAGCACGGCGGAGAGGATGATCGGGATGATGCAGGCGATCCCCATGCGCCAGTCGAAAATGAAGGAGACGACGATGAACGCCACCGGCGTGGTGATTGCGGCGGCCAGGTCCGGCAATCGATGCGCCATCACGGCATGCGTCTCCTCGACCGAGCCGTCGATGATGCGGCGAGTCTCGCCGCTGGGATGCGAGTCGAACCAGCCGAGCGGCAGGCTCATCACGTGGCGCATACATGCCTTGCGAATGTTCGAGGTGGTGCGGAACGCGCTCAAGTGGGTGCAGGCCAGAGCAAAGAAGTAGATGACGAGCGCCGTGGCGGCGAATCCCATGGCCCACCAAGCGTAGCGGCCTACGTTGTCTGCGCGGCTCCAGTCGGGGGCCACGGCCAGCAGGTCACGCACCACGAACCAGATGCAGATGAGCACCAGCATGTCCAGCACCGCATGCACTGCGGACAGCGCGCAGCCGAATATGGTCAACGCTTTGTATGAACCTGCGTAGTCCAGCAGCTGCGCAATCGAGGATCGCTGTTTGGTTTTGTTTTTCTTGTTTGCCGTCACTTGTTCTGCGGCCGGGCCTGTATCCGTCATTATGCTCCCCTTTCTCCGCCAGCCATGGCGATTGGCATGCAAGACTGCGCCGCGATTCATGGCTACGCACCAGTCATGGTATTGACCCATTTCATGAAGAACAAGACTGTTCTTTTTTCCGGAAAACGCGTATGATGTTCCTCTTTAGGGCGATTGCGCATGAACCGTCTGACATTCTTTGGTACGAATCGCCATATCTTGTGGTGTTCGTTCAACCAACCACACACTATACACCATAATGAGATTCGTTATCATTATCTGTTGTCGCGGTGTGTCGCCACCTGACAATCATCGCTGTACACCACTTGCAACCACAGGCCTTACCAAATCCATCAGAACGAGATCATGTACATCAGGACACACCACGGCGTCATTTGCCGCAATGGAACGAATGATGTTACGGCAATCGCAAGCCGAATCCGCGAAGCGGTCTAGGGGTAGCAGCACCTGCAGAACGTTCCAACGGTGTTACTACCCCTCAGTCAGCTAACGCCCAGTATGGTGAGACAACTCATGCCGTCCGGCTTCCACGCGAACTCGATCGACGTGTCCATGCTGCGCGAGCCGAACCGGCCGTTATCCTCACGCAGGGTGAATTCGCCCGAAGCACCGGGGAAAACGAGCAACGACAGTGCACTCGGATTGGCGATGTCATTGATCGATTCCCTACGCTCCGCAACCGGCTGCAGCGGAACGATGCCGCCTGCCTTGGCAAAAACGGGAATCCGGTCGATCGGTCGCCATACCTCCATGCGGCGACCGCCTGTCGGCCGGGATTCGTAATGCCTGCCCGAAAACAGATCAAACCAATCGCCTTGCGGAAGCCAGACGTTCGTCCGGCCGCGTTGCACAGCCCTATCGTTGGGCGCGACGATCGGGGACACGATCAGTTCCGTGCCGAAACGGTACTCGTCCGGAACCTCGTAGGCAGTGGATGCACGTTGAGCGTGGTCTTCAGGCGCGCTCGTGCAGTCCGCGAAGGAACGCGGCCGGGTCGGGGAACAGCGTACGGTTCCACGAGTAACCGGTCCATCCGGATCCGTATTTCGGATCAACGTCGTCAACACGATGCCAATCCATGTCGATCACGGACGTGGTGAACGGGATGCCTTCACGTTTGAATCGATCCATGAGCTGCAAGTATTCGTCCTGCGAATAACGGTAGTAGCAGCTCCACCAATTGCCCAGCGCGAACCGCAGCAACAGCGGCGTCGGCCCGGTCAGTCGGTAGAAATCACGCACCGCTTCGATATAACAGTGCCCGTAGCCGAAGAAGTACAGGTCGGTCTCATCATGGTCCCTAGCGAAACCCATGTCCCAAACGGGTTCGGCGTGCCGTTGACCACGTTCGTCTCGATGATCAGATTGGAACGGGAATCGTCCAGTACCGCCCACCCGTCGCGGGAGATCACACCGTCGCCCAAGGGGATGCACCCATCCGCCTCGTCGAGCGTGCGCGCGGTACCCTTGAGATTGCCACGCTGAACGTCGCCGTAATGCCAAGTGTTGTTCTGACTATTGGCCATGCCGCCGACGACCACGCTCAATCCCTCCTTGCTGAACGGTCGGCCGTCATAGACGATATGCAGAGCTGCCGTGTCGACAATCGTCAATCCCCTGCTATGCGTCACACGGTACGACGGCGTCCGGCCGAGATCGCGGTTGAGGATGGTTTGCGTGGCATAGTCCTCGAACCGGCCGGCATCGGACCATTCGAACCGGACAAGCGATTCGGTGAGCATGGTGATGCGCCATTTGTCTCCGGCTATGACGGCGTCGCAACGGGGAACGGGATGCACGTCAAGGGCGAAGGCGGATCTGGCAGTAACGTCGTTCTCGGTAGGAATGGTCATGAGGCACCTTTGGTTTTTCCTTGCCGCGTAGTCGCGGGTTGGCCGGCGGCATCTGAGTCCTACTCCAGCGTGAATTGGACGTCGGCTGCGGCAAGGTACGTCACTGGCCGCCATGCCTTTCCAACACCCGATAGACGCTCACCCCGCCAACCCCCATCATGGCAGCAATCTGATTGACGGTCACCGTCTTCGACTCATAAAGACGCCGGATCTCCACGATCCACTTAGCATCAAGCTTAGGGTGTGTACGCTAGTTGGTTTTCGATGGTGTTTTGCGTTGAATGGCGATGAGGATGAGCTGGAGGTTGGCAAGGAAACCGGCATCGAGCCTGTCGTATTTTCCGGGTCCGTGCGGTTCCTCTTGGGCGGCACGACCGGCGTCAGGCATCAACACGGCTAGAAAGCCGATCAGCCATCGCGACTCGCGTCCATGCAACATGTACGGCACACAAGTCACATGGATAGCCGCAGCACAAGTATGGCGCTTCCTCCACGCTGAAAACAATATCGGATTACACTGTCGCGAAGACGGACACGAATTACGTTACGACGATTGGGAAACAATCCTCAACTTCACACTCGAATACACGCCAAATGACCACACCCACTGGAAAACATCCATAACGACGATTCGTCACTGGAACGCAACTAGCAAATACCAAACACTAGGAACTAATCAACCCATCTGGCATAACTCCGCCGACAGAACTCCAAAATACCCATATGAAAATCCCTCTCGTCCACCATCATTAACGAAATACCATAATCTGGTGTCACCATGTCGGAGTTACTCCAACAAAGGTCCGACAGAACTCCGACATACTCTGACAAAGGTCCGACATACTCCGACAGAACTCCGACATTTCCGTCCATGCTGTGTCGCAGCAAGCTCAGTCCCTCGCATAATACTGCTTAGGATCATGCGACCCTGAACCATGCCAATACAACAGCCGTTCCTCCACGAGATGCTTCAGTACCCGCGACGCCGTACGCGAATGCACTCCAGCATCGACCGCGAGCTGTCTGACTGTCACTTTCCCGTTGTCGATGGCGAGAGTAAGGGCCCTACGTTCTGTCGGAGTCAGACCCTCAGCAGGGATCTCTGCTTGGTTGATGACAGTGATGGGCCCGTCATGCCGCCCATTCAGGTAGGGGATGCGCTGCCTGATGTTATTGCGTAGCACGAGACGGACACTGAAATCGTTCGGCTCGCTGTACTCAGGGTCAGGCAAGCCAAGTTCCTCCATCTCCTCGTACATGCGGTGCACGCCCTCGTTAAGCTCACGCACCAGCTCGAACGCGGTGAGCACATGACAGATTTTCGGGTTACGCGCATACCGGGTAGTACGCATGTTCTCCACCGTCACCCGGTTCGGCAACGCGCCTGGACTGGTGACCTCCAGCCGGTCATCAAAGATCATCACCCGCGTGTACTCGCCGCGGATCGAATAGTCACGGTGAGCAACCGCGTTCACCAGCCCCTCAAACCACGCGAACCGCGGATACTCTGGTACCGTGCGGAACCGACCGTCATCACCGAGCACTTGAAACTCACGCAGCAACGAACCAATAAGCTGACTAGACTGTTCCACAACCGTGGGTAAAGGTCCGTCGAACTCCACATCCTTGACGATGTTCAGACTACGACCAGTATGTAGTTCAATACCATCGACCTTAATGACACGCACTCGAGCCGATGGCAGGAACGCGACCGGATACTGCGAGAACAGGAGCACGCCAGCGTTCGTCAGATGCCCGTCAATGAGAAAACCACGACTGCGCAACACCCGCTCATCGGGAATGTCCGTCGCACCGATGGCACTCTTATACCGGTCGAACACATCACGATCGATATCGTCGATGCCTGACCGGTTTTCAAGCTCGTCCTCAAACCAGCGTTGCCCCTTATCGTACTCTAAAGCGCGCACCTGCTCGCGATCCAATAGCACGCTACGATCTGCCTCGCGCAAATACACGTCACCGTTTGACCGTTTTGCTACCACGTGGTTCGATGACGGGGCCACGTCTAACACGAGGATCACATCACTCTCGCCATCCGCGTTCACACAGGGAACACGACGCACACTCACCTGAGGCGTGGGAACGCACTGCGTGATCGATATCTGTTCAAACAACTCGACTGGTTTAGCATTGTCCCGTTTGAACCCAGTGATCTTTCCATCGTCCTCGATGCCGATAACCAACTGTCCACCCGAAGCATTCGCAAACGCGATGAGATGTCGAGACACATCCTCCGGTTTGATGCGCGCACTCTTACGATCGAAGTACTGTCCCTCGTTCATACGAGCGAACAGCGTTGCCTCGTCAGCCCTCATGTCCACGATCGTCTCCCATATCCGGCAGAAACATTTACAACAAACCAAAAGCATACCCGACCAAACACACATCACAAGGAAACTAGGGTGTGTGTACGCTAGTTGGTTTTCGATGGTGTTTTGCGTTGGATGGCAATGAGGACGAGCTGGAGGTTGGCAAGGAAACCGGCATCGAACCTGTCGTATTTTCCGGGTCCATGCGGTTCCTCTTGGGCGACACGACCGGCGTCAGGCATCAACACGGCTAGAAAGCCGATCAGCCATCACGGCTCGCGTCCATGCACTCACACTCATATGATTACGTGCGGCATTCTCCAACGTCCGAGATTCCTAATAGTAGCCGTTATCGGTTCACCACGGTCTGTGTGGCGTAGTCGAGGTGCATGAAATCCGGCACTTTGTACCATTTGACTGGATATCCGGCACCGTGGGCGCAGAACACTGAATCAGGGGTGTTATCAAGGTCGGATTCAGGATCATACGCGGCTTCGCGGATCACTTCATCCGCGTTGTGACACGGACGGTACCCGCCAAATGTGCACGACAGTCGTCCCAGTCCGTGCGTGTACGCGTTCACATCCATCGCATAATCACGCATCTCACTGACCGGGCAATCCCCCGTCAACGTCGCATATTCGCCGTCAATCTCAGCCGGCTCAAAACTACCAGCCATCCGCTGAACGTCAGCCATCGCACGGCCAAGCATATCCTGCGGAATCTCAAGACGGAACCGATACCACGGCTCCAACAGCACGCACCAACCTTGCTTGACCGGATGGGTTGCAGTATCACTCTCCCCCGTGTCATCGTTCACACCCGTATTACAACCACCGACAGCTCCAACGTTGTCACCACCATCGTCATCAACCCCATAGCCGGACACGTCGCCTTCGGCCTGCGCCATCATCAGCCCCTGCCGTACCGCACGATACGTAGCCTGACGAAAATCACCACCCTCCGTATGCTTCTCGTGCGCACGCCCTGCGACTAACGTCAACCGCATGTCAGTGATCGGCGAGCCAGTGAGCACACCAAGATGTTCCTTCTCGGCCAGATGCGTCACAATCAACCGCTGCCAATTGCGCGCCAGCACATCCTCACTTACCGTGCTCGCAAAACTCAAGCCGCTGCCCGGCTCGGTCGGCTCCAGCAGAATATGTGCCTCCGCATAATGACGCAACGGTTCAAAATGACCCACGCCTTCAACCGCGTGCGTGATCGTCTCACGGTACAAAATACCGCCCGGACCAAACGTAACGTCAAGCGAAAACCGATCGTGCATCATTTGCTGAATGATTTCCAACTGCACCGCACCCATCAGCTGCACATGGATTTCACTCAATCGCGGCACCCACACTACATGCAGCAGCGGGTCTTCATCGCCGAGCTGGCGTAACGCAGTCAAGCACTTGTGCACATCATTATCGCCCGGAAGTAGCGTATACGTGAGTACCGGCATCAGATGCGGCGTTTCGGCATTATGCTCGCAACCTAATCCTTCACCCGGAAACGTGCGCGTCAAACCAGTGACCGCGCACACAGCGCCGGCGGGCACCGTTTCAACAGTCGTGAACTTTGCGCCCGAATATACACGGACCTGATCAGCTTTCTCGTTCCAGATCCCGGTATCAGGCTGGTCAGTCTGGTCAGCCTGATGCATCGGCTTATTCGCAGCATTATCGTGCGTATTCGTCAACATCATCTTCGCACGCAGCTGGCCGCCGGTCACTTTCAGCCACGTCAACCGGTTGCCTTGCGCATCATGCGAAATCTTATATACGCGCGCGCCGAACGATGCAGACGAGCTATCGTATAGAGGCTCACGAGCGTACGTTTCAAATCCAGCCAGAAACTCGTTGATTCCATCCATACGCAATGCTGAACCCCAAAAACAGGGGAACAACGTGCGTTCTGCGATCATACGGCGAAGTTCATCACATGGAATCGTCCCCTGCTCAAGGAACGCGTTCATCGCACGCTCATCTTGCATGGCAACATCTTCGTTTGTTTCAGGCGCAACGTCAGGATTCTCAAAATCAACTACGCCATCACCGAAGCGATGCTTAAGCTGCGTGAGCAACGCCGTACGGTCCGCGCCCGGCGCATCCATTTTGTTGACAAACAGGAATGTGGGCACCTTATATTGCGCGAGCAGTCGCCACAGCGTTTCCGTATGCCCCTGCACGCCGTCCGCGCCAGAAACTACGAGAATAGCATAGTCCAGCACACGTAGCGTACGCTCAGTTTCCGCTGCAAAATCAACGTGTCCCGGTGTATCGAGCAGCGTGAGTTCAAGATCGCCGGTTTCAATTACTGCCGGTTCACTAAAAATCGTGATGCCGCGAGCACGCTCCATTGCATTCGTATCAAGAAATGCGTCGCCGTGGTCCACTCGACCGAGCGTACGAATCGTTCCAGTGGCATATAATAACGCCTCAGATAGCGTCGTTTTGCCCGCATCTACATGCGCGAGAATACCTGCAACGATATGTTTCATTCCTGTGTTCGACTCCTTGCTGTGCAGCTCGACACCCGCATCGAGACGGGACTGGCCGATCGTCATCCCTCTAGCATACCCATCGGCATGTGCCTGTATGATAGATGCTCGCTCGCACACGATACAACGACCAATCAACGCGATCGATTGAACCTGTCAGAACGCAGCTTGCCAGAACGCATAACGAGGTGACGATAACCATGCAGCAACTACCAAACGACTATGTGGTACTTGATTTGGAAACGACTGGTATTAGCTGGTATCGTGACACGATTATCGAATTCGGCGCAGTTCGCGTGCGCGATCGTAAGCCGGTTGCCACTTTCCAGCAACTAGTTAATCCGATGCGGCCACTGCATTGGCGTATCACGCAATTAACCGGTATCACCAACGACATGCTCTCCCCCGCGCCTGATCTCGACGACGTTCTACCTGCGTTTCTTGACTGGTGTGGCGACGATACGCTGATCGGACACAATATCAACCGCTTCGATATCAAATTCATCGACATTGCGGCGGCTCGACTACTCAATCGGCATGTGCCGAACCGTGTCATTGATACGCTCGATATGAGTCGCGCAATGTTTCCTGCTGAACGGCACCATCGGCTGGTCGATCTGATCCAGCGATTCGATATTGCAGATGTCGAAGAACACCGAGCGTTGGCCGATGCCGAGCAGACTCGCATGTGCTTTGAGTGGATGCGCGATCATGCGGCGGATGTCACTGCCCTATCGAGTACCCAATCGAACGTAAACGATATGTGAATTCCACTATCCGACTATTGACAACATGCGTGTCTCGATTAGGGGCTTGAATAGAGACATGGCAGAAATGAGATCCGCGAAACTGATGAATGGGCGCGTATTCGCGGGCGCCCGAGCCCTCTACCGTGCCGCTGGCGTCGACGGCAAGGATTTCGGAAAGCCGATTATCGCCATCGCTAACTCGTTTGACGAATTCCTTCCCGGCCACGTACACCTCAACAAGGTTGGTCGTATTGTTTCCGAAGCGATTAAGGAAGCCGGCGGCATCCCGCGCGAGTTCAACACGATGGCTGTGGATGACGGTATCGCAATGGGCCACACTGGCATGCTGTACTCGCTGCCGTCGCGTGACATTATTGCTGATACGGTCGAATATCAGGTGAACGCGCACTGCGCCGACGCACTTATCTGCATCCCGAACTGCGATAAGGTCGTTCCGGGTATGCTGATGGCCGCGTTGCGCCTGAACATCCCGACGATCTTCGTCTCCGGCGGCCCGATGGAGGCTGGTACGACGGTACTCGCGGACGGCACGGTGAAAAAGAACACCGATCTGATCTCCGTAATGTACGCATCCGCCGACGACAACGTGTCGGAAGAGGATCTGCTCAACTACGAGAAAACCGTGTGTCCGACCTGCGGTTCGTGCGCTGGCATGTTCACCGCAAACTCGATGAACTGCTTGACTGAGGCGATTGGTCTGGCTCTGCCGGGCAACGGTACGATTCTCGCTTCTCACGGTTTCCGTAAGGAACTATTCCGCAAGGCCGCTCGTGAGATCGTGCATATTGCGAACCGTTACTATCACGAGGATGATGACTCGGTTCTGCCTCGTTCGATCGCGACGAAGCACGCGTTTGAGAACGCGATGACGATGGATGTTGCGATGGGTGGTTCGACGAACACGGTGCTGCACATTCTGGCGATGGCACAGTCTGCTGACGTGGACTTTACGCTGGATGACATTGAGCGTATTTCGCACACCGTTCCGTGCATTTGCAAGGCTGCTCCTTCCGGTAAGTGGGAGATTTCCGACGTGCATCGCGCGGGTGGCATTTGCGGTATTCTCGGTGAGCTTGACCGTGCGGGCAAGTTGCATAAGGACGTGCATTCGGTCGATTATCCGTCGCTTGAAGCGAAGCTGGATGATTGGGATATCATGCGCTCCACCTGCACGGAAGAAGCGAAGACGATGTATCATGCGGCACCGGGTCATATTATGTCGCCGGAACCGTGGACGCATGAGACGCTGTTTGATTCGCTGGATACGGATCGTGTGAATGGCGCGATTCATGATATCGATCATCCGGAGATTCATGAGGGTGGTCTGGCTGTGCTGCGCGGCAATCTCGCCCCTGACGGATGCGTGGTGAAGACCGCTGGTGTGCCACAGGAGATTTGGAAGTTCCGTGGCCCTGCTCTGGTGGTTGAATCACAGGAAGAGGCTATCAAGGTTATTCTTGACGACACGTTGAAGCCCGGCATGGCGTTGGTGATTCGTTATGAGGGCCCAAAGGGCGGCCCGGGCATGCAGGAGATGCTGTATCCGACATCGTTCGTCAAGGGTAAGGGCATCGGCAAGCAGGTTGCCATGCTGACCGATGGACGCTACTCGGGTGGTTCGTCTGGTTTGGCAATTGGTCATATTGCGCCTGAGGCTGCGAATAAGGGTCCGATTGCTTTGATCAAGAACGGCGATATCATCAACATTGATATTGAGAACCGTTCGGTAAATGTGGAGCTGACCGACGAGCAGTTGGCTGAGCGCCGCGCTGAGCTGGAGGCTGGCGACGGCTATGTGGCACATCGTGACCGTAAGGTGAGCCAAGCACTGAAGGCGTATGCTGCGTTTGCACGTTCTGCCGATAAGGGTGCTACACGAGATCCGGAGCTTATCAATAAGCTCTCCGGCCTCGCGTAGCCGTCGCGGCAAGCCGCTCCCCTCACCTACGGACAGTCCACCGGACTGTCCGTTTCACGGTTCGGCACGAGATCCGAAGCTTATCAATAAGCTCTCCGGCGAGGTGCCTCATTTGAAAGTGAGCGCGTAATCCGGAGTGGTGCCTCACTTAGGGTGAGCGCGAAATCCTAGTCCTTATCGGCTGGTGGGGTTTCGTTGTCTTCCGGTTCGACGCCCGCGATCCGGGCGAGCGTCTTGTTCAAGTATGCCATGTCCGGGCCCGAGCGTCTGGCCAGCCGCGCGGTGCGCGGGGCGGCCATGTCCTCGAGCCGGTCTTGGATGTCGTGGATGCGGCGGACGAGTTCGGCGGGGTTCACGGTCGCGAGCGTGCGTTCGATCTCCTCGCGCTTGTCGTCGGGGATGAAGCCGGGGCCGCCCGCGGCCCTATCTTGGTCGTCGAACTCCTTGAGCCGCTCCCATGGTGTGCGCGGCCTGTCGTAGACGCGGCGGGGGCGTCCGTCCCGTGTGCTTTCGCGCGCGATGGGTTTCTTGGACGGGGTGAACAGGTTGGCCTTGACACGCACCAGTTCCCACAGCTCGTTGAGCAGGTCGAGCTCGTCGGCGGTGTACCGGTAGTAGAACGCGTGGCGGCGCACGACGTGGTTGTTCCTGGACTCGACGGTGGCCTGGTCGTTCTTCCTGTACGGGCGGCTTCTGGTCTGCTCGATGTCGCGCTCGTGCAGCCACGCGATCAGG
>NZ_MWWY01000021.1 GCF_002259755.1 Bifidobacterium hapali
GCCCGTGTTCAAGAGCGCGAAGCGCTACTCCTCGTACAAGGGCGAGATCGGCGGCGCGCCCGCCAACCTCGTCAACCGCGACTTCCATGCCGCGAACCCGAACGAGCTGTGGGTCACGGATATCACCGAGTTCAGGATCCCGGCGGGCAAGGTGTACCTGTCGCCGGTCATCGACTGCTACGACGGTATGCCGGTCGCCTGGACGATCGGCACGAGCCCCAACGCCGCATTGGTCAACGGGATGCTCGGGGACGCGTGCGCCACGCTCAGGCCCGGCGAGACGCCGATTATCCACTCGGACCGGGGATGCCACTACCGGTGGGACGAATGGATCCGCATCTGCGAGGAGCACGGCCTGACTCGGTCGATGAGCGCGAAGGGCTGCAGTCCGGACAACGCGGCCGCCGAGGGGTTCTTCGGCCGGCTCAAGCAGGAGTTCTTCCACAAGCGAGGCTTCCAAGGTGTCTCAATCGACGAGTTCATCACGTTGTTGGACGAGTACATGGTCTGGTACAGGGACAAGCGCATCAAGACCGAATACGGAATGAGCATCATGGACAAACGCATCGAACTTGGGCTCGTCGCCTGAACGCGCGTGCTATCGTTGCGAACGACTATTCAAACAACGAAGTCCAACAAAACGTCACCTCCCCCGACGCGACAACACTGCATCGCAGAACACGGAAAATGTCAATCAGCAAGCTGCTCCGACAAGCGTCACCGAAGCACAAGCAAAGGCCGATGCAGCCGCTGCCGCACTAGCAAACGCGCAACAGCAATTGACTGCAGCATCCGACGCGCTGCAGTCAGCAAAAAACGATCAGACCAACGCACAAACTGCAGTAGATCAAGCCGAGAAAACCGTCACGCAAGCGCAACAAGATGTTGCAGACGCTGAAGCAAAAATCTCACAGGCTACTGCTGACGCCGCAACCGCGCAACAGGCAATCGACGTAGCTAATCAGCACATTGCAGATACACAAACTGCTGTTAACAAAGCACAGGCTGACAAGACAACTGCGCAGAATCAGTTAACGAACGCACAAGCCAACAAGAATGCTGCCGACAAGACCGCAGCAAACGCTCAAGCGAAGATTGACGCCGCAAACAACGCCATTCTCGCAGCACAAACCGCTAAAGACACTGCAACAGCAAACAAAACGAAAGCACAAAACGCTAAAGACGCCGCCGATGTAGCCGCACAACAAGCGAAAAGCGACAAGGCTACAGCGGAAGCTAATTTGGCTGCTGCACAGCGCGAACTTAATGCAGCGCAAGCCGCCAAGACCACAGCCGATCAAGCAAAGACAACCGCTGCTAAGCAGCTCACGCAAGCCCAGCAAACCGAAGCAAACGCCAAAACCGCTAAAGACGCCGCCGATCAACTCGTCAAAAACCTCGAAAACAACACGCTCGACCTCACCAAACTCGAACAGGCACTCAACACAGCAAAAGACGAGAAAACCAAGGCCGACAAAGCAGTTACCGTCGCACAGAACGCGAAAAATGCTGCTGATCAAACCGTAAGCAACGACGAAACGGCGCTCGCAACAGCAAAGAAAACTGCCGCCGACTTGCAAGCTAAGGCTGATGCGGCGAAAACTGCCGCAGATGAGGCAACGACCAAGCTGGCGCAAGGTTCTCTTGCTTATTTCCAAGATCGCGCAGGAAAAGATAGCCTCGCGTATAAAGTACTGACCGATAAATCAGTAACACCGTATCTAGATTATGTACACATCGGTAAATCAGGCGATGCTACGACGCTGGATAACATGCTTGCAGCGCTTGACTATATTGATGAAGGCAATCGTATTCGCAAGGCTGATGGGCTTAGCGAATTACAAGTGTCTGACAGTTTGATGGCCATTGCACAAGCTAATGCTGGATGGGCTGAACATATTATTGATCACTCTCATCAGCATGATTCGTATGCTGCAGAGAACCTTGCATGGGGAGCTCGCGACCCATACGTTGGCTGGTATACCGAAGAAAAAGCCATCTGGGACAAGGCAGTGGCCGCAGATCCCACATTAAAGGATCTGTCAGCATATGAGATTTATACTCAGCATCCTGATTTGTATTGGCAAGTCGGTCACTATCTCAATCTTACAAATCCTGACGGCAAGGTGACAGGTTTCGGCGTCAGTCAAAATGGATACGTCACCTATCAGGGTTACACCATGAAAGACGTCTACGCACAGGAAATCAGCACAGCAAAAGATGATGGCCGCGTGATGACCACCACTGAAATGCGTGACGATATTCAAGCATATAAGTCGTCACTAGAGAACGCCGATCAAACGTACAAGGACGCGCAGGCAGCGGCAGATACGGCAGCTGCAAACGTGAAAACTGCAGAATCCAAGCTCACTGCGGATAAAACTACCGCTCAGCAGGCAGCAGATGCGTTAGCATCCGCACAGCAGACAGCCAAAGAGAAAGCTGCCGCGGTTGATATTGCGCAGAAAGCATACGATGACGCGCTGGCAGCACAGGGCGACAAGTCGGAAGCGCTGAAGAAAGCGAAGGCTGATCAGACTGCGAAGACTGCCGCGTATGAAGCTGCTCAGAAGGTCACTGCAGCCGCACAGTTGGCACTTGATAAGGCGACTGCCAAAGTTGAAGCAGCGCAGACTGCGGTAGACAGTGCAAACGCTAAAGTCGCAGATGCTCAGCAGGCTATTAATCAGGCTGATCAACAAGCGAAGGATGCAGCGGCGGCTGCAACTCAGGCAGAAGCACAAATCGCACAGGCTGATACTGAACTCGCTGCTGCTGTGAAAGCTGAGGAAGCGGCGCGTGCTGATCATTCTGTAGCAATAGCGGATAAAGCGAAAGCCGATGCGGCTGTTGCAGTAGCTCAACAGGCTGTTGATGCAGCGAACAAGGCGATCGCGAAGGCTGATGCTGAACTCGCCGCTGCACAGAAGACTCTTGATCAGAGTACTGCTGATAAGCAGACTGCGCAGGCTCAACTGGATGCCGCGAAGGCAACGATTGCTAAGTATCAGAATGCCCCAGCTGCTCTTGGCAAGGCCAAGACGGCATTAGCTGAAGCACAAGGTACGCTGGTTGCTGCCAAGCAAGCAGTCGCCAAGGCCGAAGCAACGTATGCAGCTGCTCAGCAAGCGTATAATGCGGAGAAGGCAGATAAAGATGCTTCCGATGCCGAGCTCGCTGCAGCAAAGAAAGCCCAGGCTGATGCCGAGGCTGCGGCGGCAGCAGCAAAGAAGAAAGCCGAGGAAGAAGCTCGTAAGAAGGCAGAAGAGGAAGCCGCTAAGAAGAAGCAGGCGGCCGAGGCCGCTAAGAAGTCTACGAATAAGACTGTGCCAAATACTGGCGCGGATGCGACTGCTGTCGCTACTCTGGCTGCAATCCTTACCGTATCTGGCACCGGATGTGTACTCATGCGCAAGCGGTATGCTCGCCACGCGACCGGATGGGTGTCAAGCGAGCAGTAAATTTCCACTCTCTGCCAGTATCCTGCGCATTAACAAGCTAACGAGTTCACTACCTCTTATAGCTCGTCTCCCCTTGTTAGGGGAGCCGAGCTATAAGAAATTTATCGTCGTTGCGTACACTTATCATCTCCGCAAATAGGTTGTGTAACCTTTACTCTGAGGATCATTAAAACAATCTTTTTTTCATTTATTTGTCACATCTCTTCTATATGTTTTTGACTGGAAAACAGTTCTGAAAAATATGTTCCTTTTTTAGACAAATTACAGTATGACCCTGATTCTATAATATGCCCATTATGGAATACATAAATACGATCTGCATTACGTAAAGTCCATGCTCGATGAGATATGATTATAGTCGCATATTCATGGGAATCTTTTTTAATTTCCTCAAATATGGATTCTTCTGTTTGCGCATCGATATTGCTGGTTGCTTCATCAAAAATGCGAATTGGCGAGTCTCTTAATATGAGTCGCGCGAGAGCCAGTCTTTGCCACTCTCCGCCAGAAAGTCCTTGGCCGTTCCATTGGTTTCCGAGCTGTGTATCCAAACCATTGGGCATATTCTTGACCATGGTGTCTCCATGTGCTTGTCGTAATGCCTCCCACAGTGCACCATCGCTTACTTCTTTGCCTTGAATTCCCAATAATAGATTTTCTCGAACTGTTAATTCATATCTTCCGTAATCTTGCGTAAGAACACTAATAAATTGATGTCGCTGTTCATATCCCATTGTTCTAAAATCGTGACCATATATCGTACACCTGTCGCATTTATTTTCAATCATGCCTAGTAGGCCCTTTATTGTAGTAGTTTTACCAGCCCCATTTTCTCCTACAAAACCTACTATCTCGCCCCGTTTTACAGTGAAAGAAATATCCGATATTGACGGCTCTTGCTGATCTGGATAATATGCCGACATATTTTCTATTGATATATAATCATCTTCACATATTATTTCTTGCTGTTGTGCTACGTCTGGTATCGCCGTGGTATTGCAACAATCTTCTACTATATTTATGAAACGCATATATGCCGATACGGCGTTAGATGATGACAATAATTCGCCTAGCGCATATCCAACATTGCTTGTTGCTCCAATACCAGACAGCACACCTACGATTCCACCTGCTATTGATGCTGTATCAGCTCCTGTTGAAATCATGGTGAGTAGTGCGCAAGATAGAAGAACTATAGAGCAAAGTCCCGCTATTCCATCTGTCAAAATTGAGAACTTATCGAGCTTTGTAAACAATTTCCTTATTGTACTTCTGTTGCTGTTTGCCCACTCAGCCATACAATGTTGACTATCATACAACGACAATTCAGATGCCGTGCTTTGCCCTGACAATACACTTTCTCGATATTGTGCTTGTCGAGTACATGCAGAGATCTTATCCCAGTAAGACCCTTCTTTCTTGGCATAAATCATGGTTGCAATACTGAGTGGTAATAAGCAGGTAAAAATAAACGCAGACGATAATGGACTAATTGACCATATTGTTATCAGCAGTGAACAACATACTGTGATTGCAAAAAGAACGGATTGCAATGCCACTATTTGCATTCCAAGCTTTGATGAATTGATTGCTTCTCGTGCTGCTTGCCCTGCGTTGCTTATATCTGAACGTATAATATGTATTGGTTCGAGACGAGCATATTCAAGATTTAATTGACTATGTGCTTTCTCTATAATGGCACTTTGGAGCATGCGCTGTAACGTGTAATCAATTTGTTGTATTGATAAATATCCTGCAACAAGTATTCCTACAATACAACCTAATAATAATGCAGTTGATGTATCATTATTGTTTAACGCTGACGTTAGTTTTGCTACCAAAATTGTCTGTGCACTCGGTATTAAGGCAACAAGAAAATTTAATACAGTAGATACTATGGTCTGTATAGGAGCATTATTATAGGCGTTTTTATACTCCATATGCTTGCTTGATGTACATTAAGCTTCTTCGCTTGCTGCGTCACTGCGGTGCTCATAAATATATGATATACGGAATAGTATAGAACAACCGACCGTTCCCAACACAATAACTCCCCCAATATCAACCACAGATACCGGCCATGTTGAATACAGTACTGCCGTACTGATATACTGTCACCTCGTTTGGCCCCGTAGCTCAGGTGGATAGAGCATGTGACTTCTAATCTCAAGGTCGCCGGTTCGAGCCCGGCCGGGGTCACCATATTGACAGCGTGAGTGGCGGAAATCTCTCACTGAGCAGCTCAGTGAGAGATTTCCGCCACTCACGCTGATATTGCTGACGTCACCGATATGCGGCAGTTTCCTCTGCTAAAGAATGATACGTCCACACCAGCCGTAAGCATATAATTCCACCGCAATCGCTCGCACTTACAACCTAAATATGTGACATTATACGACAATTCGTCAATTATCCGACGTTAACCAGCCTATGATGAAGGTGATATTACGGTAGGGTTGGAGGTTTCATGCACGTAACACATCGCTTCGCAGGAGCGTCAGCAGTAATCACAGGCGCCGGTTCAGGTATCGGCCGGCTCATGGCCGAACGTATCGCAGCCGAAGGAGGCAATGTCGCAATCTGGGATATCAACAGCGACGCAGCACACCACACTGCAGATGCAATCAACCAATCCCCCACTACTCACGGTCACGCGGTCGCGTTCGCAGTAGACATCACTGACAATACTGCAGTCCAGCAGGCGGCGCGCGATACGATCACCGCACTCGGTAAAGTCAACATACTCATTAATAATGCAGGTATCGTCTCCGGTGCAGATTTCGAACAGCTTACCGAGCAACAGATTCGCCGCACATTCGCAGTGAACACGTTAAGCCTGTATTGGACCAACAAGGCACTACTGCCAGAACTTCGTCGTCATCATCGCGCGGTAAGTGTTACCGTTGCTTCAGCAGCAGGACTTGTCGCCACAGCTCGACAAACCGACTACGCAGCAAGTAAGTTCGCCGCCGTCGGTTTTACCAATGCGCTACGTTCGGAGCTCAAGAAAACTCACTCGTCCGTGCGCACGCTAGTGGTGTGCCCGTATTACATCGACACCGGTATGTTTGCAGGCGTGACAACGCGATTCCCACAATTGCTACCGATTCTCAAGCCGGAATATGTGGCCGATCGCATCGTGGACGCGATCGCAAAGGGTCACGAACGGCTTATTTTGCCGCCATTTGCCGCTGTGGCAACTGTAGTCGCTGCATTGCCGCCAGAACTATCCGATCCAATCTATGCGTTGTTTGGATTGAATGACTGTATGGATGCGTTTGTTGGTCGCAGCGGACAGTCACAGCACGCATAACACGCATAACACGCAAGTGCAGATAACCGCTAACGTGTGAATCAGCGATACATCATCTCTGAACGGAAACGACAATGACATACGAGACAATCAATATACAGACTTCTCAAGTGAACGATCATTCGACCCAATCAGCACAACAAATCGTTACTCACTTGCGTCATACGTTCCGCTCTAACAAAACCAGATCACTTAAGTGGCGACGTTCGCAGCTGAACGCAATGGAGCGTTTATTGCGTGATCATGCGGATACACTGACTCGCGCAGTGCGCAACGATTTCGACAAGCCAATCTCCGAGACGATGCTCATGGAGATTAACTTGATACTCGAAGAAATTCGATTCGTACGCCCGCGTCTAGCACATTGGTCAGCACGGCGCATGAAGCCGATTCATTGGCTATTACAACCGGCAACTGGGTGGACAGTGGCTGAACCGAAAGGCGTAGCACTCGTAATTTCTCCGTGGAATTACCCGATTCTGCTCAGTCTTGAACCAATGGTTGATGCGATCGCTGCTGGCAATTGCGTATGTCTCAAGCCTTCAGAACTCTCCCCCGCTACCAGTCAAACGTTAGCGGATCTCATTCCACGCTATCTTGATCGCGATGCGTTCGCCGTTATCCAAGGTGGCCCTCACGAAACAAGCAAGTTACTCGATCAATCGTTCGACCATATTTTCTATACAGGCGGCGGCCGAGTTGGCAGTATCGTAATGGCAGCGGCAGCGAAGCAGCTCACACCAGTAACACTGGAGTTAGGCGGCAAATCGCCGGTATTTGTGGACAGAACTGCAAATCTTGACGTAGCCGCGAAACGTATCGCATGGGGTCGGTTTATCAACGCTGGACAGACGTGCGTCGCACCAGATTATGTGCTCGCAACGTCCGATATTGCCGACGATCTCGCGCAACGTATCGCGCGCGCCACGAAACTGTTTTTCGGCAACAATCCACAACAATCAAATAGTTACGCCCGTATTATTAACGAACGACATTACGATCGGTTGATGTCACTTATGCCGCGTGCTGATGATCCGTCGTCGGCCGCACATGTCGTTTGCGGCGGAACGGGCGATCGCAGCGACCGTTATATTGCACCAACCGTGCTCACGCATGTGTCAGCGAGTGCACCAGTGATGCAAGAAGAGATTTTCGGACCGATTCTGCCTGTGATAGAGATTGCTGACGCCGCATCGGCAATTGCGTTTATCAATGCGCGACCACGTCCGCTGGCATGTTACGTATTTTCGCGGCGGCGTACCGTACGTCGACTGTTTGAACGAGAGACAAGCTCAGGAGCGCTTGGATTTAACTTACCGCTCGGTCATTTGATTTCGAGCCGACTGCCGTTTGGCGGTGTGGGAGCGTCCGGCATGGGTTCGTATCATGGATACGCCGGTTTTCTTGAATTCAGTCATGTCAAAACGGTAATCAGTAAACCAGCGTTTCCTGATACGCTGGCATTGGTATATCCGGCGTATGACAACATCAAGCGCATGCTGATCACCGCGTTGGCACACATGTGACTGGCAGTATTTCAATCCGTGCTCTCCGTACACAGATCTGTCGCTAAACAATCAACAGATTCCACCTATCCATAGCACAATCGGCGAACCATCCACCGCTACCTGCACATTTGTGATGCTCAAGTCGTCTGCGCTGGCTTTGCTGACTGAGGACTAGGTCGATGCGCGTGGCGGTTTTGCTCGCTTGAGCAGTGCTCAGTGAGCAAAACCGCCACAACCCATTCTGCGTGGCAGAAAACGCTCGCTGAGACCACTGTCAGCGAGAGAAAACCGCCACTCAGTGCTCCCATCCGTGTTGTGCTCTTGCAACGTGCAATCTGAGAGGCAGATTTTCGATTGCGCATGAGTCTTTCTTCAATCTGAGAGGCAGGCGTTCTTACCGCATTCTGCATTCCGCCCTCATATTAAGAGGTTTCGGGGATATATATTAGCCTTGTAACCGAACTACGGTGCCTCTCAGATCGCAGAAAGACCCCTGCAAACAGCGAAATCTACCTCACAGATTATAAAAGACCCCAATTATCCCCAATTACCACACCCACAAACCAACCCGAAACAACACAAACTTCCCATACCCCACTCGCCGTTGAACCTACATTCATAAATTCGTGAATGAGAGCGCTAGGCAGGAACAAATCTAGAGCGTTCCCATCTAGCACTCTCAGCGAGCAAGTTATCACTCATCAACCACACTATATTTCAATCCACATGTCCGATGCTATGCGCACAAGACATGCCAAATCGGAGTTTATCGCCACTTGAATCATTACAAACTTCATAGTGTGGTCTATTAGAGCTGTAGAAGGAGAAAGACTCCCTTCTCCATCTACAGCAATGGGGTGGACCGGAATCCGGTCCACCCCATTATTCAGCAGTTACGTTATATCGTCGTCAGATTTGCTACAGACGGCGATATGCAGCAGCTCACGCCTTAACGACGTTCACAGCCAACTCGCTAGCTTGCGCATCGGAGACAATCTCAACGCCCGCTTCAGCCAGCGTCTCGCGCGCGATGAGGTCACGGAACTGCTCAGCCTTTGGCGCATCAGCTGCCGGCACCGTGAGCTTCAACGAGATACGATCCGCAATGTCAAGTCCGGCGTCCTTACGCGCATCCTGCACAGCACGGATCACGTCACGGGCGTACCCTTCAGCCACGAGATCGTCATTCAACGCCGTGTCGAGGATCACGAAACCACCGGTCGGCAGTGCTGCGGACACGGATGAAGCTGCTTCAGCAGCATTCTCCTCTTCCACGCGGTTGATGAGCTCATATTCGCCGCTCTCCAACGCCACATCACCGTTCGGTGTCGCGACAACAGGCGCGCCGGTCGCAGCATCCACATGCCAGTCGCCACTCTTGGACGCCTTGATCGCGAACTGTACCTGCTTGCCGAGTCGCGGACCAGCCGCACGAGCGTTGACGCGCAGTTGATGAACAATGCGCAGACCCTTCGTACCAGCATCCTCCATCGTGCAGAACTCGATATCCTTCACATTGAGCTCAGACTTGAGAATGTCAGCATACGCTTGAACATCATTCACATCTTCGACCACAACGGTGAGCTTGGCGAGCGGCTGACGAACACGAATCTGCTCAGCCTTACGCAGTGACAACGTGCCAGAGACAACCTCGCGCACCTTCTCCATTGCGTTGACCAGCTGCGGATTGTCAACCAGCACGCGACCGAGTTCAGTCGCTTCACCACTCGCAGCATCCGTCACGAACGGCCAGTCAGTCAGATGCACTGATTCACCACCGGTCAAGCCGCGCCACACGGATTCAGCTTCCATCGGCGCGAGCGGCGCGAGTACACGCATGAACACTTCAAGCACGGTGTATAGCGTGTTGAATGCGTTCGCGTCCTCATTCCAGAAGCGGTCACGAGTGTTGCGAATGTACCAGTTGGTGAGCACGTCGATAAAGTCGGCGGCCGCATCGCAAGCGTCAGAAATCGCGAACTCGTCAAGCGAGCGTTCCACCGATTCGACCAGTCGGCGCGTACGTGCCAACAGGTATCGATCCATTTCCGGCAGAGCCGCGACCTCGTCAGCGCGCAACGCACGAGCATCGAATCCGGCGCCCTTATTGGCTGCGTTCGCATACAGCGTGAAGAAGTAGTAGGAGCTCCACACCGGCAGCATGACCTGGCGAACCGTGTCACGAATGCCTTCGGCGGTGACGATCAGGTTACCGCCGCGCAGGATCGGCGAGGACATGAGGAACCAACGCATCGCGTCGGAACCGTACTTGTCGAACACTCCATTGACATCCGGGTAGTTGCGCAGGTGCTTGGACATTTTCTGACCGTCGGAGCCGAGCACGATGCCGTGGCAGATTACGTTCTTGAATGCTGGACGATCGAACAGCGCAGTTGCCATGACATGCAGCAGGTAGAACCAACCGCGCGTCTGGCCGATGTATTCGACGATATAGTCGGCCGGGAAGTGCTGTTCGAACTTTTCCTTGTTCTCGAACGGATAGTGGAACTGTGCGAACGACATCGAACCGGACTCAAACCAACAGTCGAGCACGTCGCTAATGCGGCGCATGGTCGACTTGCCGGTCGGGTCGTCTGGGTTCGGACGAGTCAGATTGTCGATCCACGGGCGGTGCATGTTCACGTTGCCATCGCGGTCACGCGGATAGTCTCCAAAGTCACGCTTCAGCTCTTCCAAAGAACCGTATACGTCGACGCGCGGATACTTCGGATCGTCGGAAACCCACACAGGGATCGGAGAGCCCCAGAAACGGTTGCGTGAGATCGACCAGTCACGCGCGTTCGCGAGCCACTTGCCGAACTGACCGTCCTTGACATTTTCTGGAATCCAGTTGATCTGCTGGTTCAATTCCAACAAACGCGGCTTGATCTTAGTAACAGAAACAAACCACGACGACACCGGCTTGTAGATCAACGGTGTGGCGCAACGCCAGCAGTGCGGATAGGAGTGTACGTAGCTCTTCTCTTGGAAGAGGATCGCACGATGTTCCTCAGGGATGGACGCGAGCGGACCGTCACCGGCGCGTAGGTTACGCAGGATTGGCAGGTTGGCGTCAAACACGAACATGCCCTCATATTCTGGGCACTGTGCGGTAAAACGACAACCAGCGTCGAGCACATCCGTGCTCTTGATACCGTGCGCGTTGAGCGTGTTCATATCGTCTTCACCGTAAGGAGCCTGGTGAACCAGACCAGTACCTTCAACGGTATCGACGTAATCAGCGGTGAAAATCGTGTAGCCGTTCGGACCGGGCACATTGCCTTCCGATTCGGCCTTGTCACCCGCAAAATATGGGAATACTGGCCAGTAGCGGCGGCCTTCGAGTTCTGAACCCTTGAGTTCGCGCACGACCTCGTAGTTCTCACCGAGTTCCTTGGTATAGTGTGGCAGCAGGTCTTTGCCGAGGTAGAACTTCTTGCCAGCAAACTTACCTTCGGTGGGCTTGACTTCAACGTAGTCAATGTCTGCACCGACTACGATAGCGAAGTTGGTGGGAACGGTCCACGGCGTAGTGGTCCAGAAGACAGCGTAAGCATCGTCTTCATCGCGCATTTTGACTGCCACAGACACAGTGGTGTCTTGACGATCCTGATATACGTCGGCGTCCATACGCAGCTCGTGCGCCGAAAGCGGCGTGCGATCCTTCGGGCAGTACGGCAGCACGCGATAGCCCTGATACGCGAGACCCTTATCGTACAACTGCTTGAAGGCCCACATTACTGATTCCATGTATGGAATATTGAGGGTCTTGTAACCGTGCTCGAAGTCCACCCAACGAGCCTGACGATGCACATAATCTTGCCATTCACGCGTGTACTTGAGCACGGAAGCACGGCATGCATCGTTGAACTTGTCAATGCCCATCTTTTCGATCTGATCAACCGAATCGATGCCAAGTTCCTTCTGCGCCTCAAGCTCAGCAGGCAGACCGTGCGTGTCCCAACCGAAAACACGGTTGACCTTGTGACCTTTCATGGTCTGGTAGCGCGGAATAACATCCTTCGCATAGCCGGTCAGCAAGTGACCGTAGTGCGGCAGACCGTTCGCAAACGGCGGGCCGTCGAAGAATACGAACTCGTTCTGGCTATGGTCGCCAGAAGGACGACGTTCAACTGACTTCTGGAACGTGTCATCTTTGTCCCAGTAGTCGAGAACGGTTTCTTCCATGTTTGGAAAGCTCGGGTTTGGCGCGACGGATGCGGTTTCGCCGCCCTCGTTTGCCTTGGGGTACACATGACCGGTGGTTTCACTCACCATGATTCTCCTGTCAATGTTTTGCTCTGTCCTACAGCAACTTCATTGGCATATCGTTAAGCGAGCCTCGCGGCGCGCATGACGGTCAATGTCATTACTGCCTACGAGGACGATGATCAGCTGGCTTCGGCTGTGCGCCGACCGCCGTTCACCGCGGTACCACCTCGCTTGTCGCACACCGTCTGTGTCATGTCGAAACATGACGAGTCACTATGCGACCGCTTGAGTTCGGCTATCTCGGGCCGATCCCGTCGGTTCTACTAAGTGCTGTTGTATGACACTCGTCACACAACAGCACTGTTCTTCCGAAGACTCCCCGCTGATAACGGATCACTGCCTTGACAACGCGCCTTATCATAGCACGGTATCGAGTCAAAAACCCTCCTCGCAATTCCACCATCACGCCATATCGTGGACGCGACAGCAAGTATGCATTGTTGCACACCATATGATGAGCGAACATTCACCACATATTGACGCGACAATACCGCAGCGAGAAGTTCACATGACCATCACCTACACTGAAGAACGCACGTTTACTCGAGAGCAAGTGCAGCAGCTGTTCCGTTCAGTTGGATGGGTATCGGGTGAGTATCCTGACAAGTTGTATCAAGCGTTGATGGGCTCTTCGACGGTAATTTCAGCATGGGATGGTGACCGACTTGTCGGCTTGGTGCGCGCACTGGATGATGGTGCAATGCTCGCATACATGCATTACGTGCTCGTTGATCCTGACTATCAAAGACATGGTATTGCTGGGCACATGGTCAAGATGATTCAAGAGAAGTACCGCGATTTCTTCTATGTCGAAGTCATGCCGGAAGAAAGTAAGAATGCGTCATTCTACGAGCGTTTCGGATTCAAGGTAATGACCGATGGCGTTGCTATGCAAACTGTTAATCCGAACTGGTGAGTTGGATGTCAGCTGCCGTGCCGAACGCTCATACGTTCACACTGCCGCGTTAGAGTGAACGTATGAGCGAACCGCACACCCAGAGCACGCAACACCCACAGCAACCGCAGCGCACACAGCGCATACAGCACACGTATCCGCGCGTGATCGAGACTCAACCCGAGCGCACTGACCTGCCGCTGGTGGTGATGCCGAGCGTTATTGAGTCCATGATTGGCCCGTTCACGGCGAATCTTGAGTTGTTGCATGATATTGCGCGCGTTCGTATGTATACCGATTGCGTATCTGACAGCGACATGATTCTCGCGCGTTCTGCTGACGCCGATGCGGTGATGGTGATCGGTTTTCACGTACCGGATGCCATGCTTGACCGATTCTGCGGATTCGACGGCAGGGCAGGTCATGTACGTTGTTTTGCGTTCGGCGGCACTGGTGTGGCGAGCTACATTAATTTGCAGCGTACGCGCGAGCACGATGTGCGCGTATGCAATATCGTGCATTACGGCGATCATGCGGTGGCTGAGCACACGTTTGCACTGATTATGGAGCTGGCACGCGAAGTCGGACGGCTCAATACCGAAGTCAAGAACGGCGATTGGACCGGCGCCGACGGTTACGCATTGCACAATAAAACGTTAGGCTTGGTGGGATTCGGCGGTATTGGCCGTGCAGTGGCGCGCATTGCTCAAGGATTTGGCATGCAGGTGGCCGTATGGAATGCGCATGTTGACCCGAGCGTTGCACGTACCTTCGGTGTGACGTTGATCGACGATATGGGCGATCTCATGGCGGCTTCAGATATTGTGAGTTTGCACTTGCCGTTGCTTGATTCCACGCGAGGTATCGTAACAGCTGCTGTACTTGATCGTATGCGGCCCGGAACGTTGTTTATTAATACTGCGCGTGCTGAGATTATTGAACCGGGCGCATTGTCTGCGCGATTATCACGCGGCGATATTCGCGCTGCACTCGACGTATTTGATCACGAGCCGTTGCCGATGGACGATCCGCTGCGTAGTGTGCCGGGCATTATATTGACTCCGCATGTAGCGTGGCGCAATGATGAAGCGTATATCGGTTTAACCAAACAAGTCGTGCAATCAATCGCCTCGTTTTTCACCGGTGGCACGTTCAACATAGCCAACTGACATCGCGCTCTTGGTTCCCCTTGTCAGGGAGCTGTCGACGAAGTCGACTGAGGGGTAGTAG
This sequence comes from Bifidobacterium hapali, assembly GCF_002259755.1. Lineage (GTDB taxonomy): Bacteria > Actinomycetota > Actinomycetes > Actinomycetales > Bifidobacteriaceae > Bifidobacterium > Bifidobacterium hapali. The sequence goes on from NZ_MWWY01000021.1 coordinate 14,680, forward strand.
CACCCCTTGACTGTTCCAAAGGTGTTGACTACCCCTCAGTCAGCTACGCTGACAGCTCCCCTGACAAGGGGAGCCGAGAGATCTAGCAAGAGAGCCGCTGTGATAAAACAGGATCGTCCACGATCAGTCAGATCACACGACGACGCGAGGAGTGAACTTCGCGGCGCAACGTCATCCGGTTTACAACAAATGCACATATCGCAAACAGCAGCAGCGAGAACACCAAGGCAATCCACGCAACATACGTCATATCCTGACCACCACTGTCGGTATATCGAATCACGATGCCTGTCAGGACATTGCGCGTCCAATGCACGACTCTCGGCAGCGCAGCGCTATACGAATCACCGGCATACCACACTGGTCGCATGAGTTCAACTATCACAATCACTATGCCGAGCAGTACCACTCCGCCAATACGCCGTACCGTATTCCCGTTGACCACCCACGCCATCACCGCACCGACTAGCATGCCCAACGCAGTAACGATAAGCATCAACGAGAAGAACTTCATCGAGATATACAGCCAGTCATACGACACGATGCTTGACGTCTCGCACAGCGAACCGGATGTCCATTCGTCCAAATTTCTACAGTGAGCCCACGCATACTGGAATCGATCAGATCGTGAACTTTCCAAATACGCCAGCATACTCTTGCCTGATTGAGGCGCGGATTGCGCAGAACGTGTCATTGCAATACCCATATATCGCACTGGCATAAGCACCAACGTCGCCGCCGCCGAAGCTACCGCGCCCGCAATCAGCGACACATTCACGAACGACCGCCGCGAGACACCGTGACATAGTTCCACATCGAAGAATCCAACAAACCAGATCACGCCTACCGCAAATAGGAACGAAAACATGCGGCCTTCCAGATCAATACCATACGGTGAGAAGCCAATCATCGCGGCCTTGCCATCACTCGACTGCGCATAGGCAGTATACGCAGATATAGCGATCCCCACGAGCGGAATGATGAGCATAGTCGTGTATAGAATGGCACATCGCTTTGCCATCGTCGTTGCTTGACGACTGAGTCGGCGCGGTTGACGAAGCATCATTAATCACTCCCCCTTCGCTGTGAACAGTGTAGATGTTGTGGCCGTTGCAACTGCCGCAGTCTCAATAACGGCTGGCAACGATTCACTGAGAGCCGAACGCGCTGCGCTCGCTTCACCTTCAGTTACGGCGATGACATACTCTTGCAAGCTAAGCTCGCTGGTGACGATACCGTCCGGTAACTCGTTCGCATCAACGCCACCGCGAACGGTCACGTTGGCAAGTCGACCGAGTGTTTCGTAAGTGAGTACGGTAAGACATGCGTCAGTGACGAAATTGCTGACGGTATGCGCATCGCCAACCAGCGTTGTAGCGAGTGAATTGACTGATTCTGCAGCGAATTCATCCGTTACTGTACCGCGATCGAGTATGATCGCACGTTCGATAACGCCCGCGATCTCATTGATGATATGCGTTGCGATAATGATGGTGCGCGGGCAGCTGGCGTATGATTCGAGTACGAATTGGTAAAAACGCTCGCGACTTGCCGCATCAAGACTACTGACCGGCTCATCGAATAGCACTACGTCAGTCGGCACGCACAGGGCTGCGACCAGTCGCACGATCTGACGTTGTCCACGCGAAAGCTGACTGTACGCACGGCCTGGTTCGATGCCGAATTGGGCAAGCATACGCGCAGAAAATCCCCAGTCAAAACCACCGTAATAGCGTTCCTCGCGGCGGAAGATTGAGCTGACGCGTACCGGCCAGAGGAATGGCAGCGTTTCGTTGACGAGGTAAATGTGGCTTTGTGCTTGCTCGTTATCTCGTACGTTTACACCGTCGAGATTGATTGAGCCAAAGGTAGGTAACAGGCGATTCGCGATAAGACTGAGCAGCGTGGATTTGCCGGCACCATTGCGACCAAATAGGCCGTAGATAGCGGGTTGCAAAACAAGATTGACATGGTCGAGCGCAGCGACGGCGGTATTCGAGCCATATGCTTTAGTGAGATTGGTAATCGTCAGGTTCATGGTTGATATTCCTCCCTGATGATGGCGTTGAGTTCATTGACATCAAACCCAAGTCGTTTGGCTTCCGTGACGAAATGTGGAACTTGTTCGCTGAGAAATTCGTTGCGTTTGGATTCCATCGCCCGCCTTTGGCCGCCGGTTGTTACGAACATGCCCAATCCCCTGCGTTTTTCGAGCAATCCTCGTTCGACGAGTAGGTTCATGCCTTTGAGCACGGTCGCCGGGTTGATGCGATATGTTGTCGAGATCTCGGTAGTACTGGGGACTTGGTCGCCGTCACGATATGTGCCGGCGATAATCGCCTCGGCAAGCTGGTTTGCGACTTGTCGGAACAACGGCTCGCCACTCGAATCATCAAAGCGCACGGATTGCATCACCCCTTACTCATGCGATGCACCAAACTTCATTGGTTAGTTACTTATGTAACTAACCATATAACCAATGATTGCCGTTGTCAATCACGCCAGTTCAGTCAGAGCGTTGCGGCGTCGATGAGTTGGCGCGTGTAGTCAGACGCCGGACTGGCGAGCACTTGCTCAGTTGGACCATATTCTTCAACATGACCATCGTGGAGTACGAGAACACGGTCGGCGACGTGCTGAACGATGCCAAGATCATGAGACACGATAATCATCGCCATGTCGCGCCATGTCTCACGGATAGTGGCGAATGCATCGAGAATCTGCAATCGCGCGGCAACGTCGATTGCACTCATCGGTTCGTCGGCCAGAATGATCTTCGGCTCGTTGACAATCGCGCGCGCGATAGCGACTCGTTGCGCTTGTCCTCCAGACAGATCAATCGGGAAACGGTCAGCAAATATTGTCGGATCAAGACCGACCGTCCGCAATGCGGCACACGCACGATTGTCAATCTCGACGCGAGACAGATCTCGGCGTTGAATACGCAACGGTTCAGCAACGGATTGACTCACACGCCAACGCGGGTCAAGCGAGGAAAACGGGTCTTGAAAAACCAGTCCTGACTCGCGGCGAAGATTTGCGACCGGCAATGGATGACCATTATATGAGACCGTGCCTGAATCAGCTGATTCCAGACCGAGCATAATGCGCGTCAGCGTGGATTTGCCCGAACCAGACCCGCCGATAACCGCGAGACATTCGCCGGGATATACGTCAACAGACACGTCAAACAGCACTTGCTTGCGGTGTTGGCGAGCGCCACCACGGCCGAAATACTTATCAATATGGCAAGCAGTGAGAACGGGTGTAAGTTCAGTAGTCATGATGTCACTCACCATCCTCTTGGCGTATGTCCGAGTCGTATAGCCGAGTATGCGTTTGCTCAGTTCCGCCGCGCGAGGCAGTCATTCCAGTCACACAAGCCGACGTTGCGGCAATCGTTGCATTGTTGAGCGACAACTCGCGAGCTGCCGAGACGAGATGCACGGCTTGTTCTGTGGAAGGATGATCAAGCAGATCAGCAGTAGTACCAGTTTCCGCGATCGCACCGTTGTCAAGCACGTAGCAACATGTAGCCGCTCGCGAGAGTACAGCAAAATCATGGGTGATGAACAGCATAGACGCGCCCGCATCATCGACTAGCGATACGAGTAGATCAACGATATGTCGTTGCACGATTGAGTCGAGTGCCGTGGTTGGTTCGTCGGCGATGATGAATCGCGGTGACGTGATCAAAGCGGTTGCAATGCCGACGCGCTGCTGTTGGCCGCCGGAAAGTTCATGCGGATATTTCGTCGCTACGTCAGCAGGAAGCCCAACTTTGTCGAGCATCGCTTGCACGCGATCGAGTCGTTCAGTACGAGTCAGATCGTAGTGCAATCGCAATGGCAAGGCGATCTGCCGAGATACGGTCATCACTGGGTTCAGCGATGCGGCCGGATTTTGAAACACCATACCCACATATCGGCCGCGCAGATCAGCTAGTTCGCGATCGCTTGCCCCGACGATCTGACGATCTGCAAGCCGAATTGAACCAGATACGGTTGCGTTTGTCGGCAATAACCCCATAATCGCGCGCGATATCATCGACTTACCAGACCCAGATGAGCCGATCAATCCAACGCGCTCACCATCAGCAATATCCATATTCACGTCTCGAATAATGGACTTGCCGTCAATGGTCACATTTAATCCGCGAATCTCAACGCTCATGTGAGTTCTCCCTGCCGGACAGAATCTCGATTCATATTCGTTCTTGCGCCGGGCTGTGGCGATGATATGTTGCCCGACACACTCAAGGCCGTTCGGCCAAGCCTACGGTCGGGCAACATATCATCGCCACAACCCTCGTTCATATTCATCACATGCTCTTCTTCTACACAAAACGTCGCTTTCATATGTCTTCGCAGGGTGTGGACGATAGTGTGTTGCTCGACCGTAAGACTTGGCCGAACGGCCCGGAGTGTGTCGAGCAACACACTATCGTCCGCACCCCACCCCGAATCATCATGATCATCTTCGTAGCCCTGTGTTGGTCAGCGGGTCGATTGCATCACGCAGCACGTCACCGAACACGTTGAGCGCGACGACCACCACGGTAACAATCAGTCCCGGCCACAATACAGTCAACGGATACACGTTAATGAACTTAACCGACGTGGCAAGCGAATGTCCCCAACTCGGTACGCCAGATGGCACGCCAATACCCAAATATGTCAATCCACTTTCGGCAAGCACAGCCGTGCCAGCCGACAGGGAAAGCTGTACGAGCAGTACAGGAACGATATTCGGCACGATATGCCGCGTAAACACCCACCATCCGGACGCGCCACCGGCCATTGCCGACTCGACATATGCCGAACGTGCGGCCAATAGTGCAGCCGACCGTGCCACACGAGCCAAATTCAGTCCGTATCCAAATCCGCAGGCTACTACGATCACCGCAATTGATGCGCCGAGCGGCACGGCAAGAATCAGTGCAAGCAGCACGGTCGGGATCGAAATCAACGCATCGATCACGACCACGGACGTTGCAGCGAGCGCACTACAACGTGTCACCATCGCGGCGACCAGCAACATGCCGAACGCAGCGGCGAACAGGACAGTCAAGATCACGATAAGTAAATTCGTGCGCGAGCCGGCCATGAGCCAACTGAGCACATCCGCTCCAGTACCATCAGTACCAAGCCAGTGCGCAGCGGATGGCGCAGCCCACACATGGTAACCGTCAGTAGCGAGCAGTGGCTGCGGCGTCCAGAATATCGATACAATCGCAACGATCAGCCATAATCCGAGCACAATCAACGAGAATTTACCTTCACTGCGTTGCCACAGCGAACGCATGATGATCGTTGCAGCTGGCTGCGCTGACGATTCCGCAGCCGCAGACTGAGCAGACTGAGACTGAGATCGAGATTGGCGAGACGTCGCTGACTCACTCATGACACCACCTCCGATATGTTCGCCACCGATGCCAGTCGTGGGTCAAGCGCGCGATGCAGCAGATCAACCAGCAGTCCACATGCCAAGAAAAATGCGGCAAGAAGGAACAGTTCGCTTTGCACAGCGATCAGGTCACGATTGCCAAGGTCGGTCACCAGACCGGAGCCGATGCCGGGCAGTGCGAATAGGTTTTCGATCACCATGACGCCAGTGATCATTTCCGCGAAGGTCAGACCGATCACCGACACGAGCTGCGGCATGGCGAGTCGCAAGCCGACCTGTATAACCGCTTGACGTCGTGTCATGCCACACGCCATTGCCATGTCAATATGACCGGATGCCGCAATGTCGCCAAGTGCTGAACGCGTGTATCGCATCAGCGAAGCACCGACGATAATGCCAACCGTGAGTGCTGGCAAAATCAGCGACCAAAGCGCCGTAACCGGCGTCGCCCAGCCGTCAAGAGGAAATCCTTGCGAGGGAAACAATCCGATAAGACCGCTGCCGCGCGAAAACAGTAGGACCAGCAACAGGCCGCCCCATAGGGCCGGAATCGCCCCGCCGATCAAGGCGATCACATGAAACGCCGTACGCGCCCACGACGAGCGTGCCAACGTGGCCGCGACCCCCAGCGGAATACCGATCAGCATCGCGATCAGCAAACCGAGCACAATGAGCGGAAACGTGATCGCCGCACGCCCAGCAACAAGCGAGGTCACCGACCGACCGGTTAAAATTGACGTGCCAAAATCACCGCGCACCAATCCCCCAGCCCAGTCCAAATACTGGACAGTCAGCGGACGGTTCAAACCAAACTGTTCGCGCAGCGCATCCACTCGTGAAGCCGGCGAGTTGAGTCCCGCCATCACAGACGCCACATCGCCCGGCAGAATCCGCAACGCCACAAACACGACCACAGACACGCCAAACAGCGCCGCCGCAAACAGTAGCAATCGTCGAACTATGAATCTCATGGTCTTCCTTCATGGCAAAACGTAGCGCAACATACCAACGTAACGAGCGTGGTGTTGGGATATGCTGCTCGCGACCGTAGGCTTGGCCGAACGGCCTTGAGTGTGTCGCGAACAGCATATCCCCACACCACGCGGTCACCGCACAACGCTTGCGATACCGTTCAAACTCACTACTTTGTGTAGGTCACGTTGTAGAGCGGCAGCAGCGTCTGGTTGAGGTTGACCGGGAACCCCTTCACCCCGTTCGCCCATGCCGTAGTGACGCGGTAGTTGAACAGCCAGTCGGCCGGCGCATCCTCGGACACGAGTTTCGCAGCCTTGGCGAGCAGCGTGTCACGCGTAGCGTCGTCAGTGGCAGCGATCGCCTGCGCGTACAGTTTTTGCACTTCGGCGTTGTCGTAGTTGTAGTAGTACGTCGGGTCCGCCCACTGGTAGAAATCGTGACTTTCGTTGTGATCCACGAGCGAAATATCGTAGTTTTTGTTTGTGTACACGTCTTGCAGCCATGTGGAGAATTCGACGACGTTCACCTTGAGGTCGATACCGATCTTAGCGAGTTGCGAGCGCAGTTGGTCGCCGATTTCCGTGCCATAGATGTTCGCATAGGTGATGGTCAGTTGCAGCGGTTTGTCTTCGCTGTAGCCAGCCTCAGCCATGAGCGATTTGGCTTTGTCGAGATCATACGGATAGAGGCCGGTCAAGTCTTCGTAACCCGGGTCGAGCGATGGGATTGGGCCGCCGAGTGCTTTATCAGCGCCGCCGCGCGAGGCGATGAGTTCGTCGTGGTTGATGGCGTATCGGATGGCTTGGCGCACGCGTTTGTCGGCAGTTTTCTCGCCTTTCGAGTTGAACGCCATCACGTATTTGTCGGTGTCGTCGCCGGCTTTGACGGTGTAGTGTTCGCTGTCTTTGGTGAACGGTGCGGCGAGATTTTCGGTGATTGGCGCGAGGACTTGCACGTCGCCTGATTTGAGCGCGTTCACGGCCGCGTTGTCGTCAGCGAGATACTTGATGATGACGGTCTGTGTCTTGGCTTTGTGCGTACCCCAATATGTCGGATTGACTTTGAATGTGATCGAATCGTTGGTCACGAACTTGTCAAGCAGGTACGGGCCGGAGCCGATCGCTTCAGTTTTCGCATCGTACTTGGCGTCCTTGTCGAAGACGAGTCCAGCGCGTCCGGTGAGTGTCCATAGCAGATTCGAGTTGGCGGTGTTGAGCGTGATTGTGACAGTTTTCGCATTATCGTTCGCCGTGACGGACTTGACCATGTTCAACGATTCGGCGTCATGATACTGGTTTTTGATGAGCTGGTTGATGGACCAGCTGACATCCTCTGCGGTGAGTGCGTCGCCGTTGGAGAAGGTCATGTTGTCGTTGAGATGGAACGTGTACGTCAGGCCATCTGCGGATTCGTCCCAGCTTTTGGCGATGGCTGGCACGACTTGGTTGTTTTCGTCGCGTGCAACAAGACCTTCGTACACGTTGCCGATGAGTACTTGGTCGAGTGCGGACCCGGATGTAGTACGAATATCAAGATTAGTGGGTGTGAGTTTGAGTCCGATAGTGATACTGTCGGCTGTGTTCGATGCAGCCACGTTACCAGTTCCAACGACTGTAGTATTGGTTTGCTTGTTTGGTTTGACGATGTTCACGCCGACGACGATTGCGATAACAGCAACGATTGCGATGATAGCCCACAGCCACCAACGGTTGGGGGTTTTCGCTGATTTGACACGGCCTTCGAGGCTTTCGTCGGTGGTTGCGCCGGTCTGCCCGTGCGCACCATTAGGTTCTGACATGGTTCTTCCTCTGCAATTATGGCAATTATGCGTATATAACAAAACGGCTAGCCGCCCATATGGGTCGACTGCCGTTTGTTATTGTATCGCCGATACTAGTCGTGCGAGTACCTCGTTTGTAGCAAAGCTATCAAATCGCAACGCTACAGCGTGAAGCCAAGCTCGGCCGCAGCTTCGGTCGGCACTGGATCGTCAGCCCACAAGTCCTCAAGGTTTTCCGTAGTGGCAAGCGAACGAATCTCAGCTTTGTCGATGTACAGTTCGCCGCTTAAATGATCCGTTTCATGCTGGAAAATGCGTGCCGGCCAACCGTGCAAGTGTTCTTCGTGACGGTTGCCGTCCTCGTCCTGCCAACGTGCGGTAATATCGAGCCAACGCTTGCGTACAGCCTGATATCCGTCGAAACTCAAGCAGCCTTCGTAAAAACTGCGGGTTTCCTCTCCAGCTGGCTCATAACTCGGGTTGATAATGACGTGGAATGGGAATTCGGCGATTTCACGGGGATCGTCTTCATCATTGCGAAGGTGATCTTCGACAACAGCGAGCGCAAGTCCGAGACCGATTTGTGTGGCGGCAAGTCCCACGCCAGGGGCTTCGAGCATGGTGGTATGCATGGTGTCGATGAGCTTGTCGAGTGTTTTACGGCTCAACTGACCGGTGTATTGTGCGGTTTGTTGCCGTAATACTGGTTCGCCGGCTTGCACGATTGGCAGAATGTGCTCTTTGCCGCCGGTTTTGATGAGTTGTTCAACGGCGCGGTTGAGTTCGATGTCGACTTTGGCGTTTTTTGTGAACATGAGTAGTGGTTCCTTATCGTTCCTTATGTGTAAGTCGTGGAATGTGAAAGAGCCGTACGCGTGCTGAGAATATGCGCACGCGTACGGCCAAACTTGCAGATGCAGGAGAAATTACTACAGGGCGAGTTCTTCAGCGACAACCGCTGCGAGGCGTGCGCACACTTCATCTGCCTGCTGCTGGGTGGCGGCCTCGGCCATCACGCGAACCAGCGGTTCGGTACCGGACGGACGCAACAGCACACGGCCGGTATCGCCGAGCAGCTTGGATTCGCGTTCGACAGCAGCCTGTACTTTGGCGTTTGTAGTGGCGGCCATTTTGTCGACGTTTGGCACGTTGACAAGTGTCTGTGGCAGTTGAGGGAAATCTGCAGCAAGCTGCTTGAGGCTCTTACCGGAACGGACAACTTCGTTGCACAGGGTGAGTGCGGTGAGCGTGCCGTCACCGGTGGTGGCAAATTCGCGGTTGATGACATGGCCGGACTGTTCGCCGCCGAGCGTGTATCCGCCGCGCAGCATCTCTTCGAGTACGTAACGATCGCCAACAGCAGTCTGTACGGTCTTGATGCCCATGTCTTTGAGGGCGAGCTTCAGTCCGAGGTTGCTCATCACGGTCACGACGAGTGTGTTGTCTGCGAGTTTGCCGGCTTCTTTCTTGGCGCGTGCGAGAATGCCCATGATTTGATCGCCGTTGACCATGTTGCCGTCTTCGTCCACGGCGAGGCAACGGTCGGCGTCACCGTCGAACGCGACACCCATTGCAGCGTCGGTGGCTTTCACCATCGCCTGCAATTGTTCGGGATGAGTGGAGCCAGCGTGCTTGTTGATGTTGTAACCGTCCGGAGATGCGTTGATGACCATGACTTCGGCACCCGCACGACGCAGGGCTTCGGGGGCGACCACAGAGGTTGCACCATTAGCACAGTCGGCTACGATCTTCAGACCCTTGAGCGGCTTGGGCTGGGTTTTGTCTGGGTTGAGCGGCGCGATTGTGGACACGAGATGATCGATGTACAGGTTGGTTGCGGTCACGGAATCATGGCTGATACGGCCGACACCGGCACCGGTCGGGCGTTCCCAATCTTTGCCGAGTACGGCTTCAATGTCGTCTTCTTTGCCGTCGGGCAGTTTGAAACCACCGCGCGCGAAGAACTTGATGCCGTTATCGGGCATTGGATTGTGCGATGCGGAAATCACCGCACCCATCTCGACGTTGAGCACAGAGGTAAGGTAGGCGATGCCAGGAGTTGGGATAATACCCGCGTCAATCACGTCGAATCCGCCGGCGGCCATGCCAGCCGACAGTGCCGCGGCGAGGAAATCACCAGAAACGCGCGTATCACGGCCGACCAGCGCACGACGACGGCCTTCAGGCTGATCGTCTTTAGTACCGGAGTCTCCCAGCACGCGCACAGCAGCGTCACCCAAGTCAAGTGCCAGTTTTGCGGTCAGATCTTTGTTCGCCAGTCCACGAACGCCATCGGTTCCGAACATTTTCGGCATAGTGCTATTCCCTCACAGTCTGTGATATCGGTTGCCCAATGCCAACCACGTAGCATCAGGTCCTGTCCGTGCACCATCGTACCTAATCAGGCCGGCAACACTGCCCTGCCACACGCGAATCATCCCGGTTCCGTCACATACGACTGTGGGCATGGACTGCTCATAAGGAAGCGGAATATCACCGTTTCATGATCAGTCCATGCCCACATCAGACCGGTCTGAATAAATCTGTGTCAGGAGATCAATTCAGACCGGTCAGGATACTATCTGGTTTTACAGAGCCGCATTGAAGTCACGAACCTTGAGCGTGCGCTGCGAAGACTCGACGTTGCCGCGAATGATGCGCTGAAGCGCATTGTCGGCCGTCTCATGGCTGGCGAGCCACTCGTTACCGAGTTCAACCAGCGTAGCCGGGTCCGCGTAAGCCGGGTACAAACCTTCAAGTAAGGCTTCAGCCATGTGGAAGGTCTTGTTCTCCCACACCCAGTCCACCGTCTCGAAATACTGTTCAGCATATGGCTGAGCCAAATCAGCGCGCGGCGTAGCGGCGAATCCACGAGCCACAGCCTCAAGCTGAGAGTTCGTCAGCTCGTCGTTGTGAAGCGCCTGATCCCATGCCCATGCCTTCGCGTCTGCCGTGCCACGCACTGCGCGCGCACCGTAAGCGAACTCGCGGTTTTCAGTCGTGTCACGCTTGGCAAGCTGCGCATCAATATCGGCTTCGTTGAACACGTTCACTGAAGCGAGTGCGTTGACCAGCGTCCACGTGAAGTTGTTGTCGATGTCAAGACCTTCCAGCTTGACCGTGCCATCGAGTAAACCGCGCGCGTTAGCAGCGAACGCATCATCGCCTTCCTCACCGTATCCGAGGTAAGCGGTGGCAAGCTGGAACTGCTGATCAGAGCCAGCAGGAGCCGCGGACGCGAGCTTCCACAGTTCAGCAGCCACATGCTCGATCACTTCAGCACGACGTGCCGGTGCCGTGTAATGCCATGCGGCCGTGCTCATGCAAGCGAGCGCGTAACGGAACGTCGTCGACTCAGTTTCGTTCGCCAGCAGTCGCAGCGTCGTATTGACAAACTGTTCAGCAGCCAGCTCACCATCGCGCGTCATATCCCACAGAGCAAGCCAGATGACCGCGCGAGCGAGCGCATCGTCGAAACGGTGCAGGTTCGCGAGCGCAAACTCAAGCGAGGACTGATCGAAGCGCAGCTTGGTGTAGGTCAGATCGTCATCGTTTACGAGAATCAACGCTGGACGAGGCTTTCCAGCAGCCTCGCTCACCACGGTTGTCTCACCGTCAACGTCAAGCTCGAAGCGATCGGTGCGCACGATCTTGCCGGTGGCCGTGTCCTCGTTGTAGAAGCCGACAGCAAGTCGGTGCGAACGCAACACTGGGTAATCGATCGGCGCAGACTGCTTGAGTGTGAGTGATGTGATCGTACCGTCGTCCGCAACAGACACGTCAGTGGCGATCGTGTTGATGCCGGACTGTTCAAGCCACTGAGCGCTCCACGCCTTCAAATCGCGGCCGGAGGTCAGTTCGAGCTCATGCAGCAAGTCAGCAAGCGTGGCGTTCGCGTACGCGTGCTTGTTGAGGTACGCGTTGATGCCCTTGAAGAACTTCTCGCGGCCCACGTAGAACACGAGTTGCTTCAACACGGAAGCGCCCTTTGCATACGTGATGCCATCGAAGTTGACATACGTGTCGTTGAGATCGTTGATCGGCGCGACGATCGGATGTGTGGTCGACAGCTGGTCTTGACGCAGCGCCCAGCTCTTCTCACCGGAGCAGAACGTAGCCCATGCGTCGTGCCATTCGGTGGCCTCGGCGGTGGCGAGCGTGGACGTGAACTCGGCGAAGGATTCGTTGAGCCACAGGTCATTCCACCACTTCATTGTCACATAATCGCCGAACCACATGTGAGCCAGCTCATGCAGAACGGTCACGACACGGCGTTCGGCGAGCGCATCGGTGACCTTGGAATCGAATACGTAGGAGTCGCGGATGGTGACCATACCGATGTTTTCCATCGCGCCCGCGTTGTATTCGGGCACGTAGATCTGATCAAACTTGGCGTACGGGTAGGGCACGCCCCACGTCTTGTCGTAGAATGCGAAGCCCTTCTTGGTGATGTCGAACAGGTAGTCAACATCCTTGGCGAACGCTGCGGCGAGCGATTGACGGCAATACTGGGCCATCGGCACGACACGGCCGTCCTCGTTGCGGTAGGCAGTGTGCCATTCGGCATACGGGCCAGCGCAGATCGCAGTCAGATAGGAGCTCATAGTCGGCGTGGTTTCAAAAACCCATTCCTTAGTGGTTTCTGCTGCGTGATCGCCAAGCGTACCTTCTTCAGTGGTTTGTTCGCTGGCAGTGACCGACTTGACTGGCATGTTCGAGGTGACGATCCAGCTGGATGCGGCGAGCACGGAGAAGTCGAATGTGGCCTTGAGATCGGGCTGATCGAACACGGCGTAGACGCGGCGAGCATCCGGCACTTCAAACTGGGAGTACAAGTAGACATTGCCGTCAGACGGGTCAACAGAACGGTGCAAGCCTTCACCCGTGTTGGAATAGCGGCACAATGCCTTGACTGTGACCTCATTATGCTCGGCAAGATCAGTTAACGCAATGCGGCTATCAGCGTACGCGGTGGCTGGGTCGAGCGAGCGACCGTTAAGCGTAATTTCGCTCACTTCGTCTGCGATCAGATCAAGGAATGTGGATGCGCCCGGTTTCGCGTCAAAGGTGATAGTCGCGGTCGAACCGAACGTTTTCGCACCGACGGTCAGATCAAGATGGACCGCGTAATGAATTGGCTTGAGGACGATTCCTGCTCGCTCCTCAGCTTCAACGCGGGTGAGATTTGCTCCTGACATATGTTCTCCTTGTGGAATTGTATGTTGGCTTGCCTTGCCGGCAAGCCGTTGTGCACAGCACGGCTAAGGGGCAGTCAAGAAGCTTGACCTTCTGACTACCCCTTAGCAGCTACTTGGCTCCCCTAGCAAAAGGAGCCGCAAAAGATGATCACTGTTCGATCACGTCGGTGGCAATATCAGCCACAACCGGCACGATCATTGGCTTGCGGTGCAATTGACGCGCAACCCATCCGCCGAGCGTACGACGCATGATCTGCTGCAACTTGTACGTGTCACGAGTGCCAGTCATCATCGCATCGTTAAGCTGTTCCACGATCTGATGACGGACACGATCGAATTCGCTTTCGTCTTCAGCAACTGCGTTGAGGAAGATCTTCGGACCGGACACAACCTCACGATTGTCTGTATCGACGACCACGAAGCTCGACACGAAACCTTCAGTGCCGAGAATACGACGCTTTTCAAGCTCTTCGTCAGTCAGTTCACCGATCGAATCACCGTCAACATACACGTAGCCGCACGGCACCGAGCCAACAACCGCAGCTTTACCGTGGTACAGATCAACCACGTCACCGTCTTCAGCAAGCACAACATTATCCGGGTCCACGCCAGTCTTCACTGCGATCAGGCCGTTCGCAACCAGATGGCGGTTCTCACCGTGGATTGGCATCGCGCACTTCGGCTTAACAATGTTGTACATGTACAGCAGTTCGCCCTCATTGCAGTGACCAGAGACGTGAACTGCCGCGTTATCACGGTTGACCACGCGCGCGCCAAGCTGCACGAGCTTGTTGATAACCTTATACACTTCGTGCTCGTTGCCCGGAATGAGCGAGCTGGCGAGAATAACCGTGTCGAACTCGTTGATCGTGATATCGCGGTGGTTACCGTCTGCGATACGGCCGAGCGCGGCCATCGGTTCACCTTGCGAGCCAGTGCACATGTAGACGATCTTGTCGTCTTGCACATCGTGTGCCTGCTTCAAATCGATAACCGTATCTTCTGGCAGATGCAGGTAGCCAAGATCGGCGGCAATCGACATGTTACGCACCATTGAGCGGCCGACAAACACCACTTTACGACCGTACTTGTGCGCAGTATCAACAACCTGCTGCACACGGTGAACGTGGCTAGAGAAGCTCGCAACGATAATCTTACGGCTGGCCTGTGCGAACGCTTGGTCGAGAGCCGGTCCGATTGAAGTTTCCGGCTTGACAAAGCCCGGAACTTCAGCGTTCGTTGAATCCATCATGAGCAGATCAACGCCTTGCTCACCAATCTTGCCGAATTCTACGAGATCGGTGATGCGATGGTCGAGTGGCAGCTGGTCGAGCTTAATATCGCCCGTATCAATCAGCGTGCCAGCTGGCGTCTTAACATACACGGCGAGCGCGTCTGGAATCGAATGCGTTACGTTGATGAATTCAAGCTGGTACGGGCCAACCTTCATCTTGTCACGGCCGGTAACCGGAACCATCGTCGGATGCTGATTGTGCTCCTTGCACTTGGCTTCCACGAACGCAAGCGTGAGCTTGGAGCCGATCAGTGGAATATCCGGGCGCAACTTCAACAGGTACGGTACGCCGCCGATGTGGTCTTCGTGGCCGTGGGTGAGTACGAGTGCTTCAACCTTGTCAAGACGATCCTTGATGTAGTCGAAGTCCGGCAGGATGAGATCAACGCCAGGCTGTTCTTCTTCTGGGAAGAGCACGCCGCAATCGATAAGCAGCAGATGACCGTTGTATTCGATGACGTTCATGTTGCGGCCGATTTCGCCAAGACCGCCGAGCGGAACGATACGCAAGGAACCCTTGCGATACTTCGGCGGAGCAATCAGTACAGCATCCTGCTGAGGAGCAGTGGCCGGCTGACCATTGCGAGCGATGCGACGACCGCCAGCATTATTGGAGCGTGAGCCGCCACGACCGGAATTGCGCGAAGAACGCGAACGAGTGTTGCCAGATGACGAGGCAGATTCAGACTGATCGTCGCGTGAGTCGTTTCGACTGGTGCGTTCGCCGCGATCAGCGGTTTTACTCGTTCGATGTGAACGAGTAGTACGGGTGGCTTTCCGCTCGTCTACGTCGAGATCGTCGAGTAGGTCAACAGCTGCCTGAGCGGCGGCCATCTGTTCGGATTCGCTCTGCGGTTGAGCTGAGCTAGAGCGTTGAGTGGTGCGCTTGCGCGCGGTATGTTCAATGTGTTCTTGTTCTGTGACCATTTCCTAGTTGGTTTTCCATTACTTGGTGTTCCCGCCTGTGCTGGGAACGACGTGTGTGTTGCGTCCGTACCGGCGTGTGCGCATGAGGCATGTTTGCGCGGCATATTCCGGGTATTGCGCGGTACGGTTTAGTGCAGCAGACCAGATGCTCGCATGCCATTTTCGGCGCGGCAGAATTCTTCTGGACCGGGGCCGACGTTCGGCAAGCGCATAGTGGTGTCGTCAAGAACACCACGCACTTTGAGAGCGGCCTTGGCCATGACTGCTTGGAATCCGTTGCCATTCATAGCTTCGACGAGCGGAGCGAGCTGTACTGCAATACGCTGTGCTTCACGAATGTCGCCGCGGTCGAATGCATCCGAGAGCTTGCGCATCGGGCCTGCGGCCGCGTGTGCGATTACGGAAATAATACCGACTGCACCGACCGACAGGAACGGTAGGAATAGTCCGTCATCGCCGGAGTACCATGTCAAGCCAGTTTCCATGCGCTTGCGAACTGCGCCAGCGATATCACCGGTAGCATCCTTGACAGCTGTCACATGATCGAGTTCAGCCATACGACGATACGTTTCCAGCTGAATGTGCAGACCCGTACGGCCGGGCACATCGTAAATGATGATCGGTTTGTCAGCGGACTCGTTGACTGCCTTATAGTGCTGGAAGACGCCATCTTGCGAAGGACGGGAATAGTATGGCGCGACGACGAGTACGGCGTCGGCACCAGCTTCCTGAGTCTGCTCGACCATGCGCACGGTGTGTGCCGTATCGTTCGAGCCAGCGCCGGAAATAATCGGCACGTCAACAGCCTCACGAACGGCTTTAACAAGCTCTACTTTCTCATCCATGTGCGTGGTGGGTGATTCGCCCGTCGTACCGTTGACAACGATGCCATCTGCACCGTCTGCAACCAGCTGTTTGGCGAGTTTCTGCGCAGCATCATAATTGATGGAGCCATCAGAATTCATAGGTGTGACCATTGCCGGCAGAATGCGCCCAAACGGGGCCGGGTCCAGAAGATGCATCGTCTCACTCATACGACACACCGTACTTCTCGGCCGGGACGCGAGAGGATGACGTGTAAGGATGCGTACCAGCATCCGAATATCGAGCGTAACTGCGCGCAATAATGGGACCTGCGCGCAGTTACGCTTATTTTTCACGCCAAAATCCAGCATAACTGCGCGCACCCGTTGTTATTGCGCGCAGTTACGCTGGATTACAGCAGGCCAGTACCCTGATCAGCTACGAACCGATTGAGTAGAGGTTTTCGTCGTAGCGCAGAATAATAGTATCGGTCGAATCAGGGTCAGCAGGAATAGCTGGCTGATGTTTGAGCGTGTACGCCTGATTGCCGCTCGTATCATCGCGTCCGATACCGCGCGAGAATCGCTTATCAGAAGTAACGATTTCGCCATCACGCCACCACCATTCTCGAATCTGACCTTTGCCATCATGATGAATCGTGGCTGGCTGATTAGCATTGTCTTTCTCAGCCCAATCCGCATCACTATTCGGATCGAACCACAGTACACGTACTGACAATTTCGTCGTCGAACCGTCGTACGGAAGCAGTTCAGCATTCGCATATGTACGCTGAATAGACGGCGCAGTACCGTCGATCACTAACCGCAGTACAGACTGACGGCCGGCGCGCACATCATCCATAAACTTGGCAATCCGATCACTCGTGCCACGCGCGTTGAGATATACCGGGAAATCCTCGTCGTCAACAAGCTGCCAGCCATATACCGCTTTGCCACCGTATATGTAGCCTTTCGATTCCAGCTCATCGCGCGTTATGGTCGGGCTAAGTGACACCAATTCGTCGACGATTTTCTGCGAGGTCATGCGCGTCTCTCGCTGCCATACAAACGCACCCGTAACAATGATCGCGAACGCGAGAAATGCAGCCAACAGCCACCACCATGTCGGTCGGCGTGTTATGGACGGCACTGCGGGCGCATTGCGCGGCACACTCTGCGCATCGTGTGTATCGTGATTGTGCATTAATGACTTGTTCATGACGACCTCCTCGTCATCGTGCTGCGTACCGGAGCGGCTACCGACCGGCGGATTCGCCGATGATTTCACGTTACAGTGTTTCCATTGTCTCGCGCGATTGCGCGACATGCGCCGCATGACATGAAGTTCTGGCACGATGTCATGCGAGTCTAGACTGAACAACATGACACAGCACGCGCAACATCGATCAGTTTCGGTCGCGATCGTAGACAATGACCGTATGGCCCTTATGGCGTTATCATCGCTGCTGCCGCGCGCTGGATTCACAGTGATCTGGACCGCGCAGTTAGGTGCGGCGGCGATTCAGCGGTGTATTCGTGCCGAAGACCGACCAAATGTGCTGCTGGTAGACATGGCGTTGACTGATATGACTGGCATTGACGTGTGCCAAGCTGTACATCGTTGGACGCCCACGTTGCCGATGATTGGCGTGACTGCGTACGATCCGGATGTCTACCGCAACGCTGCGATCAGCGCTGGCGCAACTACCGTCATCAGTAAGGATGATATCGCAGCCATTACTACTGCGATTCGCACGGCAGTGTCGGCAGGATCAGCAGGATCAAACGCGCACAATCAGTCATCATCGAACCAACCAGACGACGCTGCTTCGTCGACTCCACCTCAATCCACCGCCGTTCAACACACTGCAGCTCAGCCAGCACGATCATTCGCACTGTCTGCACAACAAACTGCAATCATGCGAGGCTATGCAGACGGACGATCCACTGATGAAATCGCCGCTGAACTCGGTATTTCGAAAGGCACGATTTTCTCACAAGTTGCACGTGTACGAGAAAAACTGCATGCGCGCGATCGCGACGAAGCCGTCGCCCTGTGCCGACGATATTTAAGGATGTAACTATGGGCAAGCCAAAGCTGTCAATACTGTCGACGCTGTCACGACTACTGCCAGTAGGTCAGTCACCACATTGTCGTCTCTCTCGAAACCGTCGTGATGGTCGCAGCACATCGCAGGATGAGCATCATTCCAACAGATTCCGCTCGAACGATACGAATGCGAGCGCGAGCGCGAATCAGGACCGACCGTTATTCGCAAATGGTCGCACGCGCGTATTGTTAGCGTGCTCATGCGTGCCACCAGTGATCGAAACTGCGTATATGTGTTCAAACGGTGATGGTAACGATGTCATGATCCTATTCGCATTGTTGTCGGTTATTGGGTGCTTGACGATGGCGTTGTTGCCACGCGTGGGCGGCTGGCTGATCGTCACACTATGGGCGGCGCGTTGCGTAATTCCAAGTACCACTCCGTTATCGATACTGTTTTGTGTACTTATGGCCGTGACCGTGATGGCATACCGTTCATTGGCGATGTCTGTACTGGCATCCGTGGCGGCGGAAAGTGCGACAGCGGCGCGTATTTGGCTGTATCCGTGGGATTCGTCAGTCGTTGCTACAGTGTGCGCGACGGCTGCGTTCCTGCTTGTCGCCTTGTGGCTCGGGTCGATGATGGGCTGGCAGGAGCAACGTGAGCGCGAGGAGCGAGAACATGCTGCACTGTTGCGACGGCTAGCAAATCAGCAGCTGGCAACGCAACTGCATCATTCCGTTGCAAATGATTTGACGACGATTATGCTGCTCACCCAACAGTTACGATCAGCAGTGAGCAGTTATGATCAGTCCAATACGAAACTCGTTAATCTCATCGAGCAGACCACACAAGAATCGCTACGTAAAGTGCGCACTTTGATCACGCAACTCGATCAACCTAGCGATGCCACAACTCAGCACATACCATGTACATCCCGTCCGGCAGCATACATCGAACCAACTGTCACAGTAGATAATTCGTCATCTTCGCTGTCCATACGAGACGAGTCGCCCAACCGACAGCAGACGCACGCAACCAATACTGATCGTCTAGACACACTTACCGCCAACGAACTGCAATCAGCAACGGCAAACTATGATGAGCGACTGCATGCCCACGGGCTAGCTGGCATGTCTCTTGTGAATGGCGAGACGGCATGCGCGTGCACCGCCGATCGCAAAGCAGTACTTCTCGATACACTGCGTGAAATAGTCGGCAACATGATGAAATATGCCGATCCTGCCGCAGGATACTGTATTGCCATCACGCTTGCCCCGGGACTGGCGACACTATCTGCATCTAACGGTGTTCGGCAAACGCAAGAGCACATGCACGAGAACATGCAAAACTCGCCGTCGCATGCATCCGATGCGCTCAGCGGCGGCACCGGATTGCGCCGATGCCGCGACGCTGCTTGCACACTCGGCGGCGAGTTCACCGCCGAACAAGATGGTGAGTCATGGACCGTGCTGCTCACCCTGCCATTGGCGTGAGATTGCTAGCAGCACAAGCCGCTGTGAGCTCAGTGTCAGCTGGCGATCACAGCGAGATTCCAGCGCGGCAAAGTGAGCTCATCACCTGAGGTCACGCGGTCACCTTCGTTAAGATTGAGCTCGGCAGTGGCAGTCTCATCAATTAATCCGTTAACCGCAATGATCTTCGGAGCTACAACGACTTCACCGGCAACCGGACTTGCGAACGTGACCGACTCGGCAGAGTAATTAAGCAGGTAGGTTACCGTCTCGCCGCGTGAATTTGTACCTTGACGGACCGTGATTACAGCGGGAGCTACTGCGGGTTTGCTGGGTTTGTTGATCGCCGTCGCAGATTCTGCTGGTGGTTCAACCGCAGGCTCAGTCGCAGACTCAACCGCAGACGAAACAAACGGCATAGCAACGTCAGCGTTCGCGAGCGCCTCGCGCAACACAGCGCGCGTCGCATCAGCATCAAGTATGGTGCCAATCCACTCAGCACTACCCTTACCGAATGCGTGACGCGTGATAGCAGCGTAATCAGTCCACGCGTAATGACCGTAGTGGGCGAGCACTTGCGTATGCGTATCAGGCGCCGGCTGATCGGCAGTTTCAGCGTCAAACCGTGCGTCACCGTTCGGCTTGAGTAGTTCGATCAGCGTGTCGGCTTGCGCATCTGGCAGTCCGGCAAGTGACAACGAACCAGCTGGTACGGTTGTGCTATCCCCCGCCGTATCCCCTGCTACATTCTTGTCAGCACCAAATACCACCGGTACATGTCCCTTCGGCGGCGTGATCTGGTTGTAACTCATACCAAACACGTCGGTGAGGTTATGCGGCGCACGATCATGCCATACCGTTGTTTCTTCATCAGACACAAACGAACGCAACGTTGCGATCAAATGTCCACCATTCGCAACGTAGTCACGCAACTGCGCAATCGTCTCATCAGACGCACAATACAACGCAGGAGTCACAATCACCGAGTAACGAGCGAGACGTTCAGCTGACGCATCATCCGGCAGGAAATCACATTCTACGTTGAGTTCAAACAGTGCGTCGTAGATACGACGCACGACGTCGTTATAGTCCGCACCGCCACCCCAGCGAGTGCCACTGCCAATACGGAACCCCTCAAGCGCAGTCAGAGCCTCGTTCGACACCATAATCGCAACGTTGTTATGTTTGGTCAGGTGCAGCAGTCGCTCGCTGATCTGCGCACGCGCAATCTCTCGACCAAACACGCCCGCCTCCTCGTACGTCGAGTTCGGCTCAAGATCGTGGCTCAGCAAACCTTTCCAATACGTCTCGAACGAGTTGTGAATCGAGTGCCAATGCCAGTACTCGACCATATCCGCACCGGATGCGAGATGAGAGTAGGCTTGCAACCGCATTTGACCGGGGAACGGAAGCCATCCGTGGTTGCCTTGCGCCTCGGTTTCAAGCACCAGATAGTTCGCACCATCCTTGAGCGAGCGAGTCAAGTCACCACCGAACGCGATTTCTTTACCCGTCAAGTCGTCTTGCGTGGGATGATAGATGTCGCAACCCGCAATGTCGAGCGTGCGCGCAGCTTTGAAATGGTCAACGGCAGGCTGGACACCATATGAGCTACCTTTCCAGCCGAAGTCGAAGTTTTGTGTGATGAATTGATCGTCGCGCGCGTATTCGCGTACGATATCGGCTTGCCACGCAAGAAATTCACTGACCTGTTCACGGCGGAACCGGTCAAACGCACCGCGCAACGACTGGTTGATCGTATTGGTGACGTCGGGAAAATCTTCCCAAGCGTTAATTCGATTCGACCAGTAGTCAAGTCCGAAGCGCGCGTTAAGTTCGTCGAGATTGTCGTGGAATCGCTCGCGCAGATGTTTGACGAACAGCGCCTGCATGTCTGGACTCACGCAGTCGTAATACTTGGTTTCGTTATCGACTTGATAGCCGATAACAGCCGGATGGTTGGCAACGTGTGCGATGAGCTTGCGAATGACGCGTTCGGCATAGTATCGGTATGATCCGTTGACGATGTCCATGATTTGCCGAGGACCGTATTTGCCCGGGCCGTTCGGCGTGACAGCGAGTACGTCCGGGTGCATACGAACCAGCCACGTTGGCACCGCGTAAGTTGGCGTGCCGACGATGACTGAGATACCGTGACGATGTGCGCTATCTAACGCACGGTCGACATGAGACCAGTCAAAGATGCCGGGTTGCGGTTCGCACGTACTCCATGTCGATTCTGCGATACGAATGACGTTGATGCCTGCATGATTCATCATTGCCATATCTGTGTCGATGCGATCGAGGTCTTTTGGCATGTATTCGTCGTAATATGCCGCTCCGAACAGGAAACGGTTCACGGTTTGTGTGCTCATGTCAGCAGCTCCTTTGCGATACGTTTTAATCTGTCAGTACAGAGTCAATCAAAAGTGACGATGTATTATTAAGCCCAACAATTATTATATCTAACAGTTATTAGATAATAATGATTATATGGCGAGGATGATATGACACGCCGGTTTATAGGTACGGTTAACGAACTTCTGGCGCAGGATACTAGTCGTAATTAACGGTATCGATCCCACATGGGTGAGGGGAAAATCATACGCTCGAATATAATCCATTCATCTACGAGATCGATTGGCGGGCGACGCATGAATCTCAGTTGCACGCCGTCCATTGCCTCAATGCACTGACGCACCACTGGTCTCATTGACTCGCTCCACTGCCCCATCTGCGGTGGAATCCGCCACTGATAACTCGAATAATAGTGCCAAGTTCGATTTGGTCGGTCATCGAAATACTCGTGCAACGGGTGATCTGGGCTGAACGCTTCCGTTTCGAGAATCATGTATAAGCGCATGAGTTCGACACGTTGCGCATTGTGCCGCACAAGGTAGCGCAAGTATGCAGGAAAGAACAGATTATCAGGGTCACTGCCTGGCAGGCCGGTTGCTATAAAATCATCGATGGTGCCACTCGCATCGTAAGCGTCGGTGACAAGCATCGACAGTAATCCTTCTTTGGTGCCAGCGTAATGAAGCAGTCCGGGCTGACTCATGCCGACCGCTTGCGCGATTTCACGCAACGATGTACCGTAATAACCCTTTTCACCGATCAGCCGCACTGCTGCATCAACGATTTCGCGCCGCCGCTCTTCAGGCGTCTTACGAATGCGCTTGTTTACTGTATGCTGTTTTGCCACTGCCATACGCGTCAGTCTACCGAACGGTAGATATCTCCCATGATGCGGTAACTCTCCCATGATGCGGTAATTCATATCGGCCTCGATCTGTCAAAACCTTGGAATTAAGCCATTCTGCGAAACCGCACCATGGAAGGTTTACCGCACCATGAGGAATTTACCGCATCATGGGAGGTTCACCGCACCATGAGGTCGCATGGCATATACGCAAGTAGGCCACTCGGCGTAATACCGAGTGGCCTACTATAGCGCAGGAACGAATCCGTCAATCGGTGACGGCTTGCCGTCGCTGATTGACGCGTGCGGAGACCGCCGTCCGAAGACGAAGGCGTACGAAAGTACGTCGAGCCTGAGGAAAGGCGGTATACGCTCCGTCAATCAGTGACGGAGTCATTAATGAGATGCGCGCGGCCTCTAGGCGTACCGAGGGAAGGCGTACGAAGGTACGTCGACCGAGGAACAACGACGAGGACGCGCCATCTCATTAATGACGGTTGTCGAGACGGTGGACCATTTCGCTCAACTCCAGCTCCTTCTCGAACTGGCGAGCGTTGGTGTTCTCGTCGATGACGGCGAGTTCAACACCGGCGATGCGAGCGAAGTCTTCCCAAGCCTCACGACCGACGGAAGTGGTCATGCAGGTGTGGTGAGAACCGCCGGCGGTGATCCAGCACTGGACAGCGGTCTTGAGGTTCGGCTGCGGCTTCCAGACGGCACGAGCGCACGGAAGCTCCTTGAGGGAGCCCTGCGGCTCGACGACGTCGACGACATCCATGAGCAGACGGAAGCGTTCACGCACATCGGACATGGAGACGACGACCGCATCCTTCTTCGGAGCGCCGGAGAAGACGAGACGCACCGGGTCAGCCTTGCCACCGATACCGAGCGGGTGGATTTCGAGCTTCGGCTTGGCGATGGTGCCGATGGACGGGGAGACTTCGAGCATGTGAGAGCCCATGTCGAGTTCGTCGCCTTCGGTGAAGTTGTAGGAGTAGTCTTCCATGAGGGAAGCGCCACCGGTCAGGCCGTAGCCCATGACGGCGCCGATGCGCACGAGGACAGCGGTCTTCCAGTCGCCTTCAGCAGAGAAGCCCCAACCGTATTCGGACGGGAAGCGCTGCGGGCCAACGCCCGGCAGCTGCGGCAGAGCGCCGAGGTCTTCGAAGTTGTCAACGCCGGCGGTGCAGCCGTTTTCGCGCATCATGTTGACCATCGCAGCCTCTTCCTTAGCTGCGATGTACAGCGAGTCGTACTTGGCGTCGAGCAGTGCCGGGTCAACGTCGTACTTGGCCTTGTAGTCTTCGATGATGGCCTTGACCTGATCATCCTTAACGGCTTCGTATGCGGCGACGAGTTCGTTAACAGCCCACGTGTTAATGGAGGCGCCGAACACGCGCTCAGCTTCGGTCTTGTCGCCTTCGGTGACGGCAACGTTACGCATGTTGTCGCCCCAGCGCATGACCTTCATGTTGTTGGATGCGTCCCAGCCGGCGCAGGCGCGTGCCCAAGTGCCAACTTTCTCAGCAACTTCCGGATCGGTGTAGTGGCCGACGACGATCTTACGCTTGATGCCGAGACGGGAGACGATGTAACCGAACTCACGGTCGCCGTGGGCGGCCTGGTTCAGGTTCATGAAGTCCATGTCGATGGTCTCCCACGGGATTTCCTTGTGGTGCTGGGTGGCCAGCTGCAGCAGAGGCTTGGTGAGTACTTCGAGACCGCGAATCCACATCTTGGCCGGGGAGAAGGTGTGGCACCAAGTGATGACGCCGATGACGTTCGGGTTGGCGGAAGCTTCGACCATGAACTGCTTGACGCCGTCGGAGGACTTCAGGGTCGGCTTGAGGACGATCTTGGCCGGGATCTTGCCGGTCTTGTTGAGGTAGTCGACCATTTCCGCGGAGTGAGCGGCGACCTGACGAAGGGCTTCTTCGCCGTACAGGTCCTGCGAGCCGACGCCGAACCAGATTTCCTTGCCCTCAAAGGGGTTTTCCATTGCCATGTTTGGCTCCTTTGTTACTTCGTTGTGGAAAAAATGTATGTGGCGCTGTGTGATACGCGACCTAACTCATAGGTATCACGTCACATCCTGCACCCGCGTGGTGGAAAATGCTCGCTGAGGCGGTGCTCAGCGAGCATTTTCCACCACGCACGTTGGTTAGTGGCGGTTTTCGCTCGCTGACAGTATTGTCAGCGAGCGTTTTCCGCCACGCAACGGTCTTACGTCAGTGCTGACGGAGCCAGCGGTGAGCAAACGAGTGCGGCCTCTAGGCGCACCGAGGGAAGCGGTACTAAGTACCGCGACCGAGGAGCAACGACGAGGACGCTCCGTTTGCTCAGTGCTGGCCGTAGACATTCTGGTAGCGATCGTTAAGCTTATCGATATCCGCCTGCGGGATCTCGATGATGTCGCCGAGCTGACGAGCTGCCCACATGGTGTGTGCAACTTCCTCAGTCATAGCGGCAGCCTTGACGGCAGCTTCAGCATCCTTACCGATCGTGAATGGACCGTGGTTCTGCATAAGCACAGCCGGGGACTTCGGGTACTTCTTGAGCGTCTCAACAACGCCTTCACCGATCGCTTCGGAACCGATCAGACGGAACGGACCAACCGGCACCGGGCCACCGAACTCATCGCCCATCATGGTCAGGCCGCACGGAATGTTCTGACCGGTCGCAGCCCATGCGGTTGCGTAGGTGGAGTGCGTGTGCACAACACCGTACACGTTCGGCATGTGACGGTAAATGTATGCGTGAGAAGCAGTATCGGAAGACGGTGCTTCAGTACCGTCAACGACGTTGCCGTCGAGATCGCACACGACCATCGAACCCGGGGTCAGATACTCGTAACGAACGCCAGACGGCTTGATAACCATGAGATCAGCAGTGTGCAGACGCTGGGACACGTTACCTGCGGTCCACACGACGAGGTTCCACTTGATCAGCTGCTCGTGCAGCGTGGCAACTACTTCGCGCACCTGCTTGACTTCGGCGCGAACTTCAGGACCGTAATCGGCGAGAGTGGCCATAATATTGGTTTCCTTTCGGATTGATTAGTTGACGATGATTGACGTGTACTAGTTTTCGAGCGGAATAGCCTTGACTGCGGCGTGCTCGATCGGCAGTCCCTTGGTGAAGCGGCCGAAGAAATCCTCGAATCCAACGACATCGCGTGCATCCGGCACTTCAGTAACGGAGGCAGCGTCTTTGAACACGCGACCGTCAAGATAGTCGGCGAGGTTGGAGCGATCTTCGTTAGTGTGCCACAGGTAGTCAGCGAGCACAGCCATACCCCACGCACCGCCTTCAGAAGCGGTGGACATGACCTTGATCGGCGTATTGAATGCGGCGGCAAGGATCTTCTGCGCAACCTTCGGCGTAGCGAAAATACCGCCGTGACCGACGAGCGAGTCGATTTGCACGTGCTCATCCTTGGTCATCACGTCCATACCGATCTTGACCGGGCTGAATGCGCTGAACAGCTGGGCACGCATGAAGTTCGCAAGGTTCATGTGAGCTTCAGGGTTACGTGCAAAGAGCGGACGGCCTTCTTCAAGTCCAGCTAAGAACTCACCAGAACGGAACGGATAGTTGATGAGGCCACCGCAGTTACGATCAGCGTTGTCTGAGATTGCAGTGCGGAACAGCGTGCCATACAGTGTGCCTGCATCAACTGGAGTACCGAGCGCTTCAGCGAACTGGCCGAACAGACCAACCCACGCGTTGAGGTCAGAGGTGAAGTTGTTGGCGTGGCTCATGCCGGCAAGATCGCCGGCTGGCGTGGTGACAAGATCAACTTCAGGGTGCAGACGCTCGAGCTTGTGTTCGAGCACTACCATTGCGAAGATCGAAGTACCAGCGGAAACGTTACCTGTACGTACACGCACAGAGTTGGTGGCAACCATACCAGTTCCAGCGTCACCTTCAGGCGGAGCGAGCGTGATGCCGGGCTTCAATGTACCAGTCGGGTCAAGCAGCAGTGCGCCCGCTTCGGTGAGCGTACCAGCCGGAGTACCAGCAACAAGCGGAGTCGGCAGCAGATCTTCGAGCTTCCACGGCTGTGCAGCAACTTCTGGCAGGGCATCGAACTGCTTGATAAATGCAGTTTCGTACGTATGCGTGGTCGGGTCGATCGGGAACATACCGGATGCATCACCAACGCCGAGTACTTTCTCGCCAGTGAGCTTCCAGTGAACGTATCCAGCGAGCGTGGTGAAGTAGGCCACCTTGGAGACGTGCTCTTCCTTGTTGAGCACCGCCTGATAGAGATGTGCGATGGACCAGCGTTCAGGAATGTTGTACTGGAACAGTTCGGAGAGCTTTTCGTGTGCTTCGTGCGTGTTGGTGTTCTGCCATGTGCGGAACGGCACAAGCAGTTCGCCATCCTTATCGAAAGCAAGGTAGCCGTGCATCATTGCTGAGAAGCCGATGTGTCCAACCTTGGTGAGCTGCTCGCCGTATGCAGTGTGCACGTCGTTGGCCATAGTGGCGTAGGCCGTCTGCAAGCCCTTCCAGATTTCATCTACCGAGTAGCTCCACAGACCATTTTCCAAGTGGCTAGCCCAGCTGTAATCGCCCGATGCGATGGTGGAATAGGTGTCGTCGATCAGCACGGCCTTGATACGCGTGGAGCCGAATTCAATACCGAGCGAAGTTTTGCCCGCACGGATCTTTTCGGCGATGGTCGCGACCTGATCGGTGTCGTTAGTTGCCATACGTTCGATCTCCTTTTGCCCGAGCGCCACCATCCACCCCTTCGGAGAATTGTTAACGCTCACATTTACCGATCATTATTGTAGCGAGCTCACGCGATGAACACAACCTCGCCGTGTCCTGATTCAGATTGATAACGAGTTATTAACGCAATAGATAGGTTTGCTCTTCGATGCTCTCGTTCTATACAACTACGGCATATGCCGAAGAGTTACAGCTCCAAATGTGATATTCCGGCGGATGACTTGGCAACTTCCGCCGAAATATCACAAAAAACAGCCGGAAAATGTGATATTCCGGCGGAATATATTGCTATGTCCGCCGGAATATCACACAAATGACCAGTTTTGCGTGACATTCCGGCGGAGGACCATGCGACTTCCGCCGAAATATCACAACAAGACTCACGCGATGGATTGAAACGGGGCAATTCCATCGCGTGACCTATGCTGACGCCCAAACAACACCCACCTACTGAGCCACGCCCCGCCACGAAGCGCCCGCCCACTGAGCACACAGTCGCGCAAATAGTCGAATACCCATCACCGTGTGTTCGCAGCGCATTAATATGGAGCCACTACACCACTTACCAAAGGAGGCACAATGGCGACTATTACTAATCCACACAATGCAGACACGGATGCAACTGTCAGCACACCCGTAACCACAGAAAATCCAGCAGCACCATTCGACCCGAACCTTGCCGAACAGTTCACTGCATGGACCGAAATCGACGGCGATCTCGCTAACCTGCCAGCCGAACGCGCGCAAATATTCCGTAACAATCGTTATCAGACCGCACAATTCGACCTGCCACGTTCCGCATACTGGCACGATCCCGACGGCATCGACGCGATCGAAGATATCGCGTACCTGCCCGACGTAGGCAACGATCGCACTGGCACAGACATTGGTACAACCGGTCAATGCCGCGGCCATCTGCTCGACATCTATCTGCCGCACGAAGCCACAGTACGAGGCGGCCATACCACGCCCGTATACATTGACGTTCACGGCGGCGGATTCACGTACGGATATAAGGAGCTTAACCGCAATTTCAACACGCATCTCGCGTCGCGTGGATTTGCGGTTATTTCACTGAATTATCGACCTGCACCACAAACTGATCTCAAAGGTCAGCTTCACGATATACAGGCGGCTTTGCGATGGGTGCGATCAGCGTTGCCGCAGTATCCAGTTGATCCGAACGCAGTGTTTATTACTGGCGATTCAGCTGGCGGCGCGTTGGCATTGCTCACGTTGGCGATCGAAGGCAGTTCGGATGCGGCGCGAGCGTTTGGTGTCGAACAGGCTAGTGGATTGCGGTTTGCGGGAGGTGCGCTCGTGTGCGGCGTGTATTCGCTCGCGTCGGCTGACGAAGGTCGTAAAACATGCGGCATCGGATATGATTCCACCAAACGACGTTCACTCGAGCAGATGCTTGGCACTGAGTTTTTCGCTGGACTTGAAGATGCTGATCCGACGTATTTAACTGCGGAAAGTATCGTGAGCAACGTTGATTTGCCACCGTTGTTTATTCTCACGTCTAGCGATGATTTTCTCGAAGCTGACTCGCTTGCCCTTGCTGCAGCACTGTCGCGTAAGGGAGCTGATTTTGAACTGTCTGATCGCAAAGTTACCCGCCATGAGACGCTCGGCCACGTCTACCCTATCGGCATGACGTGGCTCGATGAAAGTCAGCAAGCTCTCGATGATATTCGCCGTTTTTCGTATGAGCGATGCTAGTATCCGGCGCCAGAAGCTCGTTAACGACTTCACTACCTTTATAGAAAAAATGGCTCCCCTTTTGTCAAGGGGAGCCGCAATAGCATCAAAGACGACGACTTAGCGCGACGGTGACCACTGGTCGGCGACGGCCGGCAGTTCGTGGATAATCGCCGCGCAGGTGTCAATCACAAGATCGTTGGCTTCGTGCGTACCGATCGAAATACGGATACCATCGCCGCTGAATACGCGCGCGATCACACCGGCTTCAGTGAGTTTTTCAGCAACCGTGTCAGTCAACTCGCCCAGCTGTAGCCAGAAATAGTTCGCACCCGACGGCGGCACATGCCAGCCCTGCTCAGCTAACGCCGTCATAATACGGTCACGTTCTGCGATCAAATCACGCACGCGCTCTTCCAACTCATCCTGCGCATCAAGCGACGCTACGGCAGCAGTTTGTGCCACGTCAGACACCGCGAACGGCAAAGCAACCTTGCCCATTTCCGCAATCACTGGCGCCGGTCCAATACCGAAACCAATACGCAGACCAGCTAAACCGTACGCTTTGGAGAATGTGCGCGCTACGACCACGTTCGGATAGCGGCGGAACAAGTCCATGCCGAGTTCAGTGTCCGGGTCAGTGTTGAACTGGTAGTACGCTTCGTCGAACAGTACGACCACATCCTTGGGCACTGCATTGAGTAACTGTTCAGCTTCGGCGCGCGACACCGTAGTACCGGTCGGATTATTCGGATTGTTCACAATGATCAGTCGCGTACGATCTGTGACAGCGTTGATCATTGAGGGAATATCGTGACGCAGATCCGCAGTCAGTGGTACTTCGACTGGGGTTGCGCCGGAACCGCGTACGATAATCGGATACGCTTCAAAACTGCGCCACGGGAAGATGACTTCCGTACCAGCGCCGGATAGTGCGTTGACGAGTTCAGTAATGACTTCAGACGAGCCAGCGCCAAGAATGATTGAGTCCGGGCTGACATCGTACTTAGCTGCGAGTCGTTCAACGACTTTCCAACCGTGCATGTCAGGGTAACGGTTCATCGTGGTCAGCGCAGTGGAATCGATGGCCTTGATGACAGACGGCAGCGGACCGTATGGATTTTCGTTGCTGGAGAGTTTGAACGCGCGACGGCCGGCCGGTGCCGGTTTGCCTTGACGATAAACCGGGATGGACGCGAGATCGTCGCGATGGCGGAATGCAGCGATGCTTTCCTCAGATGCGCTCATAATGCATACCTTTCTTTTGATGGTCTTCTGATGGTCTTCTGATGACCCTTGAATAACCTGTTCAGCTCAGCCTTGTACGACAACGTTACGCAGGTCACCGATGCCCTCGACGTGCACGATGGTTTCGTCGCCGGGGTCGAGATGACCGGATGCGTTCGGAGTTCCAGTCATGATGACATCGCCTGGCAGTAGTGTTGAGAAGCTTGAGATAGCGGCGATCTGTTCGGGAATACCGTGGATGAGATTCGCGGTCGTACCGGATGCCATTGGTACATCTTCACCGTTCAACGTGAATGAAATTTTCGCGTCACGCCAGTCAAGATCGTCACGTGCGACAATCCACGGGCCGAGCGGGCAAGCAGTGTCAAAACCTTTCGCACGCGTCCACGTCGGGTCCATGCCTTGCAGATCACGCAGCGTAACATCGTTAACGCATGTGAAGCCGAGCACATAATCCATAGCTTTATCAACCGACACGTTCTTCGCAATACGGCCGATTACGACTGCCACTTCCGGCTCGAAATTCATGTCGTGACTGACCGGCGGGATAACAATCGGATCATCTGGGCCAATCACCGACGTGGATGGCTTGGTGAAAATCACCATGTTTTCTGGCGCGTGCGCAATCTCGGAATGCCCAGCTTCATGCATGAACTGAGCGTGAGCTTCATAATTTTTCGCTAAACCATACACTTTCGACGGCAGTACTGGAGCCAGAAGACGAACGCCATCAGCATCGATAGCGTACCGTTCACCAGTCGGCTGCATCGTGCCAGCACCGAACGGGTAACCGTCCAGTTCAATCAAATAATCCTTATGATCAGTTGGATCATTCTGGACGAATGCGTAGCGGGGAGTTCCATTAAGGGAAAATCGTGCAATTCTCATACCGCACCAGTGTAGTCCAGACACGTCACGCGCCGCGCAATTAACCGCTAGCTCACGAACGCGGACGCCACGCGGCGTGCCGCATCACCATCCACGGCGCATGCCGCATACGCGAAACAATCGCCACCAAGAGCCAGCCGCCCAGCAATAATCCACCACCCAATAACAGCGCATCCGTACGCCCATCATGTACATCTGCCGGTTCAGGAGCCGGCACCGGAATCTTGACACGATGACCGCTGACCAACAGTCGATGCGTGTTCACACCATACGGTGTACACGTCATCAACGTCAAACGATCCTCACCCTGAACAATCTTTAACTGGCTCGTATCATCCGGCAAAATCACGCTAATACGGTCAACCTGATAACCGATCGTCTCCCCCATCACCTCAACATACATGAAATCGCCAGTTTTGACCTCGTCAAGCCGAGTAAACATCAACGCTTCCACCAAACCACGATGACCAGTAATCACCGCATGCGTCGATGCACCACCAACTGGCAAACTCGTACCATACAAATGTCCAGCGCCGGACGCAAGCGCCTCCTCAGACGTGCCATGATAAATCGGCAACTCAATCGACACTGTCGGCACACGAATCGTACCCATAACCCCGTTGCCAGCATCCAGTAACGACTGATATTCCTTATCTTTACTCGCCGCCGAATCCTCACCCTTCGCATGAGAACCGCCACCTTGCGAGGAGAACGGGTCAATCGCCTCACCGAGAATCGGCTGACCAGACGTCGCAAGTTTCGCATTATACGCATGCGCCGCTTTCAGCGCATTCTCAGCTTGCGGATACGGCCATCCTTCGACATGCGCCGCTGACTGCTGCGACGTGCGCGCCAACTCTAACGAACTGCGATACTGCAACGCAAGGGGAAAACCAGCCACACACACTGCAGCAACGAGTAACAGTACCGTGAACACGCGCATGAGAATCAGCGAGCGCTTGAGACGACGACGCTCATCAGATACATCCGACACGTTGATCGTTTGAGCAAACGTTTGATCGCCGTACGAACGATACTCAACTGAGCCACGCGCGCCGTGTGCACCCCGCCGATGCAACCCATGCGACGGCCGATTCATCTGCCGCATCAACGGCCTCCCCACATCATTTGACAACCCACGCACAGTCTACCGCCCACAGCGCGGGCATTCTACCCCCGTGATGAGGTAATCCTTGTGCAGTACAATACTTGTGCAGTACAATCTGCAACATCTGCAACATACATCAGATAAAACAGTTAGCGAGCACAATCAAATCACAGAGTCAGATAAACGCACGCTCGCCAAAAATAGCTGTACCCACGCGCACAATCGTAGAACCTTCCTCAATCGCGAGCGCCATATCGTGCGTCATACCCATCGACAGCTCACAGCAATGCTCAGTCCCGGGCGTTGCAGCCGCAAGAATAAGATCGCGCGTTTTGCGTAAGTGAGCGAACCCACGGCGGATGGTTTTTTCATCGTCAACATGCGCACCAATCGTCATCAAACCTTGCAAATCAAGACCATCGAGCGAACCGATACGTTGCGCAAGCAGAATTGCGTGCGCCGGATCACAACCCGATTTCGATACTTCACCCGATTCATTGACCTCCAGCAGTACGCCAACAGTAATGCCATGCATGACTGCGCGGCGAGCAATTTTCTCAGCTTGTTCAATGGAATCAACTGATTCGATAGTGTCAACAACCGGCAGTACTTTGCCAATTTTATTTGATTGCAACTGGCCGATGAGATGAAATGGAATGTGCGTGCGTGGCGCGTGTGCTGAGGTCTGACTGCCATCAGACTGCACACCCAACGTAAACCCACGCTGTGCACACAAACGCTGCAAACCGGCAGCTTTAACCGCAACCTCTTGCGGCCTATTCTCACCGATCATACGCACACCAGCATCAATCGCAGCCATGATCTCGCCAACATCACGAGTTTTCGTAGCAGCAAGCAACCGCACAGACCCCGCGTCACGTCCTGCATCAGACTCAGCTTGCGCGATCGTGTCAAGTACCCGACGCACGCCGTCCGTAATCTGCTGCACTCGTGCTGAATCAATCGTTTCGTTCGCAAGATCTTTGTGATCCATATACGCCGTCATGCTACACTCCCCTGCTGTCGATTCGTATCTATGATACTCACGCCGACATGCCATCAGTCAGCGCGACGTAATGTCAATGCGCGCCGGCATCATCCGATCCAACAAAATCTGCAAACGGATCATCTGGCACACGCCGATCACTCCTATTCGCAGCCAATCGCTCCCACGAAAAATGATCGATAAGATCGCGCGCCGCACACGGCTCAGGCTGCGCAAGTAACCCAAGCAGCCACGCGCAGTAGCCGATCACACGGTGCGCACTCACACCTCGCGCTCTCAACACACCCATGTCAAGAGAACGTTGACGCTTAGCCAAACGCTTGCCAGCAGCGTTGTCAATAAGCGGTAAATGAGCGAACGATGGCACACCGACTGACGTCGCAGCAGATACCTCAACAAACGCATTATCAGATACCTCATCAACAGATGCGCTCGCTACTGTGCTGTCACTGCGCTCACTGAGGTCACGGTCGTCACTGTCGTCGCTGTCGTCGCAGTTATTATCAGCCAGCCAACCACTAGCAATCAGCTGCTCTCGAATGTAGAGTTGCAACGCAGTTGATCGCAGCAGATCACGGCCGCGCACAACGTCAGTTACACCCATGTCAAGATCGTCAACCGTCACCGCAAGCTGATACGAAACGATACCGTCCGCGCGACGAATCACCGTATCACCAAGGTCGTGCGCAAGATTGAATGTTTGTGAGCCGAACACACGATCAGTAAATTGCACGTTGCGATTGGGCGCGAACAAGCGGAGCGAATGCTGATCGCCGTGCTCAAGACGTGCGCGTGTTTCGTCAGGATTATGCTGCAACAGTCGTCTACAAGTGCCGGGATAGACCACGAAGCCGTCGCCTTCTTGCGGCGCAGATGCGGCACGAATATCGGAACGCGAGCAGAAGCATGGATATATAGCGTTTGTGCGGAATGTGAGATGATCGGCGGTGACAGTCGCGCTTGATACACTCGGTGAACACGACGTGCTTGAACTCAACGTACTCAACATGCGAATCGCGTCGGCGTACCGGTCCAACCGCTGAGACTGATATACCGGTTCTCCATCCCATGTCAGTCCCAACCAAGTCAAATCGTCCATAATCCAACGGTCAGCGTCTGGCAATACGCGCGGCTGATCAATATCCTCAATCCGCAAAATAATGCGGCCGTCGGCAGCGCGCGCGGACAACCACGCGGCAAGCATCGCATAAACATTGCCCAAGTGCATACGCCCAGACGGTGTGGGTGCGAACCGACCGACGACAGGAGTTCTCATTGCCCTTGTCGTGCCAGTCACATCAGGCGTGCCAGTTACAGGAATCGTCCCAACCTCGCCAGTCACATTACTTAAGTCAGCCACAACGTGTGCAATATCGAGCATTTCGTACATCGCCACGTCGCTCAGCCAATCCACAGTTCATTGTCGAGCGGCCACTCGTTCGGCACACAACCGTCGAGATGCATGGACTGTTCTTGCATAAGTGGCGCGCGCTGACCGGCGCCCGCACACGTCGTTTCGTTATCGATGTGACCGAGTCGGTGGCCGACCTCATGATTGATGACCATCTGCCGATAACGGCTGAGCGTGCCGCCCGCGTCCAACCACGCGTCAACAGCGCCGTTCCAGCGGTCGTCGTTGACGATAACCTCCTGCCCGACGCGGCAACTGTACTGCACGGAACAATACGAGGAAAATGTAGGTAAATACTGCGCTTCCGACAGGATGATTGCCATATCTGCGGATGCGCACGCATCCTCGGGCATCTGCTCGAAAATCGCACCAGCGCGCGGCCATCCTTGCGGATCGTTGAGCGTAGCGTATACAGCATTCGCGAACGCCGTCGCATTACCCACGTTGCCTTTAGTTTGCAGGCAGTACGTGTAGGTGACCGGACTACCGGTGCCAGATGCTGCGGTTGCTGTTTGCGCGGTTTGTTTCGCACGCTCGAAGATTGCCGACTTTTGCGCATCAGTGAGTGGCTGCGCGGTTTTGTCTGCAGCTAGTGTTTTCTCGATATCGGCGGCTTTAGGATCGGTGTTTGTGTCGTTGGAGTTATTATCTGATGGTTTCTTGCTGTCGGATGATACGTTGGACTGTGAATTGGTTGTTGACGCACTCTTGGACGATGAGTCAGCGGTATTAGACGTGTCTCTATCATTGCTAGCCGCGTTACCATTAGTTGAGTTGCGCGGCTGATCAATCTGCGACTGTTGCATTGTTCGAGCCGCTTCTACTGCGTGACCGGACGTGATTGTAGATACGATAGCTGCAGCCAGTATTATCACGATAATAGCCATCACAACGATGCGACGAATCACAAACACATGATCATTACGCCATTTGGACTCACGCGGCTCTGGCCGTTCCATTACTCACTCCTCACACCTTCTCATCATCTGCCCATCATATGCATGCGCACGTGCCCCACGCGAGGGCGAAGCCAGTATACGCATCACCCATGTAACGGTCTCGACGCGCACTGATCAGCGTGGCAGAAAACGCTCGCTTAGACCACCCTCAGTGAGAGAAAACCGCCACACGGCATATATATATTTCAAGTCACCCCACACTCGCCCAGTATGGAGTGGCAGAAAATGCTCGCTTGAGCAGTGTTCAGAGAGAGAAAACCGCCACACGGTTACTTCTACCCGCGTTGCACTCATGCAATATGCAATCTGAGAGGCAGATTTCGCTGTTTGCAAGGGTCTTTTTGCAATCTGAGAGGCAGCGTGGGCTGAACACAAGGCCAATATATACCCCCGAAAACCATTAACATGAGGATAGTATGCAGAACATCTGCCTCTCAGATTGCAAAAAGACCCTTGCACGATCGAAAAACTGCCTCTCAGTTCGCAAAAAGCCTTCAAATCACCGCACACCGCACAAAACACGATCACACAGGCCAACCTAAAACACCGCAGAAGCCCCCATAGCCCCCACTCACAGAAAGCTGAAACACTATATATCCGGTATAGCCGGGACTAGATAACGCCACATATACCAATCCGGCGGCCCCTTTTTTGTGAGGAACCGCCGGATTGATATATGCTTGTCAGCCGATCATTGAGATCGCTGGCCGATTACGAGTTAGATCAGGCTGCGAAGAAGAACGAGAACAACCATGCGCCGATAATCGCGCCCACGATCGGAGCTACAACCGGAATCCACGCTTCATTCCAACGCGACGAACCCTTGTGAGGAATAGGCAGAATGGCGTGTAGTACGCGCGGCATAAGATCGCGAGCCGGGTTCAAACCAGGGCCAGTCGGACCACCCATCGAAGTGACGAGGCCCCACACAATGAAGCCAACCACGATCGCGGCGGCAGCCGGGTCCTTAACACCCCACGGGTCCATCAAGCAGCACAGTGCGCCGAACACGAGCACGAGCGTACCGAACATCTCGTTGACAAAATAGTTGACTTTCTTATCGTCGGCATCGCTCGTGCAGAACGAAGCAAAGATTGCCTCGGCGTCTTCAGTCTCCTTGTAATGCGGGTAATACGTGAGATAGACAATGAACTGGCCAAGTGCTGCACCGAGTAACTGGGCAACGATGTACGGCAACACATCACTCCACG
Organism: Bifidobacterium hapali; assembly: GCF_002259755.1. Lineage (GTDB taxonomy): Bacteria > Actinomycetota > Actinomycetes > Actinomycetales > Bifidobacteriaceae > Bifidobacterium > Bifidobacterium hapali. The sequence goes on from NZ_MWWY01000021.1 coordinate 52,063, forward strand.
GGAACATGCCGTTGATGGCCTGAGCGATGGTCATGGCTGGGTTAATGTGTGCGCCGGAAATGGCCCCAAACATGAGAACAGGGAACATAACACCGAAGCCGTAACCCATAGCAATGTTGAGCCAACCGGCATGATGACCCTTGGTATTTTTGAGCTCGACGTTGGCGACAGAGCCGTTGCCGAAAATCATGAGGATGGCAGTACCGAAGAATTCGGCCGCCAGCTTAGTGAATAGTGAGTATTCCACTGCGGTTTCTTTTCTCTCTCGAACTGGTGTGGGATGACAATGACGCGCGGACGTGTCAAACAAACGATGCAATGCTACGCCAAGGGCTGAACCGTGCCGCCTGTTCGGCGCGGCGAACGTTGCGGAACTAGGTTGCACAAGATACTGCAGTGGAGCATATATCGAGTACAACACCACTCGTGTCAGTGCGTGGCGGTTTTCTCTCGCTGACGGTGAACTCAGCGAGAGAAAACCGCCACACACTGACACGAACCCGCCACACACCCAACACGAGTGGCAGAAAATGCTCACTGAGAAGCACTCAGTGAGCATTTTCTGCCACGACCCCGCACCAGCAACAGAAAAGCCCCGACCGGGGACCGGTCGAGGCTTTCAGAAGGTGCCCCCGCAGGGATTCGAACCCTGGACACGCTGATTAAGAGTCAGCTGCTCTAACCAACTGAGCTACAGGGGCAAGGCTCAGTCGCTGCCATGTTTCATGCAACAAACGGCTAATATACTCCCATTCCCACACAACGCAACCACCGGCGTGTCGCACACACCGACGAACTTCTGCATTAGAAGTTCGTTTGTAATGCTCTTGGCCCCATTTGTCAGAGGAGCTTCATTGCAGACAACTGAGGAGTAGTCAACACTCTTTGAATGTTCCAGAGATGTGACTACCCCTCAGGCCGCTTCACGGCCAACTCCCCTGACAAGGAGAGCCGAGTTTATAATTCAGCGGTCAGCTCATCCTGCACTTATAAACGCGCTACGCGACCAGCTCAGTACCCACTGCACATCACTTGGAACGGCGCGCAGTACTCGACTTACGACGATTCTTGCCACCCTTCTTGCGGCTTGACTCATCTTCGTCATCATTGTAATAGTAGTTACCGTAACTGCTGGTCTTCTTGCTTTCCCTCGCGAAGTTGAAGACAAATCCAGTCACAGACACACCGAGATTGTCAAGCTGAGCCGCAATATCACGCAACTCACGCTTGTCGGTCACACCGCGGCCAGAAACCAGAACGATACCGTTGCCCATCGCGCCGAATATTGCCGCATCGTTCGCCACGATCATCGGCGACGTATCAACGAGCACATAGTCGTACTGAGTGAGCGCCTGACGAATCAACTCTTTCATCGTCAGCGAGTTCAGCAACGAAGACGCGTTTGGCGGCTTCGGGCCAGCCGGCATAATGTGCAGATTCGGCTTCCAGTAGCGCTGTACAACATCCTTCACTGCTGCCTGACCAGACAGAACGTGAGTAAGACCAGCATTACCTTCGAGCGACAGCTTGTTTGCCACAGACGGGTGGCGAAGATCAGCATCAATCAGCAGCACGCTTGCACCGTTCTCCGCAAGCGTTGCCGCAATATTGCACGACGTGGTCGTCTTACCTTCATTCGGACTGACCGACGAAATCACCACGAGACGAGACTTTGTGCCTTCGACCGGCTGCGTAAACGACAGGTTCGTACGAATACGACGGTATTCCTCAGCAATAGGGCTGCTTGGTGCAGACACCATAACCGGAACTGACTTATCGAGGCTCTCGTCAGATGGAATGCGGCCCATAATTGGTGCATCAATGATCTCCTGCAGATCGTGCGCTTCTTGAATATGGGTCGAGAGCAAATCTTTAATCAAGGCCACAAACACGCCAAGAATCACACCAGCCACAATGCCAATCGCCATATTGAGTGCAACCTTTGGCGAGCTCGGCGACGTCGGTTCGTACGCCTGCTGGACAACAGACAGCTTCACCGGCGACTTTTGATCGGACGCATACAGCGAAGTCTGCACCACCGAACTCAACGACTTGGCGACAGCGTTTGCGATTGACGCAGCCTGTTGCGCGGAATCATTCTCGACAGTAATGTTCACGAACGCTGTCTGCGACGGATTAGTCACTGTCAGCTGACCCGCGAGCTGCTTGACTGTCATCGTCAAACCCAGATCGTCAATGACTGGCTGGAGAACCGATTCGGTGGTAGCCAGCGTCGGATATGACTTAATCTGGTTTGAAATGTACGAGCTGGCGTTGTTCACACTGGAAATATCGCCACTGTTAGCAGCCGTATCACTGTATGTGGCGAATACCTGCGCCGTAGCCGAGTATTTCGGCGGTACGAGCAGTGTGTACGCGCAAACAGCCGCAAAAACGACGACAAACGTCACAATGGCTGCGATAACATGCTTGCGGATAATCCGCAGCATGTCCATCAGAGTCACGCCGCCGTCTCGTCCATCAACAGACTCAGCCTGTAGCTGACCCTGTTGGAGTCCATTGTTCTCTGTGGAAACCACGAGGTTCTCCCTCTTCAATCAACGTGAACACAAAACAGACTGATGATATCAATCAGGGTGTACCCCCACAGACCAACTATATTTCTCTACTTTTCGTTCATGCTTACACCATCTTTAGTTCTCACATGGCACAACACTGATTTCGCGCTTTTTACAACAATTTCATTACCATTTCGTCACCGATCTCGACATTGTGCACACATTCGCTTGGTAAGGTACAGACAGAATCAACGAGAGGACACGTCGCATGAGCACGAGCACATCATCAGTAAACATCACCGCCGAACCGCCGTTGCCGCCACTCACCAACTCCTCACTCACCGCGACCATCAGTCGCATCACGATTACGCCGTCTGATTTACTGCTTTTTATGGCTATCGCCATGCTCCCGTTCGACGGTACTAAAGTTGGTATCACGCTGCCGTACTGGACACCGATCTCACCGTGGCTTTTCGCCGCTTACGCGCTCGTCAACTGGCGTTACCTACGCAACACCGCGCGACGTTTTCTCCCATTTTTCCTCTTCCCAATTCTGCTCGTTGTCATGTCGTTCTACGGATGGCAAACTATCGACGTTCAGCCAGCAGCAATCGCAAAATCACTGCTATCTGTACTACTTGGTCTCGCGTGTCTCGCCTCACTCGACATCGCGATTCGACTGAAACAACTGCCTGTTCGCACGCTTGTAACCGCGCTCTTTGCCGCATATATTGTCGCGCTTGGCACTGGCATACTTCAGTATGTTGCGCTTGAGAAAAACTGGAACTGGCAGCCGGTTCGCGTGTACTTTTGGCAACTGATCTACCGATATTACGCGAGTCAACGACCGCAGTTTATGTTCGCTGAGCCAAGTTATATCGGTATGCACCTGTTCGGCGTACTTCTGCCAGTTTTCTGGCTCACTCGCGACCGTCGTATCGGCGTACTCGTACCGGTTTTCGCGATTGCAGCGATTGCAATGGGATCGGGGACGCGTATCGTACTCGACTCGATCGTCGCCGCGATCTTGTGGATGATTTCCGCGGTCAACTTCCGCTCGCGCCGTCTCACTGCTGGATTTGTCGGTGCGTTAAGTCTCATGACTGGCGGTGGCGTGAGTGCGCTGCTGTTCAATCCACGACTTAATTCGCTCGCGACGAACGGTTTGTTGTCTGGCGACGGGTCGATGAGCGCCCGTATTTTCCACATGCTCGCACCAATGTGGGCATGGAAACACGATTTCAGTCATCTTCTCTTCGGCTGGGGTTCGGGCAATATTTATGCCGCAGTACGTAACGGCTACGCGGGCGCACGCCGCTGGTACAACGCGCACGGCGGCATGGCAAGCACTGAGATTGATGGACTGGCGAAGGCTCCTGCAAATACGTTTACGATGAGTGCGTATGCCAGTTTCATCACCGAGTTTGGACTGCTCTGTTTCCTTGCGCTGGTAGTGCTGATTATGACGCATGTGACCGTGCATCACGCGTGGAGTCGGCAAACAGTATGTTGGCTGGTTTTGGTTGCGTATTTGTATGTTCAGTTTGAATCGTACGCATTTTACGCACTGCCGCTTATTGTGTGGGCTACTGGAGTTCACGATATTCGCAAGATTGACGAGAGTAGTACCGACAGGGGTGTTGGCGACTTGAGTACGGATTAAGCGCGGATTGAGCGCCCTGCGTCAGGAGTTGCGTTACTATCACAGCGCAGTCTGACGTCGTGATACACTGGACTCGATAGTTTAATGATCTAACTTACTGATGATCATACGTATTCCAATGCAAGGAGGCACTATGACCCGAATTCTGGTAGCTGGCGTCGATACGTCCACACAATCAACCAAAGTGCGTGTCACCGATGCAACGACCGGTGAGCTGGTGCGCTTCGGTCAAGCGAAGCACCCGGACGGCACGAGCTGCGATCCGAACGCGTGGTGGAACGCGTTCCTTGAGGCAAAAGAGCAGGCCGGCGGACTCGACGACGTATCCGCTCTGGCGGTCGGTGGTCAGCAGCATGGCATGGTACTGCTCGACAAGACCGGTCACGTAGTGCGCGATGCACTGCTGTGGAATGACACTCGTTCGGCACCGGACGCAGAACGTTTGATCGCGCAACTAGGCGCACCAGACAAAGCTGAGGATGGTTCTGAGGCAGGCTTCAGTGATGATCCGGTGATGCGCGGTCGCCAGCGTTGGGTGAAAGCTGTTGGTTCGTCGCTGGTCGCATCGCTGACGATCACAAAAATCGCGTGGATTGCTGCAAATGAGCCGGAGCATGCCGCTCGCGTTGCTGGGGTCTGTTTACCGCACGACTGGCTGAGCTGGCGTATCGCTGGTCACGGTCCGGTCGATGCCGATACTGATACGAACGCGACTGCCGATCTGAATGCACTGTTTACCGACCGCTCCGACGCGTCCGGTACCGGTTACTTCGACTCCGCAGCCAACACATACCGCATGGACCTGTTCAAGCTGGCGTTCGGCCGCGATGATGTGATTCTACCTCGCGTACTCGCGCCAACGGAAACAGGCGCGATCGCTGACCCTGCAATCGCTGGCAAGAACGTACCCGGCGGCTGCATTATCGCTCCGGGCGGCGGCGACAACGCGATGGCCTCACTCGGCCTCAACATGGGCGTGGGCGACGTTTCGATCAGCCTTGGTACGTCAGGCGTAGCAGCGGCTATCTCCCCGGTTCCGGCGTATGATATGACCGCTTCGGTGACTGGATTCGCTGACTGCACCGGTCACTGGTTGCCGCTTGCCTGCACGATTAACGGATCGCGTATTGCGGATGCCGGTCGTGCTGCACTCGGCGTCGACTACGATGAACTCGCTGATCTAGCCGCACAGTCAGTGCCGGGAGCGCAAGGACTGACGCTCATCCCCTACTTTGATGGAGAGCGCACACCGAACCGACCGGACGCGACCGCAACGTTACACGGTATGACGTTGCGTAATACCACGAAGGCGAATATTGCGCGCGCGTTTGTGGAAGCGTTACTATGCTCGCAGCGCGACTGCCTTGAGCTGGTGAAGGGACTCGGCGTGGATGTGCGTCGTATTCTGTTGATCGGCGGCGGCGCGAAGTCGGCGGCCGTGCGCGCATATGCGCCGTCGATTCTCGGTACCGATGTGCTACTGCCGAAGACTGACGAGTATGTAGCGATTGGTGCGGCACGTCAGGCTGCGTGGGTGCTGTCTGGCGAGGCTGAACCACCGGCATGGCAGTTGACGATCGAGGATACGTTGACTGGCGAACCAACGCCGCAAGTATACGCTCAGTACGCGCAGTACCGCGGCTGAGGCCATAAACTAAGCGGCTCTCCTTGTAGACAATGTCCTGACAAGGGGAGCCGCTTGCGATGATTTACGCCTGACAGCTCATCCTGCATTAGGGATGTGCTACAGACACAGACTAGAGTCGACCGTCGCGGCGCATACGCGCACGCATAGCAATGCCGAGCAGGGACAGGCCAAAGGCAGTAAGTGCAGCGATAATCATGGTAAACCCCTTCCCGATTCATATTTTTTTACAACGTCTTATGTAATCTCCATGCAATCAGTTCAGCAATCCTATATTGCCACCGACATCAACAATGATACGGTACACATGTTGCACACGATTAACCGATAAACGTCAGTAATGTAACAAACGGGCGAGCTGCTCATGCAACCCGCCCGCATATCGGTTTGAGTCAACCGCCCTGTCATAGACAAGTTGGCCAAACCATTTCCGAACTCATATCAGACGATCATGCCTCTGCGAGCGCGTCGACGATGTAGTTGTTGATCGTGGCCTTAACCGACTCAAGGTGATCGGACTTGGTCGCAGCGATGAGCTCCGACTGCGGCTTGTCGATCGCGTACTGCTCAAGCGAGGCCAGCGTGGCGGTACCGTTCTCAATGGTTGCGCCAATGCCGGAATCATAGGAGCTATAACGCTCGGCCATGAGATTCTGAATGAAGCCGTCGCGGTTCATCTTGTCGGCGACCAGCAGGCCAGCAGCATAGGAGTCCATGCCGGCGATGTGCGAACGGAACAGATCCTCGGCGTAGAAGGAGGTACGACGCGGCTTGGCATCGAAGTTCAGGCCACCGCGCGGGCCAATGGAGCCAGCCTGCAGAACTTCCCACATGACGGCGACGGTCTCGTACAGGTCAGTCGGGAACTCGTCCATATCCCAGCCGATGAGCTTGTCGCCTTGGTTGGCATCCAGCGAGCCGAGGAAGCCGTTCTCGCGGGCAACGCGGATCTCATGCTGGTAGGTGTGGCCGGCCAGATTGGCGTGGTTGCCTTCGAGGTTGAGCTTGAAGACATCGGTCAGGTCGTGGCTACGCAGGAACTCGATGGCAGTGGCCGCGTCGAAGTCGTACTGGTGCAGCGTCGGCTCCTTCGGCTTCGGCTCGATCAGGAACTGGGCATCAAAGCCAATTTCCTTGGCGTAGTCGGCGCACATGTGGAAGAACTTGGCGATGTGGTCGGTTTCGCGCTTCATCTCGGTGTTCCACAGGTTCTCGTAGCCTTCACGGCCACCCCAGAACACGTAGTTTTCAGCGCCGAGGCGCTTGCCAATCTCGAGGCTCTTCTTGAGCTGGCCTGCGGCGTAGGCGTAGATGTCCGCAAACGGGGAGGTTGCGGCACCGGACACGAAGCGCGGGTTGGTGAACAGGGATGAGGTGTTCCACAGCAGCTTGACGCCGGTGGCCTTCATGTTCTCTTCGATCTTGTCGACGACCTTATCGAGGTTGGCGTTCGTCTCGCGCAGCGTATCGCCTTCCGGCGCGATGTCGCGGTCGTGGAAGCAGAAGTATTCGACACCGAGCTTGGTGAACAGTTCGAACGCGTAATCAACCTTGGCGAGCGCCTGATCCATCGGATCGGTGTACTTGTAGTACGGGCGATGGGCGGTGCCAGTGCCGAAGGGATCGACGAGTTCCTGATTGAAGGTGTGCCACCATGCGACACCGAAGCGCAGCCAATCCTTCATCTTCTTGCCTGCGACGACCTTGTCAGCGTCGTAGTAGTGGAACGCAAGGCCCTCCTGCGGACCCTTGGTGCGGCCGACGTATTCGATCTTATCGATATCCCACAAACCCATGTGCGGTACTCCTTCGTGACAGTGTGCTGCGTTTGATGCGCAACGTGACCATTCAGTCAACTTCGTTGTTCGCCAACCACCGCATCGCATGTAACCATAATCTGCAACACCGCGATCAGCTGACATTGATAATATAAAACCATTAAACTATATTTGTCAAATCACTAAACTTATCCCGCGCGTGTCTCGTATACCCCCGCTCAAACCAGCCATTCATACGCCCCGAATTACAACCAAATCCACCCTCGTCACATTCACGGTCTACACTATGGACTTAAGTGCCGTTCATCGCCGAAAGGCGGAACGTACGAAATATTGGATCAACCAAGGAGCAATATGGCCAATCACCGCAAGCACACGCCTACGCTAAAGTCCCTCAGTACACGACAGTGGGTGAAGTTAGGGGCTATCGTGGCGGCGGTGGGCATGTTGGCCGGCGCAGGGGTTATCTCCCGCAATTTTTATGTAGCGGAACATCAGGCAACTGCACAGCAGCAGGTCACCTCATATTCTGCAACCGACCCGGACGCCCTTGAAGTTTCACGTGGTCAGTCCCGTAGCGATCTACGCGGAGCTGATAAGAACACTACATACGTCACCGTGAAAATCAACGGACAGTCGCGTACTGTACTCGGCTCTCATTTCACCGATGTCAAGTCCGTACTTGATGCAGGCGATATCACGCTTGAGCCGAACGATAAAGTCACGCCTGCACTCACCGATACAGTCAAAGAATCCACAGTCATCACAATTGAACGCGCCGGAACACAAGTCGAAACGAAAGACGAGCCGATCGCTTTCAACGAAGTGCGTAAAGAGACTGCCGACCTGCCGAAAGGCACCGAGAAAGTCGAGACTGAAGGCGAAACCGGCATTATGGAGACCACGAGTTTGGTCACCCGTTCCGGCGATCAAGTAATCGCATCGAACGTGTTCACGTCGTTTGTCAAGAAAGCCCCAGTCGACAAAGTGATTCTCGTCGGCACCGCTGAACAGCAGACGTCTAGCGTGGCCGAAGCTAACGCAACCTCGACGGACATTGGTACAACAACGCCTGTCGGCGATATGCAGCAGTGGGCACACGATTACCTGCTGTCAAATGGATATACTGAAGCTGATTTCACTGCAACCGCATTCATTATTAACCACGAGTCTGGTTGGCGCGTGAACGCTACGAACGGTTCGTCTGGCGCATACGGTTTGCCGCAAGCGCTGCCGGGTAGCAAGATGGCTTCAGCGGGCGCGGATTGGGCGACGAATTATCAGACGCAGCTCAAGTGGTTCTGGAACTACTGTGCTAGTCGATACGGCTCGATTCAAGGGGCGTATTCATACTGGCTCGCCAATCGCTCGTACTGATAGTACTGATAGTCGTACTGATAGTACTGACGAGTTGCGCCGATCTGTGAGTGGCAGAAAACGCTCGCTGACGATAGTCTCAGCGAGCGTTTTCTGCCACTCAGAATTGTGATTAGCGGCCGGCGGAATAGCTTAGCTCGTTTTATAATCGAGATTAATTGCGTACCGGAGGGTATTATGACGTTCAATCGCTACATTGCGTTCAGGATGATCACTGAACTCATCGGTGCTGCCGCCTGCATTACGCAAGTGTATTACAACAATAATCTCAACGGTATTATTATCACGGGCGTCATCGCACTCGTATGGATTCTCGGCGAAATTTGGACGGTTATCGTGTTCAACCGCGCCAATCCTCGTACTGACGAGTTGAGCGATATGCATCAATATTCGGCATACCGATTCGCGATGCTCACGTTGGTGATTGCGTTGACGATTATCGGGTTTGCAGGCATGCTGTACACGTTAGTCACTCGCGTGCCGATTGAAGTGGGACCGATGGTATTGCCAAGCCTTGCTATGCTTGCGTTAGCGATTGCAGACGCACGATATTTGTGGCTTGAACATGACGGTACATCTGGTGGTGATGATGAAGACTAACCTCAAACTACGCCGCATGGAGCGCGGTATGAAGCAGTCTGATCTCGCCGATATGGTGAACGTGCGTCGAGAGACAATCGGCCGACTTGAGCAGGGGCAGTACTGTCCGTCGTTGCGGTTGGCGATGGATATCGCAAAGATTTTCGATACGACCGTCGAAGACCTATTCAGTTTCGACGACGAACACTAAGCAGACGCGCTATGCGTACGATGCTCGTTTTCGCGGCTCCCCTTGTCAGCGTTGCCGTCCCGGGCGAAGTGTTTTTATCTGTGGCTCCCCTTGTCAGGACGGCGCCGTTAAGCAAACAGCAGAGCTGTTTGTAGGCGCTATACGAGCCGACAGGCGAGCCAAAAATATAAGTCCGCGCGTCGCGTCCTTAATTGCAGGAGAGCCAAGAGACAGGAGTTACTTCAGACAACGTCTGACAGAGTGAGCTGCACACTACTATCGTCGCGCAGCGGGACCGAGCGATGAACGATTCACAACTTTCGCGGCGATCAATCCCACTCCGTGCGCGGACGAAGAGAACGTCACTTCGTCCCCCACGCCGAGCAGATGCAGCGTCTCACGCATCGCAACTGAGCCGAGCTGCTCAAAATCAGGCCGCACAGTCGTCAGCGGCGGATACATGTTATCCATCGCTGGCATATCGTCGAACCCAACCAAACTCACGTCCTGCGGAATACGCACGTCATGTTCATGCAACGCACGCGCCACACCAACCGCCTGACTGTCATTCGCACACACCACAACCGACGGAAGCACGCCACCCGACTGGCCGATCGAATCAAGCACATGATTCATCCGTGCATACGCTTCAGACGAATCCCACGTTTCACAACGTACCGTCACCGAACTAATCGACTTCGACCGTGTCGTTTTCACCCATGCATCTAGTCGCGTAGCAGCATCACGCCATTCGCTAGGACCGGCAAAATACAGCGCGCGACGGTGACCGTACTCCCCCAGCAGACGCACGACCTCCTCCATTGCACCCCACTGGTCGACGCCCATCATCGAGAATCGACCGCGACCGCGCGCACGAACAAGTCGCTGCCCTTCGCTTACGCCAAGCGTGCCGTGCGTTGAGGTGAGAAACACACACGGCTGACTCACCTGCGTGCGACACGCAGCTTCAAACATGACGTCCGTTGGCGTCAGAAAAATAAACGCATCCACGTTTTGCTCGTTAAACGTGCCGCACAGCTCCTCAAACTCTTGCTGCGTGCACAATGCTTCATGCACCATCATCACCGACATGAACAGACCATGCTGCCGCGCAACAGTTTCAATAGACGAAATCGCTGAGATCGGACCAAAGAATCGCATACCACCAGCGATCAGGCCGATGGTGCGTGATCGTCTCGATGCAAGCGCGCGTGCGGAATTACTGGGGTGATAGTCAAGCTGTTTGATAGCTGCTTGCACGCGAGCGCGGGTTGTATCAGACACGTCCGGCGAGTCGTTGATCACGCGGGAAACAGTCTGATGGCTGACTCCTGCTAGCTTCGCGACCTCGAACATAGATGGACGCTTAGTGCCACGGCTGTTACCCATACGTCAAACCTCCCCGCATGTCACGCTGCTGTGCTGTGTTTTAGCTTACCGCGTCACTGCTAACGACACGGTGAGAACGTTCACAATGCTGTAATATCAACTGCAATATCGCTACTTGTGTGAGGTGAGATTCCAGCTCACACGATGCAAATCAGACGGACCATAAGTGGCGATGGCTTCTCGGTGCGCCGCTGAACCGTACCCTTTGTTATGTTCCCACGCGTACGGTGCGTATTGCGGCTTGCTGTGCGCGAGTTCGACCATGAGATGATCCCTCGTGACTTTGGCAATAACTGCGGCAGTTGCGACTGTGGCACAGTGACGATCGCCTTTGACTTTGGTGGTGATTGTAACGGGGACCGGTATTGTCGGCGCGTCGAATGTGTCGATTGCTTTGGTGATGTAGTCGTATGGTCCGTCGAGTATGCCGGCGATAGTGACGGAGTTGGCGGATTGATCAGTGTTCCCAAGTCCCAGCGATTGTTCGATATCGCCGATCGCTCGCAACGCTGCGATGCCAAGTGCGTGTCCGATACCCCACTGATCGATTTCATGATTGGTGACTTGCCCAATCGCGTACGCTGCACACCAATGTTTCAGCGGTTCAACAATCGCTTCGCGACGATGCTCGGTCAGCATTTTCGAATCCGCTACCCCATCGGGCACGCTTAACATGGTCAAATCACGCGACCAAATCGCAGCCGCACCAACCATCGCTGGGCCTGCAAGCGAGCCACGACCGACCTCATCAAATCCGATAATGAGATCGGCACCTTGTGAAGCGAGTTCATGTTCCAGATTAAGTGTGGGAATCTCACTGACGGCCAATGTACTGTACTGCCTTTCTTGTGTCACGATGGTATGTCACGATGTTGCGTCACGGTGGTATCAATTACCATTATGCTGACCGGATGGCACAGCAGCGAACGTGTCATGATGGCTGTTCAACGTACCGATGCGCGCAATCGGCCAGTAACGAGCGACTGCCACCCCGACAATATTCTTGATTGGTACGAGTCCGTGTTCACTATCGTCCTGATGATACCGGGAATCGGCGGAATTTGCGCGGTTATCGCCCATCACGAACACATGACCCGCACTCACTTCAACACGAAATGCAAATGCACTCGGCTCAACACCGTCACGCAAATACGCACGTTCATCAACCGCAACACCGTTGATACGAATCGGTTCACCGGCACCATCACATTCGACCACGTCGCCAGGCAATCCGATTAATCGTTTGATCAGATAGTCGCCACCAAGCGCGCCACGATCTTCTTGCGACAACCAGTGTGACGGATCATCAAATACGATAATATCGCCACGATGCAGACCATCGATACTAGGAGCAAGTTTGCTTGTAGCAACTCGATCTCCGGGTTGAATCGTGTCACGCATGGAACCGGATGGAATAACATAACAGCCAATCAACACGATACGTATCAGGAGCACAACAAATACTGGAATACCGCACCAAATCAGTACATCGTGCCAAGCCGACGCAGCCGACGAGTGACCACGCTGCCGTCGCAACGTTGCAACTGCATTGTTATCTGCCGTCATCGGTGCCGGATTCACGCCATGATCGGCCACCATCAGTGTGTGCCGGTCATCGTTTGACTGCATAATCAACTCCTTACTCATCGCCACATCGCAACGATTATGCCGCTCTCTATAGCACAAAGCCGCTGATATGCGACAGCCCGGAGCCATACCGGTTCCGGGCTGTAGTGTACACCTACTCACGCAAGTTAGCCGCATACATATATGCGAGCAAATGCGCGGATTATGCTCACTTCTCGGTGTTGTCGCGGCGCTCGACGATACGAGCAGCCTTACCACGCAGGGAGCGCAGGTAGTACAGCTTGGCGCGACGCACGCGACCACGACGAACCAGCTTGATGGAGTCGATGGACGGGGTGTGCAGCGGGAAACGACGTTCCACACCAGCACCAAAGCTGACCTTACGAACAACGAAAGTCTCGTGTACACCAGCACCCTTACGAGCGATCACCACACCGGTGAACGTCTGAATACGGGAGTTGTTACCTTCCTTGATCTTCACGTTCACGTCGACAGTGTCGCCGGGACGGAAAGCCGGGATTTCCTCAGCCGGCTTCAAGTGCTTGGCGTCAAATGCGTCAATAGCGTTAGCCATGATATTCCTTCAGTGCTGCCGCATATCAGTCACAATCAGGGTCTGCGATCATCTACTATGAGCAGCGCGCTCACACCCACAGACCGTAACGTTCCTCCCTCAGGTTTGCCCTTGGGAAGCCTGTCAATCCGCCGGAAGACTGGCGTGCATAATGCGCGCACCGCCCGGCTGGACCCTCGGAGTGACCGGCTTATGCGGCGACCGGCCCCTCGACACAGCAATCGTCTAATCTACATGGCAATCTCGACATGAGGAGATGATGATCATGGTATATCGTCGTGATGTGTCGTTACATGATGGCTCACATATGCCTCGCTTTGGCATGGGTACTTGGCATTTGGCCGAAGGTAGGCATTCTCAATCGCAGGAAATCGCAGCGTTACGAGCTGGTTTAGATGCAGGAATCTCGTTAATCGATACTGCCGAAATGTATGCGGATGGTCGCGCGGAATCGTTGGTCGGCCGCGCAATCGCCGGCTATGACCGGTCACGGTTGTTTCTCGTGTCCAAAGTCTATCCGCACAACGCTGGACGCGCGCATTTGCGGCACAGTCTCGAGGCGTCGCTCAAACGACTCGGCACCGACTATCTCGACATGTATCTACTGCATTGGCGCGGGTCTGTTCCGCTGGCTGAAACTATCGACTGTATGGAGCAAGCGAAGGCGGACGACCTGATTCACAATTGGGGCGTGTCTAATTTTGACACGGACGATATGCACGAGTTGTTTGCTATACCGGGCGGGGATAACTGTGCAGTCAATCAGGACTTGTATCATCTCGGCTCGCGCGGAGTCGAGTTCGATCTGTTGCCGTGGATGGATGCGCATCATGTGCCACTTATGGCTTACTGTCCGTTAGCGCAGGCTGGCCGATTGCAAGATCGATTACTCAGTTCACCGGCTGTGCGTGAGATTGCCGATGCGCACGACGTTCAACCATTGCAGATACTGCTTGCGTTTATTTTGCATCGCGATGACACTATCGCCATCCCGTGCAGCGGCAACGCCCGGCATGTGCTTGATAATCTGCGCGCGTGCGATGTTGAACTGTCCGCCGATGAGTTCGCCATGTTAGATGATGCGTTCCCTGCACCGTCTAGTAAAGAGCCGCTTGATATGCAATGACGGTGAACCATGATCGATAACGTAATCTTCGACGTATGCGGTGTACTGGTCGACTGGCAACCGCGGCGCGCGTTGGATGGCCTGTTTTCTCCTGATCAAATTGATGAGTTCTTTGCCGATGACGACCGTTGCGGATTCTTATATTTCGATGATCTACATGATGGCGGCACCGATTATGCCGACTTGATCGACGAGTACGAACGTGAGTATGGGGCTCGTCTTGGGTTGCGGATGCGAGCTTATGCAGCACATGTTGAACGCACGCTTGTCGGCACGATACCGGGTATGATGTCGCTGATTGAGGATCTTAAGTCAGCTGGCGTTGGCGTGTGGGCGCTCACTAACTGGGGACACGACACATGGCCGATCATGCGAAATCGGTTTCCGGACCTGTTTGACACATTGGATGGCGTGATGGTTTCCGGCGTGGAAGGAGTGCGCAAACCAGATCGCGCGGCGTTTGATCTGGCGATTACTCGGTTTGCAGTGGAACGAGGGCATACGCTGTTTGTGGACGATTCCCCATATAATGTGGACGGCGCGCGTGCTGCCGGACTTACGGCCATACGCTTCGACTCAGCCGAACAGACGCGTAACTGGCTGGCCGATCATGGCGTAATTTCACGAGCCGAACATCATTCATCCACGAGCTGGGCATGAGTTGCATGTATCTTCCCGCATTCTTATTATCTCGTCGTGGCTATTATTGGTCCGCATAACGAACTTATATAGCTCAAATAATGAACATCGTTCCGCTTGATGTGCGGACGTCGCAGTGCATAACTGAGTGCCTGTATACGACGAGAAAATCAGGGTGGTGGAGGGTTATCATGAGCGTGTTTTCATTGACCGCAAATAACGAAATCGGATCAGCGGCCGTCTGGAAATCCGTGGCATTAGGTCAGTTGACATTTCCACAAGCTCCCAATCCATATGAGGCAGACTTTGACGATACGTTCTGGACAAGCCGACATGAAGAATACAATCGCCTCGAATGGGACACACTAGATTGGCATGCCATTCGCACACAATTAAGTAATGTAGCTCACAAACTCGAACAACAACCTGACTCACAGCCAGAACTCGAATTCGACGTACCATCTATCCGAGAACGTACGTTCCTAGAAATGTGGTTCGGATACGGAGACCCAAGCGTAGAAGCACATCGCATAGGACAAGATCGATATGAAGTTGGTTATGGACAGCATCGTATTTGTGCTTACGCTGATTATCCAATGCAGCCCAGAGATCGCGATCTGATGAGAATCCCAGCAAGCGGCTTTTTACCAAGCGGCCCGCTCTCCCCCAATACACACATTCCTATGCTGATTCACGATGCAACTGTAGACAACAAGTCAACGAATCATACGGGCCATACAGATCGTTACACTAGCGGATTATAGGTTTACAGTCAGCTCACAGACACGGGAAGCAGAAACGGCATGAAGGCAAATAGAGCATACGCGCGCGCAACGATCACCGGTAAAGGCGAGCGCGCATTGCAAGATGGACATCCTTGGGTATACGAAGCCGAAATTCGGCGTTTCGAGTTACCATCCGGCCAAGCTTGGGATAACAACGGGTCACTTCAGGCCGGCGCATGGTCTTCTCCAACCAGTGGTACCAGTGGTCAAGAGGATTCCTCGATTTCTGCTCCTGAAGAAGTAAATAAACGATCGGCACCGGCGCGTCAGGAACGTGACACGGTTAGGCGAGCAATCTGGGAGCGTCGCCGCCGCAAAGAGGAGCTCAGTGCGCCTGCTACGGATGATGAGATCATTCCGCTTGATGCGTTGCCTGACGGTTCGATCGTCGATGTGGTGAATCGTAAAGGAACATATCTCGGTACTGGATTGCTGTCACGACACAGTCGTATTCGCATACGACTGGTGACGCGTAACGCTAACGATGATTTTTCGCCAGCGTTTTGGGAGCGCAAAGTTCGCTGGGCGTGGGAGTATCGCAAAACCGTTATGGGTTCTGATGCCAATGCTTGCCGCGTGATTTTCTCTGAAGCCGACGAATTCCCGGGGCTTATTGTGGACCGATTCAATGACGTGCTCGTTACCCAGACGTTGTCTGCTGGTATGGAACGTCTCAAGCCGGTCGTTTTCCCTGCCTTGCTTAAGGTTTTCGCAGACGATGGTATTACGTTGCGTGGTATTTACGAACGCAATGATGTGGCTACGCGTCGGCTGGAAGGTCTTGAACAGACAACAGGATGGTGGCGCGAGCCAGCCGGCGATGCATCGCTCGTTGTCACTGACATCACAGAAAACGGCGTGCACTACCATGTCGACGTGGCCAACGGCCAAAAAACCGGCTTCTTCCTTGACCAAAAATATAACCGCCGCGCAGTTGCACGTATCGCGCAAGGACGACGCGTGCTCGACTGTTGCACGCATACTGGTTCGTTCGCGCTTAATGCTGCGCTTGGCGGTGCTGAGTTCGTGCGCGCAGTTGACGTTTCTGAAACTGCTATTGCTATGGCACGCGACAACGCTCAGCTCAACGGTCCCGATGTTGTTTCACGCATGGATTTCACGGTTGCTAACATTTTCGATCTACTGCCTGAACTGGAACGCACGCATAATCCGGAACGATTTGACTTCATTATTCTTGACCCACCGGCGTTTACTAAGAGCCGCAAGACTGTCAGCTCGGCCGAACGCGGTTATCGTGAGATCAACTATCGAGCGATGCGTATTTTGCCACGCGGTGGATATTTAGCAACCTGCTCGTGCTCACATTTCATGGATCATGAACGGTTTAAGCGTATGATCGCTGAAGCTGCGCAGGATGCCGGCGTACGACTGCGGCAAATTGAAGAACGCCAGCAAGCGCCGGATCATCCGATCGTATGGGGTATTCCCGAGACGGACTATCTCAAGTGCTTCTTGTTCCAAGTAGTGTGACCGATCGCGTGGGCGGCTGTGGCGTAGCTTATATGCGCCGGCAGGGGCAACCATTGCCTTGCGGCAATGCCGCTATCGGCGCATCAACTTTGCCACCGCCGCCCGAATAGCCGGCTCGGCTTGAACTGGGTCGTCAATATCGACTACGGACTGTTCAATCGGACACATGCCAGTTCGGCTACGGTTCAAAATAACCGGTATCAGCGTGCCATACGATGAGTCAATATGGTGAGCTTGCAACGCAGCCAGTCCAGCTTCGCTCATCGTCTGCGCGTACACAGCCGCCACACCGAGCCGCACATACAGCAGAGCTGCACCCTTGCCGACGACCCGGTCAGCGGCAGCATACTCATCGAGTCGTTGGCCGGTTGCAAGCCATTGCAGCAGTGGTCGTACTCCTCGGCCAGTCCCCGTCAACACGTCAACATGACCGTTCACATCAGTGCGGCAGGCCGCGCAGCCGAACGAATCATCGCCAGTCAACACGGCCTTCGCACGTTCAAGATCGCTCACGCTTATCAGCGTGCGTACCGATCAACCGCAGTCATAATCACCGGAATCAGTATCCACTGCAAGATAAGTCCCGGCAGTCCAGTCACCACGGCAGCCCAAACCGACGCAACCGTCATCGTCGTATTACCGAGTACCGACACCGCCACGGCAATCGCGAGCACATCGGCAACACGACCGGCGACCTGTGCACCGAGTAACTTGCCAAGCCAGCTAAGCGGCGACGGCACGGCGGCTGGCACGCGCACGCCGCGCAACAATCCAGCAACCAGACCGTACACAGCCAGTTCAATCACCATAAACGGCACCATTGCAGCCATTGGCATACCGGTGAGCAGGAAACTCACGATCGGCGCGAGCGCACCGGTGGCAAGTCCTGCGAACGGGCCGGCCAGCAGACCGACGAGCAGTACCGGCAGGTGCATCGGCAGCAAGGTTTGACCGATCATCGGGCCAAAGCCGAGCGCAGCACCGGCAACGTGGAAAATCTGAGGTAGTGCGACGGCAGCGACTACAGCGATGAACGCGGCAGAAGTCTGGACTTTGACCGACGGTAATGCACGAGTTGACGTACTAGTAGTTGACATAATGTATGCTCCTTCTTCGCTTATGTTCCTCGTCAATCAACGTTTGTTAGCGTTTATCAGCGCTTATCAAGATCAATGAGATGATATTCGCGGCTGCCGAGGCCCATTTCGACCGCGTGTTCGATAGTGTGGATACCGTGGCGTGATTCGATGCGTTCAATCATGGCCGTGTTGTCTTCGTCGGACGTGTAAATACGGTCGACACACGCTTGATCGACGGCCACTGGGTCCAACGAGGCGAAAATACCGATGTCGTGCATGCACGGCGCGGACGGGTTACCGTCGCAATCGCAGTCGACTGACAGATTGTTCATGACGTTAATGAACAGCATGTTGCCCTTGAGCGCGTTGAATACAGCGGTCGCAGCTTCGGCCATCGCCTCTAAAAACGCGTCCTGCTCACCTGAGAACGGATTGTTGAGGATTTTGTCGCCGCCCGAATGCAGTCGGCGCTTGCCGTTGGCGGAAGCCATACCGATCGAAATATTCTTGAGCGCGCCGCCGAAACCGCCCATCACATGGCCTTTGAAATGAGACAGCACAGCGTAATAATCATAGTTTGGGAAGTGAGAGCCGACGATGTCGCCGGTGATGCGTTTGCCTCCCTCTACCGGAATCGTGATCTCGCCTTCCGCATCTTGGATATCGCACGGCGCAATGTCAGTGAAGCCGTGGTCTCTAATGGTTTTCCAGTGATGCTCATTCGTATCGCGAGTGCCGGGGTATGCGGTGTTGCATTCAACGATCGTACCGTTGAGTTCATGCACAAGATCGGCGATAAGTGCAGGCTGCAAGTAATGCTTGTTACCGCCTTCGCCTGAGCTGAGTTTGACCGCGACTTTGCCCTGCGGGCGGGCACCGAGTGCCTGATATGCTCGCATCAGTCCGGCAGGGCTGATATCGCGCGTAAAATACACCTTCGCCGCCATCGGATAGTCGGTGTTATAGGTCGTGACCATACTGCCTCCTTGCTTATTGATTACACCTAGTCTCAAGAATACTCAGTCCGCGTTACCGGCTACTCAATCGTTCGCGATCTGTCTATCAGCATCCAGCATCGCCAGCTGCCTCCCCGCATGGCATCAGCTCGCGCCATCCCCGCCGCGTGCCATCACCGCCGCGTGCCATCACCGCCGCGTGACATCACCGCGTGGGCCATCCCCGCGTGGCGGTTTTCGCTCACTGAGACACCCCTCAGCGAGCATTTTCCGCCACGCACACCACCGAGTGGCGGTTTTCGCTCACTAAGACACCCCTCAGCAAGCATTTTCCGCCACGCACAGTAAGCACAAAAAGGCCCCTCTCCATAGAGCGGAGAAGAGCCTTAATCACGCGCTATATCAGCTTAAGATCAGAACTCGCGGCGTGGACGGTCACCAGACCGTCCACCAAACAAGCACCGCGCGTCGCAGCGAACCGCGAGTTCTGGGCGCAGCAAAGCGAAGATCAGAACTCGCGGTTCGCGCGGTAGAACTGGATGAGCGCCTGAGTGGACGCATCCTGAGCAGCCAGAGCCTCGTCATCCTTGGAGATGGCCGGGGTGATCTGCTTGGCGAGTTGCTTGCCGAGCTCGACGCCCCACTGATCGTAGGAGTCGAGGCCCCACACGGTGCCTTCAACGAAGGTGATGTGCTCGTACAGGGCGATGAGCTCACCGAGGGAGAACGGGGTCAGCGCTACGCCGAAGATCGAGGTGGTCGGACGGTTGCCGGTGAACACACGGGCCGGAACGATCTCTTCCGGAGTGCCTTCAGCACGCACTTCGTCAGCGGTCTTACCGAAGGCGAGCGCCTTGGTCTGTGCGAGGTAGTTGCCGAGGAACAGCTCGTGCACGTCCTGATCGCCATCCTTGGTCGGGTTCGGCGTGTTGACGAACGCGATGAAGTCGGCCGGGATGAGCTGAGTGCCCTGGTGGATGAGCTGGTAGAAGGCGTGCTGGCCGTTGGTGCCCGGCTCGCCCCAGAAGATCTCACCAGTCTCGGTGGTGACCGGGGTGCCGTCCCAGCGCACGGACTTGCCGTTGGACTCCATAGTCAGCTGCTGCAGGTATGCCGGGAAGCGGTGCAGGTACTGGTCGTACGGCAGCACAGCGTGCGAAGCAGCCTTGAAGAAGTTGCGGTACCAGACGTTGAGCATACCGAGCAGCACGACAACGTTCTTCTCGAACGGAGTGTTGGCGAAGTATTCGTCGATCTCGTGGAAGCCGTGCAGGAACTCCTCGAAGCGCGCCGGTCCGAAGACGACGGCGAGCGAGGTGCCAACAGCGGAATCGACGGAGTAACGGCCGCCAACCCAGTTCCAGAAGCCGAAGGCGTTCTCAGGGTCGATGCCGAATTCTTCAACCTTTTCGAGGTTGGTGGAGACTGCGACGAAGTGCTTGCGAATAGCTTCGGCGCGGGCAGCGTCGTCACCCTTGGTGATGGCACCGTTAGCTTCAAGCTCTTCAAGCAACCACGTGCGGGCTTCGCGAGCGTTGGTCAGGGTTTCCAGTGTAGTGAAGGTCTTGGAAACGATGATGAACAGCGTCGTCTCCGGGTCGAGGCCCTTGGTCTTCTCTGCCAGATCGTTCGGGTCGATGTTGGAGATGTAGCGAGCGGAGATGCCAGCGTCTGCGTACGGCTTGAGCGCTTCGTACACCATGACGGGACCCAGGTCGGAACCACCGATGCCGATGTTGACGACGGTTTCGATCTTGCGGCCGGTGATGCCGGTCCACTTGCCGGAGCGCACATCGTCGGCAAACGCGTAGATCTTAGCGAGGGTCTCGCGCACATCCTTGACGGTGTCCTGACCGTCAACGATGTACTTGCCTTCGTCCTCAACCGGACGACGCAGTGCAGTGTGCAGCACGGCGCGGTCCTCGGTGTTGTTGATGTGAACGCCGGTGTACATAGCCTTGATGCGGTCGCCCAGCTTGACCTCGTCAGCGAGGAAGGTGAACAGGCGCAGGGTTTCCGGCTTGATGAGGTTCTTGGACAGATCGAAGTGCAGGTCGCCGGCGTCGAAGCTCAGCTCCTTGACACGATCGGGGTCCTCAGCGAACCACTTCTTAAGGCTAATGCCTTCAGACTGCAGCTCGTCGTAGTGCTTCTGCAACGCAACCCATGCTGGAGTCTGGGTGGCGTCAATGGGAGGATTGATGGCCATAGTGATTGGTCCTTTCATCATCACTTGCGAAGCGACGCCGCCTTCGGCCAACCATCAGCTAGCTGGTCGCAAGCCACGCCGATTACTTCACTGAACAAGATACTCACAAAAGCAGACATAATCACACAAAATTACGCGGCGGCAACGTAACAGTAAACAACGCAAACATACAGTAAATCACAAGCAAACGTAACCGCTTACCGCCACACAACGTAACTTCACGATCGTATCCGAGCGTACAACTCACTTCGTCGGCACATCCATGAATCCCAGCGAACGCAAGTATCCGTGACCTGCCGTAATGTCGTACTGAATGAGTCGGTAATCGTTGAGCAGCTGCGTAGTCGCGGCCGGCGCGTGAGTCAAGTCAATCTGTTTACCATCTGCATCCAAATACAGCGGCGTGCCTTCAGGAATGCGCGTCCAACCTTGCGTTACGTTGACGACCGGCGGTTCCATCGCAGCAACAGAGCGATGCATGGACGTCAGGAACGCAAGATACGGCGAAACGCGCGCGTTGAGATGCGTGGCAGTTTGCGCCATGAGATAGTTAGGTGACGTGTACGCGTTCTCTCGTTGCGCATCAGTCGAGTTGATGACTGAATCGTCAGTTGCACCGTCCGTACCAACTGAGCCAACCTCTCGCCGCGCCGCCGCATTCGACCAAATGAAATAATCCGTCTCATGCAGCGGAATCGAGTTACGATCGTCGCCACTCGCATGCTTGTAAATACTCGGCAGATGATCACCGTAGAAAATCACCGTAACTGGCTTGTCCATCGCGTCGAGCTTGTCAAGAAACTCTTGCGTGTACTGGTCCGTGTACTTCATGCCCTTGGCGTACGTGTCGATCTGCGAGAGCTCAGCTTTACTGATCGTCGCACCGTCCACGCCACGCGCAGTGAACTGATTGTGGTCATACCAATCGTCGTAACCCATATGATTTTGCATGGTGACAAGCTGAATAAACTGACTTGACGAACCAGTACCAGCACCATCAGCAGCAGACTCGCCGCGCTTACTGATGAGCTTGAGCACCGTATCATACGACGTTTCATCGCTGATATAGTGCGAACGATCGATACGTTTCGCATGATCAGCGATCAGCGGACTGTCTTGCGAATAAAACTGCGCAAAACCGAACTTTTTATAGTTACCTTCGCGCGAGTATAGCGCAGGATTGTACGGATGAACAGCTTGGCTGCCGGCAGCGTCCGTGTTCCAGATCTGGTTGAACGACGGCGACCAGTTCATTTGCGGTACAAGCTGCTGGTAAGGACTCGACAGCGACGCATCGAAGTTGGTCATGCTTAATCCAGTGAGTGCTTGGAATTCCAAGTTCGCTGTGCCGCCGCCGTAGCCGGAGGAAAGCATGAGTCCGGACGTGGTGCGCTGCTTGAGTGCGCGAATGAACGGCATGGGATCGTTGTTCAACGCGACGCCGGGTACGCGAGTTGGGTCGGAGAACGATTCGGATAGAATCATGACGACAGTACTGTCCGTGAGATTGGTGGTGCGTGTTGCGTTGATTGCGACGGCTTGTTGAGCGTATCGTTTAGCGATTTGTTGCATGGTCGCTTGGCTATAGTCGGCCGGCTGATCCATGACTTTCGGCCGCGTGAGTCGCAAGAAGCCAACTGCAACACCGTTGGATTGCGCGTCTTCGATTGAATCCCACAGTTTTGCTTTGTCGCCGAAACCGGCGGCGAGTGAGTTCGCCCATGAGCCAGTGGTGCCGAGTTCTGCAGAGAACGCGACGAGCATAACAGCGCACAGGATGGCAGCGATCGCGCGACGGATGCGACCGATGAAGCGGCGTGGCGTGGCAATGAGTGAGCGTCGCGTGTCGAACCATGCTCCGAGCACACACAGACCGACGAATATTATGACGGTGACACTCATTTGGATAATTGCTTCCGTGGAGCCGGTTGGTGTGTTGGTAACAGTATCTCCCATACCACCAGCGCCACCACTAGCCATAAGCGTGATGTCTGTGGGGCGAATAGTTTCAGAGCGTACGAGGACTTTCATACGTTCAAGTACCGCGATGACTCCAGCGATGACGATAAACAGTCCGCTGGCAATCCAGAATCGGTTGATTGCAAATACGAGTACCGCGTAGATGAGACCGACGACCAGCAAATTGAGCACGAACTGATATTGGCCGGGTTGGGTGAATGTTTTAGCGAAAAACTCCCACGGGGTAACTTTTCCGCGCACGATCATGACGCTCCACTGGAGCATGAGCACCGCCGCAGTGCAGTATACGAGTGCGACGATTACGTATGCCCACCACGGGAACGGGCGGCGAGCACTGACGGCACGAGAAGCTGGCATGGTGATGTCGTTGTTATTGTTCATGCCGTTGGCGTTAGCGCCATGTGACGTGTGAGATCCACGTAACCCTTGTGCGTGGATTGATGGCTTGGGGATGGTCAGCGGCGGGGCCGCCACGCTTGCTTCAACCACGTCACCGCCATCATGCCGCCACTTCATGCACACTCCTCGGCTCGCTGCTAGTACTTCTCATCTCCTACCCTACGATCTGCGAACATCCGATTCCATGCCGCTCACCGAGAAGTCACTTCCTCGTAACCAATATTCACCCGCGCGACACATCTCATCCCTAGCACGCCCTGTCCTGATTGCAGATGTGGGCGCGGGCTGTTATATGGGTGTGAATTGTTCATCTATGCCCTACAATCACAGTCACAACCACCCAGCTGCGTCTTTAGGAACTACGCAGGAGGTTAGAGCTGGGAAGTGAGGATGATAAGGCCCTTGGTGCTCCGAATACCGTTAGCGCGTAAACGTTCGATAAGCTC
Organism: Bifidobacterium hapali; assembly: GCF_002259755.1. Taxonomy (GTDB): domain Bacteria; phylum Actinomycetota; class Actinomycetes; order Actinomycetales; family Bifidobacteriaceae; genus Bifidobacterium; species Bifidobacterium hapali. The sequence goes on from NZ_MWWY01000021.1 coordinate 76,474, forward strand.
GATACGGCTACGCTCTTCGCTTGGCGACTGTGCGATCACATCAATATGCAGATCATCATAGGCTGGCTTGGACTGAATCCACAGATGTGTTGGCTCCGGCGGATCAATCTGCGAGTGCTCGCCACAACCGTGGTCCACGGACACCACGCGACCATCATCCGGACTCCACTTATTCGCGCATACACCAAACATCACGCTCAGTTCGCCCTTCAACTGGACGAAGAATCCGCAATTCGCGCACAGGTTACCGTCAGCGGTTTTCGTAGACAAGGACTTCGGACCGTGCGGACCTTCATACCAGCGTTTCGCCGTCTGCGAGCGGCCGAGTGCACTCAATACTCGGCGACGAGACAAATCGAACTCTTGCACTGCATCGGCAACATCCGGATTCTCATCAGCCGTATCAGCTGTATCAGTCGTATCAGCTACCGCATCTGACCGATCACCTGAATCGTCCACCGCAACAGGCTCTGTTTTGCGGAAACCGTCTTCCAACCGCACATCGTCCGGATCTGTACCGATCGAATCAGTTACTGACAAATCAGTCGGCTCAAGTCGTTGCCGCCACGGAACCCATGCCGGTGGACGCAACGCAGCAGCCGTCGGAATCAGCGACGACTCGTTGACTGTCCAACGGCCGGTTTCCTCGTCGTGGAAAAGCGTTACTGACCACTGCCAGCCTTCATAGCCGGTAATACCGCAGACAAATCGGAAATCCATGACATGATCGCCCATGTCAATCGTTTCAACAAACGGACCCACCTGCTCAGGCTGGTCAGCCATCTCGATAGCCACGGATTTGGCGACCGCCAGCGGATTCGGCACGGCAGCGGACTCCCCAGTCTCCAGCATGGTCGTCTCCTCATTCATGGCACTCATGGATGTACCTTCAGTCTTGCACGTCGAAATTGTCTGCAACCGCGCGCATGAGCGTAGCCAGCTTACGGCTTTCTGCTTGCGACGGATAATGATGGCGGCGCAAATCGTTGCCAGCTGCGTCGAGCAGTTTGATTAAATCTTCAACGATCGCAGCCATATCATCCGGCTTCGGACGCGTCGCCTTAACCAGTGACGGCGCGCTTTCAACTAGCGTCACACCCATTGCCTGCGGGCCGCGACGGCCGTCAACTACCGAATACTCCACTTTTGCGCCCTTGCGCAACGTGCTGACACCGGCCGGTAATGCAGCGGCCGGCAGGAACACGTCCTTGCCCTCATCGTTCGTAATGAAGCCATATTTTTTGTTCGCATCGTACCAACGCACTCGTCCACTGGGCATCGTGCATCCACCTCGTTCTTCGCCTCACCAGTCGGCGTGCCCCATGCCCGCCGACATCAGATCAAAATATCAGTGTATCTCAAGGTCTGTTCAGCGAGCACGTGATTTCTTGTCAGGCTTAGCAGCGGCGCGAGCTTTCGAACTCATACCAGTCAATCCACTGGCTATACCACCGGACACACCGGACATGCCAGCTACTCCAGCCGCTGCACCAGTCATGCCGCTGCCACCAGCCTGTCCATGCGCATACGGATGCGGTGCACCCGCAGCCATGCCGACAGCTTGCGGCTCAACTGGAGCAATCGGCAGCACCACCGTCAGCGTCAAACCGCCACCATCCGAACCAGACGCGCAGATAAATCCACAATGCGCTTTAACCACCGATAGTGCGATCGCCATGCCCAATCCGGTACCGCCCTTCTTCCGTGCGCGGGACGGATCAGCAGTGTAGAACCGTTCAAAAATCTGCGAGCGCGACGCTTCCGGCACACCTGGCCCATGATCGGAGAATCGTACAAACGCATAGTTCATGCCGACTTGCATGTTCTGACCGACTTCAACTGCCTCAATCAAGTGCCGCATGGACGCTTCTGTGGCAGGCATGCGAGACAACGATTCGGGACTAATCGACGCTGACAGCACGCCCATTGACACTTCTACCGGCGAGTCAGCCGGCGTGTATCGATGAATATTGCCAACAATATTGGTGACGACCTGCCGCAACCGCGATCCGTCACCAGACAAGGTCACCTGCGGCATGTCGCCATCCTCGAACGTGAAATGCGAAGCAACCCCATCCGCCGCAGGAGCGAGTACGAGTCGACCAGTGCGCACAACACGCTCAGGGTCGAGCGCATGCAAATCTTCGGTAGCGTCCGACACAATCGACGTCAACGGTACTTGCTGAGTCAAATCGATACCGCGACCTTCGTCGAGACGCGCGAGTGAGAGTAAGTCTTCCACGAGTACAGTCATACGTGCGCTCGACGCTTCAATATGTTCAATCGACTCGTCGGCACGCTCAAGCGCGCCCGGAAACTCGCGCTGCATCTTATACAGTTCTGCGTATCCATGAATAGCAGCAAGCGGCGTACGCAGTTCGTGACTTGCGTCAGATACGAACCGTTTCATCTTGTCGGTGGTCTCTTGCTGTTCGCGGAAGCTCTGCTCGATGCGAGCAAGCATGACGTTCAGCGACGCTGCGAGTGAACCAACTTCCGTGTTTTCAGGAGCCGATGGCACGCGCTGGCTCAAGTCACCGGCCGCGATTTTTGCAGCGGTTTTTTCGATGCGCTTGAGCGGCGTAAGCGTAGTTTGTACGAGCAGCGTACCGATTGCCGCACCGAGTAGCACCACCGCGACGCCGACCATTGCACTGTAACGTGTCAATGTATTCGTCGTATCCACTACATCTTTGAGCGGCAATGCAATGAACGCATAACCGTTGGGCGTGCCGGTTTTGTCGGCTGTTGGCAGCACGAGTACGCGCCACGGTGCGTTTGACTGGGTGACGGTGATCTGCGCTTGCTGAGTATTCGGGACGTTACTGTCACCGTTTGTGCCGGTTGAACCGTTCCCGTTAGTGCCATCCGTACCAGCTGAACCATTGCCGGTTCCGTTCGAGCCGTTCGTACCATTTTGTCCGCTGACCGTCTGCGTCGTCACCACCGCAGTAGTAGTAAACGGTACGCCGAGATCAATCGACCCCATTGACCCATCGTCTGGCAGCAGCGGTGCAATACTCGTCGTACCGTTGGCCGACGTCGGTTTCAACGGTACGCGCACAATCTTGTAGTCAAGATCGCGCAGCTGCACGTAGTAGTCGTTGAGTCCGAAGTTTGATTGACTGGGGTCAGTTTTGGCGAGAATATCCGCCGCGTTGACGACAAGCTCGCTCTGATTACTCAATTGCTTGTCAGTTTTCTCCATAAGGTAACTGCTGACCAGCTGACGAATGGAGAACGACAGCGTAAACGAACCGATCGTCAGCAGCACAATAATGCATGCGACCAGTTTCGTACTCAACGGAATCGCATCGATGCGGCGACGTACATTACGTTGGAACCAATTCGGCTGCGGCTGGGGTGGCACAGACTGTCCTGCCGACTGCTGCGCTGCCTGTGCTGCCGCTGCACCGTTCGCCGGCTTACCACCTGCCGGCTGTGCGTTCAACTCACTCATGCGTTTGCAACAGTCTTCGGTTCACGAATCATGTATCCGATGCCGCGTTTCGTTTCAATAAGCGGCGTCACCTTATGCGTTTCACCGTTCGCATCGGTGTACGTAATACCGTCCACTTTCTTACGCAAATATGAGATATAGGATTCGACGATTGCCGCGTCGCCGCCCCAGTCATACTGCCAAACGTGGTCGAGAATCTGTGCTTTGGAAAGTACGCGCCCCTCGTTGTCCATGAGATAACGCAAGAGCTTGTATTCGGTTGGGCTCAAGTCGATCGGCTGACCTGCGCGCGAGACATCGTGAGAGTCTTCATTAATTTCGAGATCGCCGACGCGGATAATCGGATCGTCTTCAATCTGTTCACGCGTACGGCGCAGAATCGCGCGAATACGAGCGACGACTTCTTCCAAACTGAACGGCTTAGTGACGTAGTCGTCACCGCCGACGGTCAGACCCATGACTTTATCTTGCGTGTTGTCACGCGCAGTCAGGAACAGGACTGGCGCACTAATGCCTTCCTGACGAATGCGACGAGTCACCGTGAACCCGTCAATGTCAGGCAGCATCACATCAAGCACGATAAGATCGGGGTCAGTTTTTTCGATGACTTCGATGGCCTCGGAACCGGAGGCTGCCGTAGCGACCTCGAAACCAGCGAAATGCAAAGAAGCGACGAGCAGCTCGCGGATGGAGGGCTCGTCGTCCACAACTACGATTGATGCTTCAATAGGCTTACTCATGTCTCCCAGCATGTCGCGCTGATCTGAAGGTTTCCTGAATGCCACCTGAGGCTTTGATAGTGGTTATCTGGTCAGTTCTTCCACATACCAGCCTTGCGTCGCATACGAATTTCCTTACGAGACAATCGTTCTTCGCCATCGCCCGTATCCTCACCAGATTCATCAGCGCTCTTCTTACGCTCGGCAGCCATCTTCAGCACCTTGCGCTTTATGCGCCGCCTGATTACGATCGTCGCACCGATAATCGCTATAAGCACTACGAGTACAATCACCAGCACAACCACGCCGATCACAACAGTAGACGTAGACGTCGCTGTTTTACGCTGTTTTGCGATCTCATCCATCATTGCCGTAGCTGCGCCAGCCCAATCCGGTGTGCTTTTCAGCAACGGATCGGCCGCCGCTTTCGACAGTGCATCAACTGTCGTCTGCCGTTTCAGCCACTCATCTGAATTGGATGACACAGCAACCACCAGATTGCCGTCGTTCGAGGCCACAGCCAACATCACCGTGTTCTTTGCAGGCGAAACTGCTTCAAGCACATCATTCGCCCACTGGTCAGGTTTGTCAGTCGTACCAAACGTCGGCAAATACATGAGGCGTACATTTACACCAGTGTCATTCTTGGTTTGTTGAATCGCGTCAGTAACTTTGCTCAGATTCTCGCCGAGCAAATTATTCGTATCGGTGATCTCGTCAGTGAACGTTGACGATGAGCCGGAATTCGTGCTCGGTGTGCTCGATGTGCCATCATCGGCAACAGCAACTTGAGAATTTCCTAAATTCAATATCACGATCAACAGCAACGCAAGCATTGCAAATACTGGCGACACGCCGTGCCGATACCGTTCGACCACATAGGTCGTTTTTTCTGCTGCGATTTCGTGATTTGTCATATTGTCCACCATAGCGACCGGCTTCGCCAAGATGCAGGTCGCCGGCACAATTCAAACAAACTGTTCTCGAAAGGAGCACATTATGCCGCAGTATCAAGTAGATTCTGAACAGATTCGGTCCTCATCGGCCGCAGTGAGTACATCCGTCGACGCAATTCGACAAGCTGTCAACGGCATGTACGCCAATCTCAATAATTTGCAAAGTGTATGGCGCGGTGGAGCGGCAACACAGTTCGCGGTTGTTGCCGAACAATGGCGTGCCTCGCAACGGCAGATGGAAGCATCGCTTGAGTCGATTCAACGCGCGCTAGCATCTGCTTCCACCGTCTACGCTGACGCCGAAGCACAAGCCGCGCGTCTCTTTGCTGGTTAACGATACAGGTGTGGGGAGCCTCCCGCAGGAGACTCCCCACACGTAACACAATTGTGACTGGGCTTTATCGGCTCCCCAGCAAGGGGAACCTAATTCACATCAGCGTTTTACGCGCCGATCAGTAGCCCATGTCAGCGCCAGCGGCCGGAGCAGCGGTCTTCGGTTCCGGCTTGTTGGCCACCACAGCCTCGGTGGTCAGGAACAGGCCAGCGATCGAAGCAGCGTTCTGCAGTGCGGAACGAGTCACCTTAGCCGGGTCAGCAACGCCAGCAGCCAGCAGGTCCTCGTAGGTGTTGGTCGCAGCGTTCAGGCCCTGACCAGCAGGCAGCGAGCGAACCTTGTCGATGACCACGTCACCGGACAGGCCAGCGTTCTCAGCGATCTGCTTGATCGGAGCCTCGATCGCACGGAACACGATCGCAGCACCGGTAGCCTCGTCGCCAGACAGATTGACATCCTTCTCAGCCTTGGCAGCAGCCTGAATCAGGGCAACGCCACCACCTGGCAGCAGACCCTCCTCAATAGCAGCCTTAGCGTTGCGCACTGCATCCTCAATGCGGTGCTTGCGCTCCTTGGCCTCAACCTCGGTAGCAGCGCCAACCTTGATGACAGCCACGCCGCCAGCAAGCTTGGACAGGCGCTCCTGCAGCTTCTCGCGATCGTAGTCAGAATCAGTGTTTGCCATCTCGGCCTTGATCTGCTCAACACGAGCATTGATCTCATCGCTGGAGCCAGCACCGGAAACGATGGTGGTCTCATCCTTGGTCACGGTGACCTTCTTGGCGGAACCCAGCATGGACAGGTCAACCGAGTCGAGCTTCAGGCCCAGATCGTCGGAGACAACCTGACCACCGGTCAGGATAGCCATATCCTGCAACATGGCCTTACGGCGATCGCCGAAGCCCGGAGCCTTGACAGCGCAGCACTTAATCGCGCCACGAGCGTGGTTGAGAACCATGCCAGCGAGAGCCTCGCCGTCAACATCCTCAGCGATAACCAGCAGCGGCTTGCCAGTCTTGACGACCTGCTCAGCGATGTGAGTAAAGTCGCTCATGCTCGACATCTTGCTGGTGGTCAGCAGGATGTACGGGTCATCGAAGGACACCGTCTGGTTCTCGGTGCCAGCAGCGAAGTAACCGGAGATGTAGCCCTTGTCGAAACGCATACCTTCGGTGAACTCGAGGTCCAGACCGAAGCCCTGATTGTCCTCGACGGTCACCACGCCGTCTTCGCCGACCTTGTCAAGCGCTTCAGCGATCTTGTCGCCGATCTCTTCATCGCCAGCAGAGATGGTTGCGGTTGCGGCGATCTCATCCTTGGTTTCAACGTCCTTAGCAGCAGCCTTCAGCTCCTTGACGATAGCCTCAGACGCCTTCTCAATGCCGCGGCGCAGTGCGATCGGGTTGGAGCCAGCGGTCACATTCTTGAGACCTTCGTGCACAAGAGCCTGAGCCAGCACGGTTGCAGTGGTGGTGCCATCGCCAGCGACGTCGTCGGTCTTCTTAGCGACTTCCTTCACCAGCTCAGCGCCAATGCGCTCGTACGGGTCTTCAAGATCGATTTCCTTGGCGATGGACACACCATCGTTGGTGATGGTCGGTGCGCCGTAGCTCTTGTCGAGCACCACGTTACGACCCTTCGGACCAAGGGTGACCTTAACGGTATCAGCGAGCTTGTCGAGGCCCGCGAGCATTCCCTGACGAGCTTCCTCGTCGTACGAAATGATCTTTGCCATGATTGTCCTCCACATGACTTCACGGTGACTGATATTCACTGCGTCAGGTGGCGCGATGACCAGCCGTCAGCTGCCGGTTATCACTCTCACCTTCCGAGTGCTAATTGGGAGATTAGCACTCTCGGTGCCCGAGTGCCAACCGTATGCGGCGATTGTGCTGACGGCATACGCGATTATGGGTATCAGTATGGCGTGGCAGAAATCTCTCACTGAGTGACACTCAGTGAGAGATTTCTGCCACAACCAAGGGTGTAAAACACCGCAGAACCAAGTCACATACGAACAAGCCCCGGTATGCATCTAGAAGTGCATACCGGGGCTTGATTGGGGAGGACTGTAGGAAAACAAGGCGATCCCTACAGCTTGATCACCTTTGTAGCCTGCATGCCTTTCGGGCCGCGCTCGGCCTCGTACTCGACCTTATCCCCCTCATCCAGCGTCTTGAATCCATCAGCTTGTATCACCGAGTAGTGGACAAACACATCATCTCCACCATCGTCCGGGTTGATGAAGCCGTACCCCTTTCCAGCGCTGAAGAACTTCACGGTTCCGTGTGCCATAACCATTCTTTCTTTGGTAATCCGAACATCGCAGACTCAAAGGAAGAGACACACACAACCCAAATCGCACTCCCCCCGCCTTGCGACTCTCCCTATTGTAGCGACTGGCGGGACGAAGCGTTAATCAAGTGAATAAAAACCGTGAGGAAATTGCGGCTTTCAGTTGCGCAGCACAACAACAATAGGGGTGGTCAGACCGTTAACTTGTTCGACTGCACTAATGCCGAGCGTAGAAGCAACGTCTTGAGCTGTGGCCTTATCTGCCTCAGATTGATACCACACCACTGTCGAGGACGGTAGGTTAGTCGTTGTCGGGTTCGCAGCTTCAACAGCCGTATAACCAGCCGATTCGAGCGAACTCTTTTTCTGTGCCGCATATCCATTAATCCCCGCAGCGTTCACGACACGCACAGATGTGGTCTTGTTCACAGCCGCGTTCTGATCAGTTTGCGTAGACTGATCATTGGACTGCGAATTGTCAGTATTGTCGGTATTGTCAGTACCGTTCGACGACGTAGAACCGTCGGTCGAGTCCGTTGAGTCAGAACTACCATCCGAGTTGGCGTCACTATCAGTCGATGAGTCAGTACCGTTCGACGACGTGCCGTCAGTCGAATCTGAACTGCCTGTACCATTGGACGAATCAGTACCAGAACCGGATGTACTCGTAGTGCCAGACGACTGTGTAGTCGTCGTATTACCACCCAAACCAGTAACCTTCGAGAACTCGCCGGTCACGAGACTCCACGTCAGCGCACCGACAAGAACCGCAGCAACGAGTACGATAGCGTACGGTGCAACGCGTGCACCAGCGGAACGCGGGCCGCGATGCACGCCGACCGGACCAGCCGGTGGATTGTCGAATGCATCAGGAGCATACGAATCGTAGGTCGCTTTGTCTTGTTTCGCCATATCAGCCCTTCCATACACAGCTACTCACGAGTGTAACCGCCACCTTGACCAAGTTACTGTGATCAACGACCGACGGTGTGCTTAGAATAAGGGCACTATGGAAGCAACTCATGTCAAGCCGCTGTCCGAACTCGTTGAAGCTGGCTGGGCTCAAGCACTGGCCCCGGTCGAGCCGAATGTGCATCGAATGGGCGATTTTCTGCGCGCTGAGATCGCCGCAGGTCGTCCGTATCTGCCGGCTAGTCGCAATATTTTGCGCGCGTTTACGATACCGTTTGACTCGATTCGCGTACTTATTGTTGGACAAGACCCTTATCCGACGCCCGGGCATCCAGTTGGACTGAGTTTTTGCGTGGCACCTGACGTGCGACCATTGCCGAAGAGTTTGATCAATATTTATAAAGAACTGACGGATGATTTGGGCGTACCGATGCCGTCAAATGGTGATTTGACACCGTGGACAAAGCATGGTGTGATGCTACTCAACCGATGTTTAACGGTTGGTGTGGGCCGACCGAATTCGCATCAGGGCAAGGGCTGGGAACAAGTGACCGATGCGGCGATTCGCGCGCTCAACGCACGCACCGATGAGCATGGCAATCCTAAACCGTTAGTGGCGATTCTGTGGGGACGCAATGCGCAAACCCTCGAACCACTGCTCGATAATGCGTACATTATTAAGTCGCCGCATCCGAGCCCATTATCCGCTTCGCGCGGTTTCTTCGGTTCCAAGCCCTTCTCCCGAGCAAACGCCGCTCTCACCGCCATGGGCGCCGACCCGGTTGATTGGACGCTGTCGTAAAGAAAACAGTCCTGTGGACTGTTTTTAGACAGCGTGCGAGCCGACAGGCGAGCCAGCAAGCTGCGCGCAGCGCGCGACCTTAATTGCAGGACGTTACCGTAAAAGAAACAGTCCAGTGGACTGTTTCTAGGTAACGTAGCGAGCCGACAGGCGAGCCAGCAAACTGCGCGCGCAGCGCGTCCTTAATTGCAGGACCGTTACCGTAAAGAAAACAGTCCAGTGGACTGTTTTTAGACAGCGTGCGAGCCGACAGGCGAGCCAATACAACGCACACCCCGCACCTCGCTCAGCGAAATTTGGGTTGCTGCGGTACAGTGGGGCGCATGCCTGTATTCCCAATTCAGCCAAATGTACCACCGCAGCCTGCGGCGATGCCTCCTCAACCGACGACGACCGGTCTGGCGCCAGACGATGTCATGCGCGCCCGTCAGCTCGCTGACCGTATTCGCTCACGATTCGCCGCTACCCTCATCGGTCAAGATAATCTGCGCGAATCCTTAATTGTCACTCTTGTCGCAGGTGGCCATATTCTCATCGAATCAGTCCCTGGTCTTGCCAAAACTACCGCTGCACAAACGCTGGCCACCAGCGTGTCGGGCACGTTCAAACGCGTCCAGTGCACCCCCGATCTCATGCCATCCGATCTGGTCGGCACACAAGTATTCGATTTCGCGTCACAAAAATTCACGACGCAAATCGGCCCAATTCACGCGAATTTCGTGCTACTCGACGAAATCAACCGTTCCAACGCGAAAACGCAGTCGGCCATGCTTGAGGCGATGGCTGAAGGCGCAACCACAATCGGCGGCGAGCGCATCCCCCTGCCGAAGCCATTTATGGTGATCGCCACGCAGAATCCCATTGAAGAAGAAGGCACGTTTAACCTGCCTGAAGCGCAAATGGATCGTTTCATGATGAAAGCGGTCATGACCTACCCGAGCGCAGATGAGGAAGCGCGTATGCTCGCACTGCTGACTCGGCGTGGCTCGGACACGATCGATCCAACGCAGCTCAGCCCTGACGTGGTGTCGATTCGTGACGTTGAATTCTTGCGCGCGGCCTCTCGTCGTGTGCATGTGTCGGATGCGATTATGCGCTACGCAGTTGATATGGCGTCTACGTCGCGCGGTGCTGGCACGCACCCAGTGAAGGGTTTGTCACAGCTGGTGCGGTTAGGTGCGAGTCCGCGTGCTTCGATCGCGCTCACGCGCATCGGTCAGGCTAACGCACTGCTCGCCGGACGCGATTATGTCATACCGGAGGATATTAAGGCGTTCGCTGCGGAAGTGTTGCGCCATCGCATTATGCTCACATTCGAGGCGCTAGCGGATGGCGTGAGTGCCGATCAGGTGGTGGATTCGATTGTTCGGGCGGTGCCGGTTCCATGATCGGTCAGCCCATAGCCGACGATCCAATTCGCAAGCGTATTGAATCGCTCGGCACGTCGCTGAGTCTGCCCACGGTACGCAAAGCGTTGGGCATTCTTGAGGGCGAGCATGCGTCGGGGCGGCGTGGCGGTAATGACGATGTGATGGATATCCGCGTCTATGAGCCCGGCGATGAGGCTCGTCTAATTGACTGGAAGTCGAGTGCGCGTCAAGGTCGTCCGATGGTGGTGCAGCGTGAGCGTCGTGTGACGAGTCATGTGTGGTTGCTCTTGGATGTTGGCCGTGAGATGACTGGCTCGTGTGATCATGGTGAGCGCGCGTGGCAGGTTGCAGCGAACGCACTGCGCATGTTTGCCGCCTTGTCATTGCGTCGCTCTGACGATATTTCGCTGATACTCGGCGATGCGTCGAGTATTACGCGCGTCCCGTTTCATGGCGGATTTAGTCAGTTTGAACACACGCTCGATCAGGCGTTAGATCGTTCATGGAATCACGCTCGCAATATAGACGCACTGCTTGCGTACGCACGACGCATCCGCGACCGTGACGCATTGATTGTGCTCGCGACCGACGAACATGCGCTTGAGCAGCGGCATGTGGCGACGATCGGACGTATTGCGCGCACACATCCGGTGGTGCTTATTGATGTCGCAACGTTAAATCCGTTTGCGGCGCCGATGAGCACGCACGTCACCGATGGCGTGAGCGGTCGTCGTTTACCCGCGTTTTTGCGCGGTCGCACGCAGGCTGAGCAGGTGCGCACACATCGCGAGTTCATCGCGGCCGCACTCAATCGTGAGTTAGTTCGGCATGGTTCGCGTATGATTCGCGGCTCGTCGAGCGAGGCGATGTTTGAACAGTTTGTGCGGCTCGTATCGCTGGCATCGGTATCAGCTGCGTTCAATCAGATTCGAGCGGGAGGTGCGGCGTGAATGATCTTAACGATCTCAATCCAGTATCTCAGCTTGATCTGATGATGCCGTTGGCTGCGATTGCACTGGGTTGTCTCGCTGCAGCGATCGCGCTAGTTGTTCTAGTGATCGTGTTGTCTCGACCGCGACGCCGACGCGTTACAACTGACCGTCGTGGCGTACATATGGATGGCAATGCGCTGGCACGTTGGCGCAGTGAAGTTGACGATATTGTGCGTCGCCATGATGAGGGTACATTGTCTCGTGAAGATGCGTTCGTTGAGTTAGCGGAGGTGGCGCGTCGATTCGCAAGTGTTGCGCTGGGCGCAGATGTGAGCGCAAGTACACTGGCGGAACTGTCGTTACTCCCTCGCACGTCCGGCAATCAGCACAGTCTCGATTTGCTCAAACAGACGATCGGAGCACTGTATCCTCCCGAATTCGCGGATGCTACGCTCAATCCGCACGCCAACTCAGTTGATGTTCGGCAGGCTGCTGCGTGGGTATCCAATTTAATCGAAAGGTGGCGCTGATATGTCTACTTCAACGCTAACCTGGCAGTGGCCGTGGGCCGCGTTGGCCGGTCTGCTCGCGATCGCAGCTATCGTACTGTTGATTGTCGTACTGTCCAGCCGTCGCAATACACACGCCAGCGGTGAAACACACGCAACAGAAGCGCCCATCTTCTCCTTAACCGATGATCTTGCAACTGAAGAAGCCGCGCAACAGCTCAAATCTTGGCGCAGATTGAATCGTCTCGCACTCGCATTGCTTATCGCGGCCGCACTTATCGCACTCACGCTACTCGCCCGGCCGTCCACTGTCGATATTGGTGAAGAACGTGCCAGCCGACGCGATATCGTACTGTGTCTCGACGTTTCCGGCTCCACGTTGCCGTATGACCGCGAAGTCATCGAAACATATCTCAATCTTGTATCGCATTTCCAAGGCGAGCGCATCGGATTGAGTATTTTCAACTCCACGTCACGCACAGTGTTTCCTCTAACTGACGACTACGATCTGGTTACCGATCAGCTCACGCAAGCTGCGACAATATTGAAGGGTGTCGAAACGCAAGACGATATCGACAAGATGAGCGACGAACAGTATCAGCGAATCGCAAATTGGCTGGAAGGTACACAAAATCGCGCGAACGCAACGTCACTGATCGGCGACGGCGTAGTCAGTTGCGCGGCCATGTTGCCCGGTTTCGCATACGGTTCGACAGCGACAGGCACGTCAAACGACTCGTCAGATAACTCAGCAGACCGTCACAACGCGACGCGCCAACGTGCCGCGTCAATCGTGCTCGCCACCGATAATGTCGTGTCCGGCGAACCAACGTACACACTGTCTGCCGCACTCGACCTCGTTTCCAGCGCCGGCATTACCGTGGACGGCCTGTTTTCCGGACCCAAATCGAGCGAGTCTGAGGCGACGACCACCGACATGCGCAATCTCATCGAATCGCATGGTGGGTTTTTCCTCACTCAGTCGAACGGTGCGGATATCAGCCAGCTCGTACGAGAAATCGACCGGCGACGCGAAGCAGTCAGTCAGCGCGACACAAAGGCCGCAATCAGTGACGCGCCGGGTTGGCTAACGCTCGCACTAGCAATATGTATGGCCGGCTGGATGATTACAGCGTGGAGGTTGCGCCGATGAGTGCGACGAATCTTTGGCAGTCGATAACAGGTACGCTCTCGCGGTTGACGTTTAATCCTGCGCTCGGTTGGCCGGTCGGTGGCTTGATTGCTGCAGTAATGATCGGCTTGGCGGTTGCGGCAGTGATCGTGCATGTGCGTCGCACTCGCGCGCAGACGACTGACGAAACGACAGCGAGTTGCGTGGTGCGCGTGCTGCTGTGCGTAACGGTTGCAGTGATGGCGTTAACGCCGAGCATCGTATCGACTACGACCAGTCAGGCTGTGAACGCGACTGACGTGGTGGTTGCGGTTGACGTCACTGGTTCAATGGCGGTTGCGGACGCGCAGTATGGGTCTGCTGAGTCGATGAGTCGGCTGGATGCGGCTAAACGCGCGGTTGCAGATATTACGTCGCTGTACGCGGATGCGAGTTTTATGGGGCTACGATTCGGCGGTTCGGCGGGAACGGTGGATGTACCATTAACGCCGGATGCGCGCGCGATCAATACGTGGGCGAATACGCTTGCGGTTGAGGCGACGAACGTGTCTGGCGGGTCGAGTCTTGACGCACCATTGGATGCGCTGTTGGTCAATCTCAAATCGATTCGTGAAAGTCGACCGAACGATGCGATTATTCTGTATCTGATTACCGACGGCGAAGAAACTGGCTCAACAACACGACGCTCATACTCAACGTTGCGCAAGTATCTCAACGATGGTTTTACAGTTGGTGTCGGCTCTACGGCAGGCGGCAAGATTCCTGTTATCCGTGACGGCAGTGCGGTTGATGGCTCGTGGGTTACTGATCCTGATACAGGTCAGCCGGGTATTTCTAAGTTAGATGAGACAACGCTTAAGAATATTGCCGATGAGATCAGTGGCACGTATGTGGCTGTGAACGCGAATGCGACGATGGCGAACGGCGTGTCGCAACAGCGATCGCAACAGTGGCGAGTGACGACGACAGTGAAGCAACGCACTCGTACAACGCCGATAGTATGGCCGTTGGCGATTGTTGCGGCTGTGTTGTTTGCAGCGCAGATTGGTATGTGGATTGTGCAATCGAGGAGGCTATTATGAGTGCTCATGCTGATCATGCGCGTGGCCGCAACCATGATCGTGACCGTGCGACTGAGCGCTCACGCGCGAGTCGCTCATCTCGTTCGATACGAATGCAGTCTCGTGCGTCAATCGGCGCACGCGTTGTAATCGGCATAGTTGCGGGATTACTGCTGATTACAGGTGTACTCGCTTCAGTCAATTTGCGCGCAGTGAGTACGTTTAATCAGGCGACAAGTAATCTGAACGAGAATATCGCGGCCGCACGCTCAGATACACCCGATTACAACACGTTGAGTACGCGACAAGATCAAACTGATGCACAGTTTGCTGATGCAGCTTCGGCTGGCGTAGTGTTGTTACCGTCGATTCGTGAGGCAATTGCCGCTAATGCTGCAGTGTCAGAACAGCTGACGAAATTCGTGAACGATCAGTTGACTGCGCAAGAAGAAGGGTCCTCTGACGATCAGCAATCGGCACAGTCATCTAGCGGTGCGGAGTCTGACTCATCGAATGGTGGCGCGTCTGGGGGGTTGACTGATGAGCAACGTCGTCAAGTCGAAGAACTGCTCAAAGCCAACGAACAGTCCACGCCGTCGAACGGCACCACGACGGATGGCTCACAGTCCGAGACCACCAACAACACCGGCAACACCAACAAACCGTGGTAAGGAGCTAACGGGACAGCACCGCGAGATGCTTTATCATGGCTCCCCTGACAAGGGAAGCCATGATTACGCACTAGCGCGCATAATCAGACACCGTGTATCATATCAAGCTAGACACAGTGTCTAGACAGCTTGTCTCAATACAAGGAGTCAATATGCCACGACCACGCAGGGATTCCGAAATCCTTCCTGCCAAAGAACGCATGGAAAATGCGTTCTGGGATCTACTCGCCGACCGCGAATATCACAAAATCACCGTCACTGACATCGTGCACGAAGCCGGCGTCAACCGTAACTCATTCTACTATCATTACAGCAGTCTGCCAGAACTCGCTGATTCAGCTATCATGCACGTCGTGCAGCAAGCCAAACCAGCACTGCCCACGCCAGACTCTGACCCAGACGTTACATGGCGCGAAAACATGACCAATCTCATGCAATCGCCCGAGCATCGCGAACGGCTCGATCGACTCTCGCTCATCGCCGGTCCACACAGCTCGCCTGAACTTGTCGATTCGCTCCGCGATTTCGGTCGACTCACGATTATCCACGTACTGCAGCTGCCCGAACAGATCGATCTCAAGACTGATCTCATGCTTGATTTCACGGTTGGAGGCATGCTCACTGTGCTCAGCCGATGGCCTGAACTGCGCGATAATGTTGAGCTTGACGACCTACTTAACGAGGATGTGGCTGTACTGGCAATGAGCATGTGCTTGTCACTGTCACGCAACGATTTGCTCAGCTATTGGCATCGTATTTTCCGCGGTAACATCGGCAATATGCCCAGCTCGCAAGCATAAGCCGCTAGGATAGAGCGCAAACGCACATGATTCGACAGGAGCCAGTATGGATAACATTACCGATGCAACGCAAGATAGTCTCAATATTATGCAACTTGCGTTGAGCTGGCTTGCATCGAACGCGGCTCGGATCATTTTCCTCGCAATCGTACTGATTGCCGCGTGGGTCATCGTCAAAATCGTCAGTAAAGTGTTACGCAAACTGCTCGACCGCAGTAATATGCCGAGCGCATCGATTTTTATCAATATTGTGCGTGTACTGATTTGGGTTGTCGCCGCAACAATCGTACTCAAACCAGTGTTCGGCATTGATCCAACCACACTGATGACAGCGCTTGGCGTCGGCGGCATTGCTGTGTCGCTTGGTTTGAAAGATACGGTTGCGAACGTGATCTCAGGATTCGGACTCATGCTCGGACGCGTGATTCAGCCCGGTGATCTGGTAACCGTCGCTGGTACCACCGGCGTGGTCAAAGATATTACGTGGCGGCAAACTGTGGTGCGCGAACGAAACGGTAACGAGATGGTGATTCCAAATTCGGTACTCAACACGGCATCGTTGGAACGACTCACGCCCAGTAATGAAGGTACCGTAACCGTGCCGTTTACTGCAAAAGCCGGCATCGATACAACGGAAGTCGAGCGACGCATTATTGATGTCGTCACGCGCGGGACAGCTGACGTTGCAGCAGATGACAGTGTGCCACTGGTGAAATTTACTGGATTTACACCCTTCGGTATTGAAGGGCAAGTGCTGGTATTTGCTAAGCCCGACGTATTCTTGTCGAGCGTGCGCGACGCAGCAGTGCGAGCATTAGCTGATGCCGATTTCCTCGAACAGCGCGCGGCTATCGGCGCGTAATCCAACAGCTGTATTAATTCGTTAACGAATTCGCCACCCCTTAAAAATGGCTCGCATAGCGCGTCCGCAATTGCAGGACGAACTGGTCGCTATCTTGGCTCCCCTTGCTAGGGGAGCCAAAGAACTGCTTAACGCAGCACGCCTTCGATCAGCGTGGTGATGAGATCCGTGTAGCTCACGCCAGTAGCCTCCCAAGCCTTGGGATACATAGAAATCGGCGTGAAACCAGGCATTGTATTGATCTCGTTGACCATCACGTCGCCGTTCGGCGTCACGAACGTATCCACGCGGCTTAAGCCTGCGCCATCAACCGCCTTAAACGCTTTGACAGCAGTTTCTCGTACACGTTCAAGCAGATCATCAGGCAAGTTTGCCGGTACTTCAACGTGGCTTGCAGACGCATCCATATACTTGCTGTCGAAATCGTAGAACTGATCGTCGCCGCCCGCGCGCTTGTCAAGCACAATCTCACCGGGCCAGCTGGCACGAGGCTTCTCACCAGCTTTCGGGCACAATACCGCACACTCAACCTCGCGCGCAGCAATACCCTGCTCAACGAGAATACGCCAATCATGGTGGCTCGCCTCGTAAACCGCGGCCGCAAGTTCAGCCGCATCACCAGCATGCTCAACCTTGGTCACGCCAAAGCTGGAACCAGCGCGCGACGGCTTGACAAACAGCGGATACTCAAGTCCAGCAGCCTCAACTTGTGCGAGAATCGCATCGCCGTTCGCTGCAAATTGAGTCACCTGATCGAATCCACGCGCATCCAACGTGATACCAGGTGCAACCGCAATACCAGCAGCCGCAAGCAGCAACTTCGTATAATGCTTATCCATGCACGCGGCAGACGCGAGTACACCACAACCAACATACGGCACGTTCATCATCTCAAACAGGCCCTGAATCGTACCGTCTTCACCAAACGGGCCATGCAGCACCGGAAATACCGCGTCAATATGACCAAGCGAAGATAGCGTGCCATCAGTGTTGCGCGCGAAGAAACCATCTTGGCCAAGCGCAACATCGAGCACAACATCACGCGAATCAGCAGTCTTCTCAACGGTCGGCAGCGTACTGCCACACAAGTTCCAACCGCGCGGGTCCTCACCGTCAACAATCCACTGACCAGCCTTCGTAATACCAACTGGAACCGGCTCGAAACGGTCGGTGTCAAGCGCTTTAAGCACGCCGGCCGCCGAAATACAAGAGATCGAATGCTCGTCGGCTTTGCCGCCATACATCACGATGATGCGCTTTGTGGTCATATTCATCCTTTTGTCTAAAACGCAATACTGGGGCAGTAGCTTACTCGCCGCGCTCCCCTACTTACTCTTCAGTGATCTCGTCGCCGAACAGCAATCCGAGCATCTGCTGGCAAGAAATACCGTCTTCAAGCACGCGACTCATCGCATACGCGAGCGGAGTTGCAACGCCAAGTTCCTTGCCGAGAGCAACAACTGCACTCGTAGTCGGCACGCCTTCAGCCACGCCATTGCTCGCCTTGGTAGCTTCCTCGACACTCAAACCCTTGCCAAGGTTCGCACCAAACGTGTAGTTACGGCTCAACGGAGAGCCACAAGTGGCAGTCATGTCGCCCACGCCAGCCAAGCCAGCAAACGTCTTCGGGTCAGCACCGGCAGCTTTGCCAAGGGCAGTGAGCTCAGCAAGTCCGCGGGTTTCAATCATTGCAGCCGTATTCTCACCGTATCCAGCGCCGCGAGCCATACCGACGGCGAGCGCAGTCACGTTCTTGAGAGAACCGCACATTTCGAGACCGATAACGTCACGCGTAACGAACGCCTTGAAATAGTCGGTGGTGCAGGCTTTCGCAACCTTACGCGCGTTATCGAGATCCGCGCAGCCGACAACAGTTGCAGCCGGCTGACGATCAGCGACTTCCTTGCTCAAATTTGGACCGGAAACAGCGGCGAATCGTTCGGCAGGTAGATCGAGAGCTTCACGCACGACTTGGTCCATGCGCTTGCTGGTCGTGCGTTCGATGCCTTTCATCAGGCTGACGACGATTGCCGTTTGAGGGATGAGATTCTTAAATTCGGCAAGTGCGACGCGTGCGAATTGCGCGGCGATCGCAACGACGACGATTTCAGCGTCTTTGACGGCCTCAGCACGATCGCCTGTAGCGGTCATGTTGTCGGGCAGTTTGGCAACGGACGGTAGGCGTACACCGTTGTGATGATGGTCGCGAATACCTTCAACGATTTCAGGTTCGATCGCCCACATGGTCACGTTGTTACCTGCGTCGGCGAGGACTTGGCCGAAGGCGGTACCCCATGCGCCTGCGCCTAGTACGGTAATGTTCATAATAATTACTCCTTAACTTATACCCCCGCATGGGGTGCTGTCATATTACCTCACGGCTGCCGCCGCTCGGCGTCGCCTACTGACAGTCCACCGGACTGTCAGTTTAACGGCTCCGCCCATGCGCCTGCGCCTAATACGGTAATGTTCAAAATAATTACTCCTTAACTTATGTAATTAGTCAGTTATGGTCAGTCGTGCACGCGCCGCATAGTGCGGTAATCCCAGTAGCCGTCAGGCGCGGATTCGCCGCGGATTTGAGCCATAATCTCGGTCATGCGAACGCGAATACGACGGGTCAGTTCGTCGGCGAGCTCGGCTGGAACTTCATCACCCCACGACTGTGCGTCTGCGAGTAAGTCGGCATAGTCAAGTCGCGTGTCATAGCACATGACAACGTTCTTGCGCGGCCACGGCCACCAGTGGTTAATGCTGGCCGCTCCCCACGTCACGGCGCAGAACAATGGCACTTGATAGCCAAGCCGCCGCGACGATTCAAGCGCAATCACGCCAACACCGTTTTTCATGCTCATCGGCCATTTCTTCGGGTCGCGCGTAACCGTGCCTTCAGGCCAAATCGTTAACGGCCGGCCAGAAGTCAAAATTTCAATTGATGTTTCTTCAATAGCCTTGGCTTTACCGCTGCGTCGTTGTACCGGTTGCATGCCGACGAGCTGGAACCATTTGCCGATCACTGGCCAGTGCGCCATTTCTGCTTTGGCCATATATCGCGGGCGACGGCCCATATGAAATAGGCTGGCCATTGGCACGAACACATCAAACATGGTGACATGCGTAGCGGCGGTAATAAATGGGCCAGTTTCAGGAATATTGTCGAGTCCCCACGCGCGCGTTTTGCAACTGGCTTTGAAGACAAGGTCAACGCCTTTTAAGAGACGGGCTGTGCCTTTGGGATGTTGCGCGTTAATTTCGGCTTGATTGATACGCCGATTCGGTCCGGTCGGCAGGTCACGCATCGGGTCAACAAGCGTATGCTGCTTGGCAAGTCGGGCAACTTGCTCGTTTGACAGTGGCGCAACCGCAGAGCGCGGCGACGGTTTTCCTTTGGATGCCATAAGGCCCCATTGTACCGAGGCCCCTGCGCAGCGAATCATTCTCAATAAGAAAAGTGTGAGGATTGGATTTCTGCAATCGAACATAAGCCACTGATAAACGGCGTTATTCCAACGATCTATAAAATGTGCGATTGAGCGATTTTGTGCGTTTGGCTCACACTTTTCTTATTGAGAATGATTCGCTGCGCAACCTTCCCATTGATATTATCGCGTGAACATATCGTTTGCACATACGAATATCATGTCTGGGTCACTTGCATATTTTGCCGTCGTGGATTCATGCACAGGGTTTTTCGTAAAGAACGCAAGTATAGTTTCTCGATAGCCTTTCACAAGGCCAACCCGTTCTCGTAATGCTGTTACCATGTCAGTCTCATTGACATTGTTGCGCCATTTGCACTCGCCAAGCAAAAGCTTATGTTCCATTGGGTCAGCTGCAACAAGATCAATATCCGTTTCCTCGTGTTTTAACGGGTTATTTCCCCACCATTTGCCAATCTGTGCCGGTGTCACCGAAAGTCGCCCTTCGCGGAATTCTCGCATCACCCACTGTATGCACATGTTCTCAAACTGTTGCCCAACATACGTCGCAAACGCAAGTCCCTGCACAACACGCTCAGCAATCATCGCCCCGTTGCCTGTTTCAATAAGTGTGACATGCGGAGCAACGAATCGATACCAAAATGAAAAAAACGGGTCTTTAATGTGGATGCGTGATTTACGCGACGTTGTCTTCTCCCCAAACGGAACAATGCGTTCAATCACTCGAAGCTCCTCAAGCGTTCGAGCATAGAACGGCAATGACGTTTGTTCTATGCCAATGCGATCAGCAATGGCTTTCGACGTATTACACCCATTGCTAATCGCTTGCAGTATCGAATCATATACGGCAGGACTTTTCAATTCCTCACGCAACATCATCATCGGCTCTTCATAGAGTAATCCAGACTTGTCGAAGCATAAAGCAGCAACATTCTGAGCATACGTCAATTCCGGTTTTAATTGCGACAGATAATACGGAGTACCACCAAACGTCGCGTAATATAACACGCATTCCTCGGCGCTTGCATTTGGTACAAACCGAGCCGCATCAAAACAGTCAAACGCTTGCAAACGCAACTGTCCCGTTCGACGACCATACAAAGGGCTCTTATAACCAAGCACCTCACTTTCCATAAACCCTTGATTACTGCCAGAAAGAATCAGCATGACATTCGCATCCTTAAGCCCATGATCGATTGCAATCTGCAATATCGACGCCAGACCAGGTTCAGCTTGTGCAGCATATGGAAACTCATCGAACACAATAATCATCTTGTCACCGACATGCTGTTGTGCCTGACGAACCAGAAAATCGATAGCTCGATCCCATGATGAAAAATCTAACGCATCCGCATACCCAAAATACTCAGATACAACAAGTGAGAACGACTGCAAAATAAGCTGCGAATTCTGCTGACGCGCTGTGAAATATAACGCTTTACGACCGTTGAGAAAATGATCAATCAGCGCGGTTTTGCCAATACGGCGTCGACCATAAATCACCATCATCTCAAATCGATCACTCGCGTACATACGCTCTAACGCAGCTAACTCCTGTTCTCGTCCAATGAACATGAACGTCACTCCTTCCACAGTCTTTACCGATAAAACGTTCTGAGCCACATACACCATAGCATTTATTATTGAATTTTCTATAATAGAAAATTCAATAATATTTTTCATGACACGCGATTGCGCAGCGAATCATTCTCAATAAGAAAAGTGTGAGGATTGGCTTTCTACAATCGAACATAAGCCACTGATAAACGGCGTTATTCCAACGATCTATAAAATGTGCGATTGAGCGATTTCGTGCGTTTGGCTCACACTTTTCTTATTGAGAATGATTCGCTGCACAGACACGCACATTCCATACCGACCGACGGTATGTATAATAGGGTAAAAACCAGTGAAAAGGCAAGCAGCCGACACCAAAGGTAGACGCACATGGCACGCAACGCACATCCCGAGGTAACCGAGCGACGTATCCTTGACGCCGCTCAAGGGATTTTTTTTACCAAGGGGTATGAAAACACCTCAATACAAGATATTGTCGATCAACTCGGTGACCTGTCGAAAGGTGCGATTTATCACCATTTCAAGTCAAAAAAGGCCATTCTTGACCGACTCACCGAGAATGATTGGCAAGCAGCCAACGCCAAATATGCCGACATCGCAGCTCGCACCGATATCAATGGGCTAGCAAAATTGCGGCTCATGATTCAAGAGTCGATTGGTAATGAACAACATAATAAACTTAACCAAGTGTCAATTTCGTTTCTTGACGATCCACAAACATTGGCGTCTAACTTGCGATTTTGGGCCACCGAACTGCCTAAGCGCTGGCAACCATTTATTGAGGAAGGCGTGCGTGACGGATCTATACCGACCGCATATCCACGCGAAGCAGCAGAACTTATCTCATTATTGTCAAATTATTGGCTACTGACCCATTTTTACCCCGCCACAAGAAGCGAATTACGTCATCGCGTGACCTGCCTCGCTACCATGCTCACCGCTATCGGTGTACCCGTGTTCAATGACGAGCTGATTGATCTCACCGTCAGTTTCTATATGTCATACAACGCCTGACCCCAACCATTAGCCATTGGCGTTGCCCAGCCGTATCCGCATCATCAGGTCATCTTTCACGATAATTTACATACCGGTGGTCGGTATGTAATCTAAGGAGACTAAGGAATCAATCATGACCAAAACCCCACTCGTTTCCCGCGACTTTATCCTGCTCGTAACCGGTCAAGGCATCTCATTATTCGGCAATATGATGTTGCGTTTCGCCATGTCCATGTGGGTGCTCGACGAAACCGGCTCAGCCACCGTCTTCGCATCAATCCTCGCCGTGTCTATCGTCCCAACCATCATTCTTTCTCCATTCGGCGGCGTCCTCGCTGACCGCATAAATCGCCGCACGATCATGGTTGCGCTCGACGCGTTGTCAGCCGTGCTCATTCTCGCCAGCGCACTTATATTCGTTGCTATCGGCTTTAATATTGTCGCCATCGCAACGATGCAAGTACTGCTCGCTGTCCTCGGCGCGTTTGAGACGCCAACCGTCCAAGCAGCACTCCCCCAGATGTTTCGCAGCTACGGCCAGTCAACCATGCGGCAAGCGATGGCCGTCGTCAATCAAGTACAGCAGCTCAGCTCCTTGCTCCCAAGTTTTCTCGGCGGCGTACTGTACGCAATGGTTGGCATTCGGCCGATGATGATCATCACCATTATCTGTTTCGCATTGGCCGCAACACTCGAATGTTTCATCCGACTCGCTGCGCCTGATCGAGGAACTGACACGCTGCCGGCACCGCTCGAAGATCTCAAAGCCGGTGTGCGATTCCTTGTCGCTGATCGACCGGCGCTACTGCGGCTGCTCGCGCTCGTTTCCGTGTTGAACTTTCTCGGCACCGGTTACTCGGCGGTTGGTTTCCCATATACGGTTCGCACCACACTCGGTTTCAACGCGACCGTGTACGGCATATCTGACGGACTCATCGGCATTGCCGGCATCGTAGGCGCGTTTTTGGCTGGCTTAGTCGCCGCCAAACTTACCATGCGTCATTTTCCGCTGACGTTATTGGTATTTTCGCTGACATTAATACCGCAAATCGTAGTATTTATACTGCCAGCAGACGCATGGACGAGACTTATTGTGCTCGTGATATTCACTTGCTGCACGATGATTGCGAGTTGTTTTGCTAATCTCATTGCGATTCCGACGATTCAAATGAGCACGCCGGAGGCGATGACCGGCAAAGTAATGTCAATAACCGCCGCACTCAGCATGTGTGCCACGCCGGTAGGGCAAATGGCATACGGATGGGCGTACGACCGCTTCTCCGTGAGTGTTATATTGATCGCCACGACGCTTGGCATCGCGGCCCTCACCGTGTTGATGAAGCCTCTCTCCACCCAGTTCGACGCCTAACCTCTGTGTAGCGATGTGCGTGGCGGAAAATGCTCACTGAGCAGTGCTCAGTGAGCATTTTCCGCCACGCACATCGCTACTGTCCTGACAACAAAGGGAGCCGCACTCAGCAATCAGTCGAAATCAGCGCCGAGAGCCGCGAGCTTGCCGCGGAAGTCAGCGTATCCACGGTCAATGAGCGAAATACCTTGCACGTTCGACGGGCCCTTCGCCGCGAGCGCCGCGATCAAATGTGAGAATCCGCCGCGCAAATCTGGCACGTCAATATCGCGGCCAGTCAGCGGCGTCGGTCCGAAAATCACCGCCGAATGCTTGTAGTTGCGCTGCTGGAAGCGGCACGGCAGCGATCCCAAGCATTCGCGATACAGCTGAATCGTCGCACCCATCTGTACGAGTGGCTTGGTAAAGCCGAACCGGTTCTCATACACGGTTTCGTGCACAATCGACAAGCCGTTCGCCTGCGTCAAGGCCACCACGAGCGGCTGTTGCCAGTCGGTCATAAAGCCTGGGTGCACGTCCGTTTCGATCGCAACCGGATGCAAGTCCCCACCCGGATGCCAGAAACGAATACCCTTATCAGTCACATCAAATTCGCCGCCAACCTTGCGGAACACGTTCAAGAACGTCATCATTTCCGGCTGAGTCGCGCCCTTGACGAAAATATCACCGTGCGTAGCGAGCGCTGCAGACGCCCACGAAGCCGCCTCAATACGATCGGTGAGCGAGGTATGTGTGAATCCCTTCAGCTCCTTAACACCTTCGATACGGAACGTACGGTCCACATCCACGGAAATAATCGCACCCATCTTCTGTAGCACGGCGACCAAATCCATGATTTCCGGCTCAATTGCCGCACCAGACAGCTCAGTCTTACCCTCAGCGAGCACTGCGGCGAGCAGCGTCTGCTCAGTCGCGCCGACAGACGGGTACGGCAGGTGGATTTTCGCACCGTGCAGACCGTCAGGAGCGGAAATGTGGATGCCGTCTTTGTGTTCCTTGTCAACGGTGGCACCAAGCTTGCGCAAGGTCTCCAAATGGAAGTCAATTGGCCGACCGCCAATATTGCAGCCACCGAGCGCAGGAATAAACGCTTCCCCAAGACGGTGGACAAGCGGACCGGAGAACAGAATCGGAATACGCGACGAACCAGACAGCGTGTCTACGTCGGCAACGTCGGCAAGCTGAACGTGGCTCGCGTCGATAGTGACGATACCGTTCGCACCATCCACGTCAACAGTCACGCCGTGCAAGCGCAACAGATCAGATACAACATGTACATCGCGAATTTCTGGCACGTTTTTCAGTACCGACTTGCCCGGGGCCAGCAACGCGGCAACCATAGCCTTGCTGACGAAGTTTTTCGCTCCGCGCACTTTAATTGTGCCGTTGAGAGGCTTACCGCCTTCGACGTGCAGGACATCTTCTTGCTGATCCTTGACCACGCTGACCTCTTTCGCTGCTCGCTCGTGCTCGATCGTTATCTGTTTCGCGGGAGCGCTTATACCACGCATCCGCATGACTAACCAACAGTTTGCCACAAGGTGTGTGCGCACCGTGTGAAAGATGCTGGCAGCGAAGTGGTATACTGGCTTCTCGTAATTGACGACATGCGAACAGCATTCGCTTCGGATTCAAAGCCCGGCGCCTTGCCCGGCAGTTCAATGTCGGTGCCCCTAGGCGTAGGCGGATTCACCGAAATCCCGTCGAGGCCCATCCCGTGGGGAGACCGGCGGGATGAACCTTGTTTGACTAGCTATGTTACAGACGTTACTCATTGCTATTTCCGTATCTATGGACGCGTTTGCTGTTTCGATCGGCAAAGGTTTGACCGTGCATCGTTTGCGCGGCGTGGACGCGCTTAAAACGGCACTGTGGTTTGGTGGATTTCAGGCGTTATTCCCGCTACTTGGCTATTTTTTGCAACAACGTTCGCAAGTTATGTGACGGCGATTGATCACTGGATTATCTTCGCTCTGCTTGCGTTTATCGGCGGCAACATGATTCGTGAGGCGTCTGAGGAAGAAGAAGAGAACGAGAAGGAGACGGCCGAGTTTGACTGGCGACACATGTTACCGTTGGCTGTAGCGTGCAGTATTGATGCGTTTGCCGTAGGCGTGAGCTTTGCGTTTATGAAGGTTAACGTGTGGTCGTCGGTACTGACGATTGGCGTGACGACTGGTGCGTTTTCGGCTGCGGGATTGTATATTGGACGCGCGTTCGGCTCGCGTTGGCAGCAGCCAGCGCAGATTACCGGTGGCGTGGTTCTGATTCTGATTGGTTTGAAAGTCCTACTCGAACACCTCGGCGTGCTGTGATGTGTGGTGTGGCACCCCTTGCACGATGAGCTGTCTTGCGGCTCCCCTTGTCAGGGGAGCCATGAAAACACCAATTCAGCTACACTGCGCCGCCCGTGAATCTAGTGAATCATTATGGATAGCAGGCCAGCCACTGGAACAAGTGCGCCTGCGAACATCGTCGGCAACACGATAATGCCGATCCACGGTGCGCGTGCATGCTCGTCAGGGTCAGCTTCAGCCACCCACCAACGGCTCGCCACAAGTAACGCTAGCGTGAGTAACATCACCACAGCCGCCGATACAATCATCACAATATTATTGCCACCCTCATCGGGTAACGCCATATAATCCGGCACAAAATACCAGCCGCTTACCGCAATCATCGACACGCCTTCAAGCACGGTATGTGAAAGGCTACGAATCAAATGCGAACGTTCAGCGCGCGCCATTTGCCGCACAAACGCAGCGACAATGAGCACAACCAACAGTCCACCAACAGACGCGAGCCATGCGGCCATACGCGTCCACACTGGCATGGTAATCGGACACGGGTGCGCTTGCGTGCATGCGATCACACCGAACAGGAATGCTGCTAGCTGCCTCGTATTGGCAACCAGTAGCGCCACCACACCAGCAACCGCAGCAATCACATGACCGGCCATGCCGTCGCGCAATGGCGAGCAGATGACAAACAATGTCATCAACGCGACAATAACCACATTCATACCAGTCACGCCGGCACCACCAAACGCGAGCACGACCGGCACCCCGAGCACAATCAGAGCACACGCCGGCGCGTATCCAGCCTCGAACGGTGCTCCTGCTCCCTTATTCGTTGGCGCCGATATCATCCCGTTCTGCTCGTCCATCCCATACTCCTGACGTTCACGGTACACTACGAGTGTTGTTCTCCATTAATCCTACGTCCTCTCGAGCCCGTATCAATCCCATTCATCGAGCAGTCAACATAATGTGTCCATATTGTGCGCGTACAATAAGGCGACATCATAAAAAGTCGTTACGATACCCGGTAACAGCCGTGGTTAAGGCCTATACAGCCTATACAAAAGGGGGCGAATGGTGACGGATCTTACGCTCATGACGTTTGCGGCCGATCCCGCGACCGTATTGCCGTCTCTCGCCCTACTGTCGCACCGCGTGCGCGTGCTACCGATGGACGCCGCAAGTCTAGTGAAGATGCCAGAGAACACGATTCTGTTTCTTGATGCGCGCGATGATCTAGCGACTGCGAAGACGTTGTGCCGCCTGATTCACGCATCTGGCTTGTCTACACCGATTGTGCTGGTACTCACTGAGGGCGGATTCACCGTGGTGAATTCGACGTGGGGTATCGCTGACGTGGTGGTGTCTTCTGCTTCTCCTGCTGAAGTGGAAGGCCGTCTGCGACTCGTTTCGGAACGCGGTAACTCGCCTCTTGGCACGGGTACGATTGGCGGTGGCGCGGCTGGCAGCGAGCCGGGCACTGTGAACGCTGATGGTCAGATTCGTTCCGGCGATTTGGTGGTTGATACGAACGGATATACCGCTTCTCTGCACGGTCACCCGATTGATCTGGCGTATAAAGAGTTTGAGCTACTCAAGTATCTTGTGCAACATCCTGGCCGTGTGTTTACGCGCGCACAGCTGCTGCAAGAAGTGTGGGGTTACGACTACTACGGTGGTACGCGCACGGTTGACGTGCATATTCGTCGTCTGCGCGCCAAGCTCGGTGGTGAGTACGAGCATTTGATTGGCACTGTGCGTAACGTTGGCTACCGTTTTGACCCGCCTGAGGATGAGGCGAACGGCGCTGCTCCGTCTGCTCCGATAACCACAGACGTCAAGAATTAACCGGTCACGATGCGTGAGTCAAAACAGGCGCGTTTGGAGCGTATGCATGCCGAATATGCGATCCTGTGCCGCGAGTTCCCGGCTCCGAAATGTGCACTGCATTTTACGAATCCGTTTGAGCTGCTGGTAGCAACAGTATTGAGCGCGCAAACAACCGATAAACGAGTCAATTCGGTTACTCCTGCCTTGTTTGCATCGTATCCAAATGCGGCGGCGTTAGCGAACGCGAGAGCTGAGGATGTTGAAGATATTATTCGTCCGCTCGGCTTTTTCCGTTCAAAAACGCAGCATTTGCTTGGGTTGGCTAACGCATTGGACCGCGATTTCGGTGGCGTTGTGCCGCGTACGATGGATGAGTTGACTGGTTTACCCGGCGTGGGTCGCAAGACTGCGAACGTGGTACTTGGCAATGCGTTTCATATTCCGGGATTTCCGGTGGATACGCATGTGATGCGTGTGACTGGACGACTGCGTTGGCGTAGCGATTGGCGGATTGCTAAGTCTGATCCGGTGAAGGTCGAGCGTGAGATCTGCGCTTGTTTTCCACCCGAAGAATGGACTGATTTGTCTCATAGATTGATACTGCATGGTCGTGCGGTGTGTCATGCGCGCACGCCTGACTGCGCTAACTGTCCACTCAATGAGACATGTCCATCAGCTGGCTGATACCGCTCGCGCAGTTTTTTCATGCCGCTTACAGCACGTAAACATCCGTTTGTTAAATAAGATGTTCCCCCGAGACGACAACGCCCCCCGCTAGACTGGGCGGCATGCATAAGCAAGGCGGGAATTCCCTACGTTCATGGTTGGTTTTCGTAGCAACAGCAGTCGTACTATCGCTGATCGCATGGTTGGTATGGTCAGCAGTCACAAACCGCGACGAGTTGCCCCTTATCGGCGGCGATAAACCGTCGTCGTCCGTAACAGTCGGTTTGACTGGCGCTCCAGACTCACTGGACATACGCACAGACGCAAGTACAGCCATATCACGCGCACTGATCGGCAACGTATACGAGACACTGGTGACACGCGATGAGAACAACGCGCTGCAACCGGGACTTGCGTCAAGCTGGAAGGTATCAGACGACGGACTGACGTACACGTTCACGCTGTCGTCAGGGCTGACGTTCTCAAACGGTAACGTGCTGGACTCGTCTGATGTTATTTGGTCGCTGCAGCAGATCGTCAAGAATAAATATCAGGGCGTTACCGATCTCGCTAATTTAAAGTCTGCGGTGAATCCGAACGAAACCACAGTCCAACTCACGTTGAGCAAGCCTGACCCGCGTTTCTTGCGTGCACTGTCCGGCCGTGCGGGCATTGTGTATGACTCCGAAGCTACGATCGACTATGCGACCGCCGCGCTCGGCTCCGGCCCGTTTACCGTGAAGCAATTCGATAAGGGTTCTTCGATTACGCTGGAACATAACAGTCGATATCACGGTGACAAAGCTAAGGTCGGTCAGGCAACACTGAAGTATTACGCGAGCGCGGATGCGTTGACGAAGGCTGCACAGAATGGTGAAGTGCAGCTTGCATTTTCAGATGATGCCACGCTGGCTAATGCGGCAAACGACGGTGAGAAGCCGAAAGTGGAGACTGGCATGTCGCGTTCGAAAGTGATGCTTGCGTTCAACAATGCAACCGATTCGATTTTGTCTGATCAGCAGGCTCGTCGTGCGTTCCGTTTCGGCATTGATGCGAAGGGTATTGCTTCGTCGCAGTCTGATTCGGCAGGTGCGCTCGGTGGTCCGTTTACGCCACTTGACCCGGGTTATGAGGATTTAACTGGCATGTTCTCGTATGATCAAGGTCAAGCTAGTAGTATGCTCGCTTACTTCTACCATAATTATTTAGGTACGGTTGATCTGCTTGTGCCTATGCGATACTCGTCATTGGCGAACACGATCGCTGATCAGTTGCGTGCGATTAGTTTGCCGGTCAATGTTGAGACTCTCGATAGTGAAGAGGCTGTTACGCAGCGTATTAACGACGGCAAGTACACGATCGCACTGACGACAACCATTGATGATGGTCCTGTGTATGCGGGTGAGAATGTGTATCACTATCAAAAAGGTGAAGTTCAGCAGTCGTATGCGAATGTGCTGGCAGCCACGAACGATAACGACTATCAGAACCGGCTCAAAGCGTATGCGAAAACACTCAGCGATGACGCGCCAAACGACTGGTTGTACACGCGAAAGACGTTCATCGCTGCCGCCAGCGGCGTAAGCGGCTATCCAAAGAACATGACCGACGAGCTTCTTCCGCTCGCCAAAGTCACCGTTGGCTGACGGATAGAGGGAGATTAGCCGTTCCGTTGGTGCGACTACCCTCGCTCACGCCCTTTTCAGGCCCCACGGCTAGACTAGTGCGCATTATGGCAGCATTTAGTTCTTTAACAGACCGTCTCTCAAATGCGTTTAAGCATTTGAAGAGCAAAGGCAAACTTTCTGAGGCTGATATCGACGGCACAATCCGCGAAATCCGCCGTGCACTGCTTGACGCCGATGTGGCGCTTGAAGTCGTGCGCTCGTTCACTGCTCGCGTACGTGAGCGTGCGCTGGGCACTGAAGTATCCGAAGCGTTGAACCCAGCGCAGCAGGTCGTCAAAATCGTCAACGACGAGTTGACCGACATTCTCGGCGCCGGTGTTGATCGTCCGCTTAACTTTGCGAAGAATCCGCCGACGATCATCATGCTCGCCGGCTTGCAGGGCGCTGGTAAAACCACGCTCGCCGGCAAGCTCGGCTATTGGCTGAAGGACGCCGGTCATACGCCGCTCTTGGTTGCAGCTGATTTGCAGCGTCCGAACGCCGTCACGCAGCTGCAAGTCGTGGGCGAACGCGCTGGCGTGCCCGTGTACGCACCGGAAAAAGGCGTGCAGTCTGACGGTGGCGACGCAGTATCCGCTCCGGGCCAGACCAGTGGCGACCCGGTAAAAGTGGCGCGCGATTCGATCGCGTTTGCTAAGCAGAAGCTGTACGACACGGTGATTATCGATACCGCTGGTCGTCTCGGCGTAGATGAAGAGCTCATGAAGCAGGCGCGCGATATTCGCGATGCCGTTCAGCCGAATGAAATTCTGTTCGTGATCGATGCGATGATCGGTCAGGATGCGGTCAAGACCGCGCAAGCGTTCGATGAAGGCGTTGATTTCACTGGCGTCGTGCTTTCAAAGCTCGATGGTGATGCGCGTGGTGGTGCGGCTCTGTCGGTGGCGAGCGTGACTGGCAAGCCGATTCTGTTCGCCTCGAACGGCGAAGGCTTGAAGGATTTCGAGGTTTTCCACCCGGATCGTATGGCCTCGCGTATTCTCGATATGGGCGATATTCTGACCCTGATCGAGCAAGCCCAAAAACAGTTCGATGAAGATAAAGCTCGTGAAGCGGCCGCGAAGATGGCTGAGGGCGAGTTCGGTCTTGATGATTTTCTTGAGCAGTTGCAGCAGGTTCGTAAACTTGGTTCGATGAAGTCACTACTCGGGATGATTCCGGGTATGGCTGCTCATCGCAAAGAGCTAGAACAGTTTGACGAACGTGAAATCGACCGTACTGAAGCGATTATTCGTTCGATGACACCAGCCGAGCGTCGCAACCCGAAGATTATCGACGGTTCTCGTCGCGCACGTATCGCCTATGGTTCAGGTAACACTGTTTCCGCAGTAAACGCATTACTGCAGCGCTTTGATCAGGCTGCGAAGATGATGAAGCGCATGTCCAGCAAGGCTGGCATGGGTGGCGTACCTGGCTTCGGCGGTCCTGCTATGGGCGGCGGTAAGAAGAACGGTAAGAAGAGCAAGAAGAAGTTCAAGTCCGGTAACCCGATGAAGCGTGAGGCTGAAGAAAAAGCATTGCGCGATAAGCTCGCTGGCAAGTCGTCTAGCGGCACGTCGGGCGGTTCGGCGTTCGCCAAGAAGCCACAGAATCCGGCACTTCCAGCCGGCTTGCAGCAGGCTCTTGATGCAAACGGTGGCGAATTGCCCCCGAACTTCGGCGGCGGACTGAGCGGTCTTCTCGGCTGAGTACGTATGTTTTGGTTCTTATGGACTGTCGTGCTCGTATGCGCACTGTGGGCCGCGCTGAGCTTACTACCAGCAGGCGCGGACGCGCATATGCCGTTACCATATCTCATCGCGTTAGTACCGCTTTTATGGGTGCCTACGATTGCCGTCGCTGTGACGGCAATCGTCATGCGCGAATGGGGACTCTTATGCGGTGCGATTGCAGCTGGCCTGTTATCGCAGATGCATGAGGCTGGATACTGGACTAATTATTCGCTGAATCGTAGTATTTTGCAGCTGGTGCAGCGCTCGTCAACGCCAAGCAAAACGCCAGCTCATCGTCAGCCGACTACTGCTGAACTACTTGCAACCATCCGTGAAACACGTCGTGAAACAGATATTACGGCGCGTGAAACAGCCAACGACGTACTATCCGAACGCACCTCAGCAGCCGCAACTATCAACGTGATGACACTTAACTGTCGTTACGGTCGCGCGGATGCCAAGTCTATCGTTGCGATGGTATTGAGTCGCAATATCACTGTGCTCGCACTGCAAGAGCTCACCCACGAACTCGTGCAAGACCTCAACGATAACGGACTTGATCTCCTGCTGCCCTATCATCAACTCGGCGAAGATCGCAGTGACCAAGACAACGGCGGTTTTAACGGTATCTGGATTCGCGTCGATCCTCAATCAAGCGAACAATCTTCCGTGTCGATTGACGCAGCAGACGTACCGTCTATCACGATTCCTGTTGACGCGACGCGAGATATTACGTTTGCGTCCGCACATCCGAAGTCACCGATGCGCGGCACACATGCGTGGTCTGCTGGCATTATGGGACTTAAGGATCTGGCTGCTGTTCAGAGCAACGCTGAGCATGGCAATCGTGATATCACGGTCATACTCGGTGATCTCAACTCCAGCATGGCGCATCCAAGTTTCCGAGCGTTATTAAAGTCCGGTTTTATTGATGCGAACATCAGTGTCAGTCAAGGTGCGCAGCGCACGTTCCCCAGCTGGTTGCCGTGGCCGCGCATTGTCCTCGATCATGTGATCGCCACTACGGGTGTTACGTTCACTGACGTCAAGTCAACCGTGATCGAACACACTGATCATCTCGCACTCACCGCCACGCTCACGATTCGCTGAATACACAGCGTGTCGCGCGATCTACCCCTGTGCGCTATAATAGCCCGGTTATTCACGATGGACGGTGCCCTCTACTCCCGGCTGTCGTGAGGAACACGTGGGCTCGGCGAGCTGCGCCCCACAATGCAAACCGAAACCACACCCCGAGTATTACAAGGAGAGCCATTTTGGCAACCAAGATTCGTCTGAAGCGCATGGGTAAGAAGTTCTACGCGTTCTACCGCGTAGTCATCATGGATTCGCGCACCAAGCGCGATGGCCGTGCCATCGAAGAGATCGGTACGTACAACCCGAACACCCAGCCTTCGACCATCGACATTAAGTCTGACCGCGCTCAGTACTGGCTCGGCGTTGGCGCCCAGCCGACCGAGCAGGTGCTGAACCTGCTCAAGATCACCGGTGACTGGCAGAAGTTCAAGGGTCTTGACGGTGCTGAAGGCACCCTGAAGACCGCTGCTGCTGGCCCGGATGCCGCTGCTCGCGTTGCAGCCGTTGAGAACGAAGCTCAGAAGCTGAAGGCTGCTAAGTCTGAGGCTGCTGCAAAGGCTAAGGCTGAGGCCGAAGCTGCTGCCGCTGCTGAAGAAGCGCCGGCTGCCGCTGCTGAGGAAGCGCAGGCTGAGTGATTATGCTCGCACAGGCTGTGGAACACCTTATTAAGAACATCGTCGATTTTCCTGACGATGTCTCGGTTAAGTCCCATGAGAATCCGCGCGGCGAACTTCTTCGCGTGCGTGTGAATCCTGAGGATATTGGCCGCGTGATCGGTCGCAACGGCCGGACCGCGAATGCGATTCGTACCGTGATTCAGGCGTTGTCTGATCACAAGGTGCGCGTTGACATTATGGACGTGCGCAGGTGAACCCCGACGTGGTGCGTGAACAACACTCCGATGACCCTCAGCAGCTTGACCTGCTGAGGGTCTGTCGTATCGGACGCGCTCAGGGGCTCAAAGGCGAAGTGAACGTCTACAGCTTTACGGACGAACCGGAATACCGGTTCGCTCCCGGTTCCGTACTGTACTCACGCGATGGCGAAACTGAGTACATTGTGGAACGTTCCCGTTCTGTCAAAGCTCGTTGGATTCTCAAGCTTGAAGGCATCGATACGCGCGACGATTCAGAAGCGCTTAACGGTATCGAATTGTTCGGCGAGGCTGATGACCCGGATGAGATGCTTGAGGATGATGCGTGGTATCCGAAGGATCTGATCGGCTTGGAAGTTCGTTTGGCTGAGCATAACGGACTCGGACTGCCGGATGGTCAGGTCGTGGGCACTGTCGTGGACGTGCTTGACGGATTCCAATCGTTACTGAAAGTACGGCTTGAGCATCCTGTGCGCGATGCTGCCACTGGCGAAGTGACTGAGTCTTCTGCGCTGGTGCCATTCGTGGATGAGATTGTGCCCGATATTGATCTCGATGAGCAGTATCTGACCATCGATCCGCCGGGCGGTCTGATTCCAGGACTAGCTCAAGGTTCGGAATCCTAATTAGCATATCTCGGCTCGCACAGCACAGGGTATAGTATCGTCTTACCTAACGGGAGGCGATCATGCGACTCATATTCCATTATGTCCGGCGGCACTGGGTTATGGCACTCACTGCCGCCGGATTTTTGCTTATCGAAACGATTGGCGATCTTCTACAGCCGACCTTGATGTCGATGATCGTCGATCAAGGCGTGGTCCATGCGGATGTTGGCGTGGTATTGCGTTGGGGTGCACTCATGCTCGCTGTCGCCCTCATTGGCGCAGGTGCGGCTGCTATGCGCAATATTTACGCGTCGCGCGCCTCGCAGCTTATCGGCCGTGATATTCGATCCGACACTTATCGCAAAGTCATGGCACTCGGATTCGACACAGTAGACCGACTCCAACCTGGCGCGATTATTACGCGCATCACAAATGATGTGGTGCAAATCCAAAATTTTGCACAGGGACTTATGCGCATTATGCTCAAAGCTCCCATCACCTGTGTGGGCGCAATCGCACTGATTATCATTCAAATTCCTGAGCAGACGCCGACCGTAGCAGTCATTTTGATCATCGCCGCGCTGCTGATCTGGGCGAATATGCACTTGAGTTTCCCTCGATTCCTACGTGTGCAGCGCGCGCTCGACCGACTCGGTATCGTCAGTCGTGAGTTCTTGCGTTCAATTCGCGTTGTCAAAGCGTTCGTGATGGAACACGCCGAACGTGCTCGATTTGGTGCGGCAGCACGCGGATTCGCAGATGCGAATGTCTCTGCAACACGCGTCAACGCTACGTTCGGTCCGCTGATTAACTTGAGTGTCAATATGGGCATTGTCGCCATGTTGTGGTTGTCACGATCGCAGCATGCGGCACAGATCGGCGCGCTTATGGCGTCCATGAACTATATGACGCAAGTCTTGTTCGCGCTGAATCGCGTGTCGATGATCGTCAATTCAGCCACGCGAGCGAGCGCATCGGCCGCGCGCATCAAAGAAATATTCGACTGTCCAAACGAGTTCGCATCCGCAACATCTTCCCACGAGTCCGACTCGAAAGATCGCAATGATGTGATGTTGCCGACGTCATCATCTGCTGTCACCTTGCACAACGTGACGTTCACGTACGAACAGTCCGCAGTTCCAGCTTTGCGTGACATAACGTTCACGATGGCGCGCGGCGCAACGCTCGGTATCATCGGACCAACTGGCTCCGGTAAATCAACGCTCGTATCGTTGATCGCGCGACTGTACGATCCACAGTCTGGCACGGTTATGATCAACGGACGAAACGCACGCGAATGGGATGTGGATGAGCTGCGCGCGCAGATCGCGCTTGTTTCGCAGCAGCCGGTATTGTTTACCGGTACGATTCGGTCGAATTTGCAGTGGGGTGATCCGCAAGCGGACGCCGAACGTATTCGCCGCGCGGCTCATCTCGCGTGTGCCGACGAGTTTATCGAGACCTTGCCCGGCGGCTATGATGCGCGCGTGGGCCAGGGAGGCGTGAACTTGTCAGGTGGGCAAAAGCAGCGCATTAATCTTGCTCGCGCACTGGTACGCAACCCACACATTCTTATTCTCGACGATTGCACGAGCGCGCTTGATGCGGTTACTGAGCACGAGGTGCTTGCGAATTTGCGTTCGCTGACCGCTGCAAGTCCGAACGCAACTTCTACTTCGACGGCTGCTGCGGCACCGGCTCAGCCAAACCACTTGAGCGTCATTATTATTTCGCAACGTATCACTACCGTACGCACGGCCGATCGCATCATCGTCATGGATAACGGTCATATCGCCGGCATCGGCACGCACAACGAACTCATGCGCACATGCGAGCTCTGCCAAGCGATCAGCGCGTCTCAGTTGGGAGGTGACCGGCATGAGTGACTCCCCCGCGCAATCGGCTGCACAACCTAGCGCAACGTTCGATCGCCGCGCAACCGGACCGCAGTTCGGCGGCGGCATGGCTCGCCGAGGCGCACCTGTCGTCAAACCGCACGACATGCACGGCACATTGCGCCGGCTGCTTGACGTCACGCGCGGTCACCGTCGTGGTCTCGGTCGCGTATTCGCACTTTCCGGGCTGGGCGCCGCCTCGTCGGTGCTCTCGCCGTTGCTCATCGGTATGGTCATCGACCATATTTCCGCTCGCACGTCAGTTGTATTCGTGCTCGCACTGCTCGCCGGACTGTATGTGGCCGATTGGCTGATTGATTTTGGCAAACAGTGGATGATGGCTGCGGTCGGCCAGCGTATCGTGCTGCATTTGCGGCTTTCGCTGTTCGAGGCGATGGAACGCTTGCCGTTGCGATTCTTTGACCGGCATCAGCATGGCGAGCTCATGAGCAGACTCACGAACGACGTGGACAATATCAGCTCCACAATTTCTGACTCACTCGCACAACTTATGGTGTACGCGTTTACGATTGTCGGCACGCTCGTATGCATGCTCTGGCTGAGCGTGCCGCTGACGGCAGTGTCATTGGTTTCGGTGATGCTGGTGCTGCTACTCGCACGCACGGTAACACGACGCACGCGACCTCTGTTTGCGACGCAACAGCGCGTGCTCGGCGAGCTCGACGGGCATGTGGAGGAAACAGTTTCCGGCTTGGCGACGGTGAAATCATATGGTCAAGAGCAGGCGATGATCGACGATTTCGAGCGGTTAAATGAGCGACTGTGCGTCACGGCGACGCGTGCGCAAACATGGTCGGGGTTTATGATGCCGCTGTCGAATGCGATCAATAATTTCGGCTTTCTTCTCGTTGCCGTGGTCAGCGGCGTGATGGCGGCGCGCGGAGCTATTGGCATCGGCGTGGTGTCAAGTTTTCTGCTCTATGTACGGCAGTTCTCGCGTCCGTTCGTCGACATTGCGAATATTTACAACACGTTCCAGACTGCAGTGGCTGGTGCGGAACGCATGTTTCAGATCATGGACGAGGAACCGGAACCTGCTGACCGAGCTGATGCCGTGTCGGTCGATCGTCCGAATGGCGAGATTGTATTCGATCATGTTTCGTTCGGATACGATCCCGATCACCCGGTGATTCACGATGTGTCATTGACGATTCCAGCCGGATCGCGCGTTGCGTTTGTTGGCCAGACCGGTTCCGGTAAAACAACGATGGTGAACCTCGTGACACGGTTCTACGATCCAGATGCTGGACGAATTTTGCTCGATGGGCGAGATTTACGCGATTATCAGATGACCAGTTTGCGGCATGCATTTGGGAGCGTATTGCAAGAGCCATCACTGTTTGAGGATACAGTTGCTGCGAATATTGCGTTCGGGCGGCCCGATGCAACACGCGATCAGATTCGTGATGCGGCGCGCGCAGCCGGCGCGGATGGGTTTATCGAGCGACTTGAAAACGGGTATGATACCGTACTCACTGGTGGCGGCAGTGCACTCAGTCAGGGCGAACGACAACTGCTCACGATTGCGCGAGCACTGCTTGCTGACGCGCCCATCGTGATTCTTGACGAAGCGACAAGTGCGGTCGATACGGTGACCGAACAATCGATTCGTCGCGCGATGATTCGCATGACATCAGGTCGCACGAGTATCGTGATCGCACATCGACTCTCCACGATTCGCGATTCCGATCTCATCGTTGTGTTCTCGCACGGGCGGATTGTCGAACAGGGCACGCACGAGTCGTTGATGGCCACAGGCGGCACCTACGCCCGCATGGTCGCCGATCAACGTGCGTAACACCCCGCCGTCTCAGCGTCGTCGTGCCAGCCCTCACGCTAGGCTAGGAGTTCATGAAGATCGACATCGTTTCTGTATTTCCCGAGTACTTCGACGTGCTGAACTTGAGTCTCTTCGGCAAAGCGCAAGCCAAGGGACTCGTCGAAGTGCACGCGCACAATCTACGCGACTGGACCCATGACGTGCATCATTCTGTGGACGACACCCCGGTTGGCGGGGGCGCCGGCATGGTGATGAAACCTGAAGTATGGGCTGAATGCCTTGATGAGTTGCTGGGATTAGACAGCAGCACTTCGGAATCGACAACCGAAGTTGATGATGTATCCACAGATAGCACGGCCGCTCCTGTACTCATCTTTCCAAATCCATCTGCGCCGCTGTTCACGCAGCGCGACGCAACGGAACTATCCCATGCCGATCATCTGCTGTTTGGATGCGGCCGTTACGAAGGCTACGATGCGCGCATTCCCGAGTATTATCGCGCGCAAGGTGTGGACGTGCGCGAGTATTCGATCGGCGATTATGTGCTCAACGGCGGCGAAGTTGCCGTATCCGTAATGCTGGAAGCGATTACACGTTTGCTGCCCGGTTTTATGGGTAACGCCGACTCCATCGTCGAAGAATCATATACCGGCGCCAATGCGCTGCTTGAACATCGGCAATATACGAAGCCGGCGCAGTGGCGCGGCATTAGCGTGCCCGACGTGCTGTTGTCTGGAGACCACGGCAAAGTTGACCGATTCCGCCGCGACGAAGCACTCGCACGAACGAACGAAATCCGCCCCGATCTTATCGAGCGACTGGATTGTGCATCACTTGACAAAGCTGACCGCAAAACTCTGATTGCCTTAGGTTGGGAGGTTTCAGGCCCCCACCCTCGGCGTCTCTAACTCGACATTATGGTTTGCGCTCCACACTGTTGCGCCACTCGAAATGCCTAATACGCTAAGTTCACGCGATGGCATCATAACGTTACAATGCCATCGCGTGAACTTTGACCTATTTACAGACCAAAAACCTTGACGCGAGCGTCGGCCGGCTGCTTGTCAACCGGGCCGGCAGGCTGAGCGACCGTACCGAACGGCATCTGCGCCTGTAGCTTCCAGCTTGCCGGCAGACCGAACTCAGCAATAACAGCCTCATCGATCAGCGGGTTGTAGTGCTGTAGCGACGCACCAAGACCCTTGTCTGCCAGTGCAGTCCACACGGCGAGCTGGAGCATGCCGGCAGCATCGCGTGCAAATCCCGGGAAGTTGGCGGCGTAGGCCGGAATGTTCTCCTGCAGGGACTTGGTCACGTCGGTATCGTCGTAGAACAGAACAGTGCCGTGGCCAGCAGCGAATGCGTTGATCTTGCCTTCGGTAGCCTTGAACTTCTCATCGTCATTGACAACCTTACGCAGGGTCTCCTTGACGATATCCCACAGCTTCTGGTTAGCATCACCGAACAGCACAACCGCGCGCTGCGGCTGCGAGTTGAATGCGCTCGGCACGGCTACGGTGACATCTTCAATCAGCTTGACGATTTCCTGATCGCTGATCGGCGATGCGCTAGTCAGTGCGTACTGCGAGCGACGGTTCTGCAGCTCCTCGACAAAGTTCGACATGATGATTCCTTTCATGCTGTGGAGACGACGCCAACTTATATCGCGTGACATCAGTTCACCATATATTCATCTGATATATTTCGATCTGAGATATATCACTCGAATATCACGATACGAGATACGCACGATACGCCACACCGATTTCGCGCTGAGAGGAATCAAATCGTCTACGCGCAAGCTCGCAACTACTGAGCCGAGTCAGGTGTGTTTTCCTCCGCTGATTCGATGTAGAACACAGCGGTTTCGCCGTAATCACGCCGCTCGCTGATACACCATCCAGCAGGAACAGTCGGCTCATCAGAGCGAGCTGAACGTTCGAGCACGATCAATGTATTGTCCTCCGCCATACCAGATTCAACCAAGTCGGCCAGCAGACTCACACAATCTTGTGTCGCAAATGCGTACGGTGGATCGATAAAAATCACGTCAAATGATTCAGCATGTCCAGATGCCGGCGCTACAAATCGTTCAGCTTTCGCTTTAATCACGCGCGCAGACATGTCAGCCTGCCACGAACGGTTATGCTTGAGCGTAGTCAATGTTTGAGCAATCAACGCAGCCGCCGGACCATTGGCTTCAACAGCAACAAGCGCACGAGCGCCACGACTCAACGCCTCAATGCCCAGCGCGCCAGTACCTGCGAACAGGTCAAGCACGCGGGCATCAGCGAGCACATCCCACGAGTCGAGACGCGAAAAAATCGCCTCTTTCGTGCGGTCGGTAGTGGGCCGTGTACCCGTTTTCGGCGTCGTCAACGCCACACCCTTAAATCGTCCAGAAATCACGCGCATGCCGTCTACTGTAGCGAGCAACGCCCCCAGATCACACTCACGACGATGTCAAAAACGTCTCATTACCCCGAGTAAAGTCAAGTACCGCGCCGGCAAGCTGTGTTTGACCAGCCAGCGTCGGATCGTCGTCGAGCAGCCGCGCCGCACGCTCACGCGCATCGGCAATCATCTTCGCATCCTTGACGACACGCAATAACTTCAGACTCGACACACCGCCAGACTGCGCGTCACCGAGCACATCACCTGCGCCGCGGAACTCCAGATCAGCCTGCGCAATCTTCGCACCGTCCAACGTGCCTTGAATCACGCTCAGTCGCTGTGCCGCCGGCGAATCCGGATCGGCACGCGAAATCAGGAACGCCCACGAATCCGTACCACCACGACCCACGCGACCGCGCAACTGGTGCAGCTGTGACAAGCCGTAACGATCGGCGTCAAAAATCACGATACAGCTTGCTTGCGGCACGTCCACACCAACTTCGATCACCGTAGTCGCCACCAGAATCGGCGTCTTGCCGCTCGCAAAATCAGCCATCACGCGCGCTTTAGTCTCATCATCGTCGCGCCCAGTCAACGTAGCGAACGAAATCCCCGCAAACTGTGGCAACGACGACAGTCGCGCGACAATCTCGCTAACCGAATGTAACGGCGGACGCTGCCGACCATCATCATCAGCCGCGGCAACAGCGTCACCAGCAGCTGTATTCCCAGCCCCACGACCGTCGGCCCTCATCGCGTCGGATTCAGCGTACACGTCAACGTCGTTATCCGCCGGCTCATCCGCATCAATGCGCGGGCACACCACGTACGCACGCTCCCCCGCGTCGAGACGCTGGCGAATATGCGCGAACATGCTCCCCATCGTGTGACCGTCAGCTTCAGGAACAATAAACGTACGAATCGGCTTGCGACCGCCAGGCAGTTCAGTCAACCATGAAATATCAAGGTCACCAAACCATGTCATAGCAGCTGTACGCGGGATTGGCGTCGCAGTCATCACCAACAGATGCGGCGTCTTCTCAGCTTTCGCGCGCAGTGATTCGCGCTGCTCCACGCCGAACCGATGCTGCTCGTCGATCACCACCAGCGCAAGATTTGGAGCTTGGAAGGTCTTAGAAAAAGCGGCGTGCGTAGCCACAATAATGCACGGCCGACCG
Organism: Bifidobacterium hapali; assembly: GCF_002259755.1. GTDB lineage: Bacteria > Actinomycetota > Actinomycetes > Actinomycetales > Bifidobacteriaceae > Bifidobacterium > Bifidobacterium hapali. The sequence goes on from NZ_MWWY01000021.1 coordinate 118,716, forward strand.
CTGGCCGCTGCAGCGAGTGCGCGACGGCGAGCGGCGAGTTTCATACCACCAGTGAGCAAAATAACCGGAACGGCGGAGCTATCGGCAACATCAGTATTATCCGACAGACCGTCCAATTGATCAGTTCCAGCTAACCTAGCAACCATCGCACGTATCGTAGTCACATGCTGTTCCGCAAGCACTTGTGTAGGCGCCACCAGCACTGCTTGACGGCCAGAACCGACCGCTTGCAACATCGCAGCGAGCGCGACAATCGTTTTGCCAGAGCCGACCTCGCCTTGCAGGAGCCGCTGCATGGGATAGTTACGATTCATATCGACCGCAATATCGTCAATCACTTCACGTTGCCCATGTGTGAGCGCAAAAGGCAGTGACGAGATAAACGTATCGCGTAACGTCGTATCCGCGCACGGCTCGGCGACCGCATGATGTGCATCTCGACGCGCTTGTAGTAGCGCGGTCTGGCAGATAAACGCTTCTTCGTACCTCAACGTCTCAATACCGCGCGCAAAATCGGCGGTTGACTGCGGATTGTGGATCGCAGCGAACGCTTCGGCGCGGTGCATGAGCGAGCGCGCTTCGCGTACTGATTCGGGAACAATGTCGGCGATCGCGGGCGCAAAGGCTGCGGCAGATACAGTCAGCTCAGAGGACGCAACAGTTGACGTGTCGTTTTCGCCGGCAAGTGCATGCAGGAAACCGAGAATCGATTCGTGAATATGTTCACTAGAGATGCGCGATGTCGCATGGTAGACCGGGCGCGGTCGGCAAACGCGACGCAAGCCCTCGTCGACCGTATCCGCATCATATTTCAGCGACGACGAATCCGGTATAAACATGCCGCTCATACTGATATCATGGGCCGGCGCAACCGTCACAATCTCGGGATGTGTGAACTGCAGTTGACCGTTGTACTCGCTCGGCATGCCGCATACGACGATGCATGCGCCATCGCGAAGCCGCATGCTTAGCCAATCAACGTACTGTTTTTTATATGAGAAAAACGTGAGTCGTGCGAGCGCGCCGGCCACACCGCGTGTACGCGCGAAATCCGAATCGTCAGCAAGCGCTTCGAGACGGTAGCCGCGCCGCGTGTTCATCGGTATGACACGCACAGATCGAATGATTGCCGCAAACGCCATTGACTCGCCCTGTCGAGCTTCGCGAAGCGCTCGCGATGGTACCGGTTCGGTGACACGGAACGGGTAGTATGTTAGCGCGTCGCCGATCGATACGATACCTAACGATTTGAGCGCACCGACACGCCGCTTATTCGCCAGCAATGACGATATTGGGGTGTCTAGTGAAATGCTCATAACGTTCTATTGTGGTGAAACAAGCGGACTTTATGCCTGTGGCTCTGATCCTTTGCTACTGAGCCGTCCTCCTGCGCTGCACGCGTCACACGCACCACGTCCCGTTACACCCCGTCCCGTCCCGTCACGCACCACCCCATCACACCCCATCACACCCCATCACGCGTGGCAGAAAACGCTCACTGAGTGCCGCTCAGTGAGCGAAAACCGCCACGCACTCATGCGAGTGGCAGAAAATGCTCACTGAGCGGCACTCAGTGAGCATTTTCCGCCACTACACCAGCGCCAATATCCCCGCAACACGACACCACGCATAAGAAAACCCCGGCGTCTTGCGACTACCGGGGTTTACGCTTGCATTCTCGCGACTCACGCGGCCACACGCTGAACCTTGCCAGCCTTGAGGCACTTGACGCACACGCGAACGCGGACGTTTTCGCCGTCGATCGTGGTGCGAACCGGCTGCAGGTTCGGGCGGAAGGTGCGCTTATTGCGGATATGTGAGTGCGAAACGGTGAAACCGGTCTGCGGTCCCTTGCCGCACACTGCGCAACGAGCTGCCATAATGGACTCCCTATAGTATTCTTTGACTTGCAAGTCTTGTGTTCACACCATCCGTGTACCGTACAGCACGAACACACAACTTCACTACTATAGCGCATGCCGTCGGACAACGCAAAAACAAGCATAATCATACTTAGTATCTATTGCCGCGTTCAGCAAACGTACATACACTTGTTGTACAACGTGACTAATTAGGCGTGGCTCATGCGAGCTACCCATAGCAATCAAGGAGGATGCCATGCTCAGTCGAATCGGAGAGCGTGTTGCCGAGTTCACTCACGCCAACCAGTCCACCCAAGATTCTCCAGACTCCCACGCAGTAATATCGCTCGGCCACGTCTGGGTCGACATCATGATGGATGTCAATACCATCCCACAAGCCGGAGGATTTGCCGTATCCGACCACACCAACGCAACAGTCGGCGGCAGTTACCGCGTGCTGCAAGCCGCCGCACGCATGGGAGCGCCAGCCAAACACGCTGGCATCATCGGTACCGGCCCGTGGGCTACCATCGTGCGCGACGCACTTGCCGCCAACGGTATCGAGCACATCGGGCAAGATCGTCTCGATACCGATTCCGGATTCCGTCTCGTGCTCACCGACGAAGACCGTCGCAAAACATACATCGCCACGTATGGTGCAGAAGCGCAAGGCGACGACACTACATTCAACTGCGTAGAACCAGCCACCGGTGACGTGGTCCACATCAGCGGCAACACGTTAATGGATCACACTGCCGCCGGTGTCGACGAATTCATGCATCACGCCAGCAACGATCCTTTCGGACGTGACTTTACGATCGTCCTCAACCCAACCAATACGCTCTCACTCGTCAACGATCACTTGCTCGAAGATCTCGTCCTTGCGCGGCCGATCTGGTCATGCAACCGGCAGGAAGCGAATACGTTAGCCGATCGTCTCGGCATCTTGCGCAACGACGAAGCTTCACTGACCGTGGGCGGCGGCTTCGATCGCTCGATGGCCGAACTGTGCCGCGCGCTCGGCGAAACGTTGCGCGCACCTCTGGTCGTCCGCGCTGGCTCTCGTGGCGCGTGGGTGCGCACGCCAGGCGGTGAAGTCGTGCATGTGGAAGGATACCCGACAAAAGCAACACACACACGGTCAGCTGGCGCACCGCATACTGGTACGTTGTGTGCGATGCTGGCTCGCGGATGGTCGCTTATCGACGCGGTACAGATCGCAAACGCGGCAGCCTCGCTCGCGATTCAACGCTCGATTGGCGGCGTTCCTAGCTGCCCGTCGTATACGGATGCGATCGCGCTTGTCGACGCGAGCGAAAACTCACGATAATTCATCAGCCGTTCACCTGCGACCGTCTGCCGCGTCCATCACAGCACCGTACGATGGGGCTATGTCTGAACGCACAACTACGACGCCTGCAGCTCTCGCTGCATCCGCAAAGCTCACGTCTCGCGAGAAAAAATGGATCGTATACGATGTCGGTAACTCGGCGTTCGTGCTGTTGAGCACCGCCGTCATCCCAATTTACGCGAAATCGCTCATGCCGGCCGACGGTAACATCGTGTCGGCATGGGGGTATGCGCAGACGATCGCATCGCTAGTAATCGCACTGCTCATGCCACTGCTTGGGTCGATCGCCGACGTGCAAGGTATGAAAATCAAGTTCTTCCTCGGCTTCTTCGGCACCGGCGTGGTCATGTGCTGCGCAATGGCACTGCCGCTGACGTGGCTGCCGTTCTTGGTCGTGTACGTGCTTGCAACGATCGGTTTGAACGGTTCGCTCACGTTCTACGATTCAATGTTGATCGATACGACGACCAACGAACGTATGGATAAAGTGTCGTCGCACGGTTATGGCTGGGGTTATGTCGGCTCGACTGTACCGTTTATTATTTGCATTGCGCTGATTTTCGGCGGTCCGGCGATCTTTAACTGGTCGACGGTTGCGTGCACGCGTGCCGCGTTTGTGATTACCGCGATCTGGTGGGTGGCGTTTACTGTGCCGCTGCTGACGAGCTACACGCAGGTGCACTATCGTGCGACGCGGGAGCACGCGCATGAAGCGATTGCCGGCACGTTTACTGAGCTTGCTGGCACACTGCGCAAGCTGGTAAAAAATAAGCCGCTGTGGATGTTCATGATCGCGTTCTTCTTCTACATTGACGCGGTAAACACAGTAATTTCGATGAGCACGTCGTACGGTACGCAGCTTGGCATTGACTCGACGCAGCTCGTAGTGGCGCTACTGGTGACGCAGTTTGTTGCGTTCCCGTGCGCGATTTTATACGGCCGACTGGCAGGCCGTTTCGGTTGCAAGCCGATGATTGTGGCCGCAGTGATTGCCTATATGTGCATCGTGTTCTTCGCCGCGTTCTTCCTGCGCGCGGCTGTGGAATTCTGGATTTTGGCTATTTTGGTAGGTATGTTCCAAGGCGGTATTCAGGCGTTGTCACGCTCGTATTACGGCAAGATCATTCCTAAGGAGCACGCGAACGAGTATTACGGTTTGTACGATATCTTTGGCAAAACTGCGTCGATTTTGGGGACATTTTTGGTTGCGACTACGACGACCTTGACCGGCAATGCGTCGATTGGCGTGCTGTCGATTGCTATCCTGCTGGTGGTGGCGCTGGTGTTTTTGACACTGCAAAAGGACCCGACGCGGGGGTGATGGACTGAACTTGGTGCGCAGCGAATCATTCTCAATAAGAAAAGTGTGAGTCAAACGCACAATATCGCACAATCGCACATTACGAAAAGTGGCGAAATACTGGCGTTTTTGTGTATGGTATGTTCATTTCAACAAGGCCAATCCTCACACTTTTCTTATTGAGAATGATTCGCTGCGCACAGACAGCTATACTAGCAAATGACAACTAGCTAAAGGAGGCTGTCATGATCGATCATGTTGGTTTGTTTGTCAAAGATGCTAACGAACGCGCCGGTTTTTACGAACAACTGCTAGCACCGCTGGGCTATACAAAAGTGGCGGAGTTCCCGGGTGCAGTGTGCTTCGCAAATAAGGCAGACAACGATAGTGTCTGGCTGGAATCGCCAAAAGACGGCAACCCACTCGTGCCAACGCATTTAGCATTCCACGCGGCGAACGAGGATGTCGTTAAAGCGTTCCACGCAGCAGGGCTTGCCGCGGGTGGCGTAGATAATGGTCAGCCCGGTCCGCGTCCGAACTATAGTCCAACATATTATGCCGCGTTTATCCACGATCCTGACGGCAACAATATCGAGGCTTGCTTGCAGTAACTCACGCGACGTGTATCCATTCACTCGCGACCATCGTCACATTGTCGTCAGTCATAATGCCATCTACCGCGCGTGCGTCGAAAATTGCATCGACCCACGCGCGGTGTGACGGATACGCTGGATCGCTAGGTAACGGACTATGCGAATGCGAGTCCATATATGTGCGCCACGCATCGCGCGTGTAATGAATAGGATTCGCAAATCGACAAATTACCGGATGCGTGAAAAACGCTGCCGTTGTCTCACGAAAATGCCGCGCACTGATACCGATGTCAGGTGAGACAGCGGCAGTCTCACGCGATGTGCGCATCATCGCCGAGTCGAACGACGTACTGTTATATATCGATACCAGCAGGAACATATGGTTGCGAGCGATACGCGCGCACTCGGCAAGAAACGCATCATGATCAAACCAGTGCAACGCTTGCGCGCACGTTACAACATCCACGCTATTATCCGGCAAACCAGTGTGCGCTGCACTACCGTCGAGCACCGTGATGCGTGCAATGTCGCGCGTCGCATCAGTCAGCACACCACGCATATCAGCGTCCGGCTCGACAGCATACACCGCGTATCCCAGCTGAGCTAACGGTATCGTGAACTTGCCAGTGCCTGCACCAATATCCGCAACCGCGGCATCACGCGGCATGAGCGACGCAATATACTGTATCGCCTCATGAGGGTAGCCCGGACGCGCCTTGTCATACGCCTTCGCTTTACCATGAAACTGTGTCTGCATACTTGCCAGCATAGTCTGATAGGCCCCGACCTGACCGGTAAAACCGCCTTAGGCCGATGTGCGTGGCAGAAAACGCTCGCTTAGGCCATGCTCAGCGAGCGTTTTCTGCCACGCACCAGTAGTAGTGGCGGTTTTTGCTCGCTCAGACTACCGTCAGTGAGCGTTTTCTGCCACGCGGGAACGAGGACCGTGGTTAAGACCCACGTTTTGGGCCTTAACCTTGACCTTAACCCCGACACCGCGTGCGCTACCAACGCAAAAACCGGTCACATGGACCGGCTTTATTTAAGTGGAGCTAAGGGGATTCGAACCCCTGACCCTCTCCATGCCATGGAGATGCGCTACCAGCTGCGCTATAGCCCCGAAGCACATAATATGCGTGGGTGATGTAGGAATCGAACCTACGACCCCTTCCGTGTGAAGGAAGTGCGCTAGCCGCTGCGCCAATCACCCAGTCGCATCCGACCAGACTCGCGTCCGATCCGCGTTCATCAGCAATTACTCACCAATGATTGTGGGCGATACAAGATTCGAACTTGTGACCCCTTCCGTGTCAGGGAAGTGCGCTACCTCTGCGCCAACCGCCCGGGTCCGCATTCCTCACACACCACATAATTAGCGCGCAAGCAAAACGAGAGCGGACAACGGGACTCGAACCCGCGGTCTCAACCTTGGCAAGGTTGCGCTTTACCAACTAAGCTATGTCCGCAATTTGTCACCCCAAGGGCAACGAGTGAACAATTTACACCACTACATCCACGAACGCAAATCACCCACCAACGAGAATAGTGTAAATCCTTGGTATTACTGGAGACACGCCGTACTGCCATCACGGTCTTTTGAGACACATAGCTCCCCTAATCTAACCATCCATCACAAACCCGAAATCACACAGCAACACGCCAATTTCACACAAAACGTCGAACAAACCACATCGATTACCGTCCATTCGCTGCCAACATAATCATCATTCACTAAGATGCTTTAGTGAAGCCACAATCGGTTTCGCAACGAAAGAGGTGCGTCATGAGTAACATCGCCGACTATGCCCGCACCGAAACACGCAGCTTCGCAACCCTGCCATTGCGCGCCGCCGACGCGCTTGCACTAGCTATTCTCGTCTACGATGACGTACCAGACAGCGTCCCCAGTCTCGACACGCTACTTGAACGATACGGTACTTTTGGTGCGCGTTTACGGTCGGTATCGTGGCGACATCCAATCCGATCACTGCGCAACTTGCAGCATCCGCCGTTCGACGGTACGACTATCACGGCAGCCGATCGCGAACTGCACAACAATATGGTCATCAGCGACCACGATGTGAACGCAATCGGACTTGTCGATCCGCAACTCACCCACGACTTTTACCGCGCGTGCGCTGCTAATCCACGGTTCGCAAACATTGAAATGAGCGCCTATCGCGCGCGGTTCGATACGCAAACACAATTCGCTGCACTCACCTACCGGCTACCTGACGGTACGCTCGTCGTCGCATATCGCGGCACTGACGATTCGCTGGTCGGCTGGAAGGAAGATTTCAATATGTCCTTCCAGTATCCAGTACCCGCGCAAGTATCTGCAGCCGAGTATCTCACACAAGTGGCCGAACTGTGGGACGGTCCGATCGTGTTGACTGGTCACTCGAAAGGCGGCAATCTGGCTGTATATGCGGCAATGAACGTGAGCGATGACATACGCGATCGAGTGATGCGGATCTATTCGCTAGACGGCCCCGGTTTTCCCTCAGACGTGGTGCACGGATACGAATACAGCACAGTGAAGGACCGTATTGTAAAGATTGTGCCAGATTCGTCGATTATCGGCATGATTTTGGAGACTCCGGAACGTTGCACAGTAGTGAAGTCGAATGTTCAAGGCGTGATGCAGCATTTTTCGTTTTCATGGCAGATGTGCGGCGGCGAATTTGTGCAAGTGGAGGATTTGGCACATAGTTCGCGGCTGTTTAATGAGTCGCTGAACAAGTGGATGGCTGGATTGTCTCAGGAGCAGCGCGAGCACGCGGTGGATGCGTTATTCGCTGTATTGGAGGCCAGCGGCGCGAATAATATTGGCGATATGATGGCTGCCGGAGCGAAGGCAATTCCGGAAATGCTTGGCGCGTATGTGGGACTGAGCCCGGAGGATCGGCGCAATATCACGCAAGCGATGATGATTCTGCTGCCAGCCGCGTTGGCGCGCAACACGAAGGTGGGGCGGCGCTGAAATATGAAGAATACGCGTGGCGGTTTTCTCTCGCTGACGGTGGGCTCAGCGAGAGAAAACCGCCACACACTGACACGAGCCCGCCACACACCCAACACGAGTGGCAGAAAATGCTCACTGAGAAGCACTCAGTGAGCATTTTCTGCCACGACCCCGCACCAGTAACAAGAAAGCCCCGACCGGGGACCGGTCGAGGCTTTCAGAGGGTGCCCCCGCAGGGATTCGAACCCTGGACACGCTGATTAAGAGTCAGCTGCTCTAACCAACTGAGCTACAGGGGCAAGGCTCAGTCGCTGCCATGTTTCATGCAACAGATGGCTAATATACTCCCATTCCCACACAACGCAACCACCGGCGTGTCGTATTCATCACATGCAGACAATCAGCTCCATCATTCCACACTCAAATCACGCCGGCAGAACGCATAAAACGCACTCATCACACCAATCACCACGATCACTGCAGTCAGCGCAGCAAACGGTAACGGCATCGTATCACCCCGTATCACCTCACCCGGCGTAACGTAACGAAACGGCGACAATATGCGAGCTACAACCGACGCATCATGATCAGAAAACATGTCATACACTACGCCCGCACCGTACGCCACTATCACCGCCCCATTGCCAATAGCTGCACCGCGTTCAGGACGCGCGCATACAGCCGCCGCACACGCACCGATCGCACCAAATATCAGCATCATCACCAGCAGCCACAGTGAAAATCGCCACACCACCGTCGCACCATCTGCAGGAGCGTTCTTCAGTAATCGCAAGCATGCGATTGACGAGACGAGATTAACCACCGCAATAGCAACCATGTCAAGCAATGCGGCAGTAAATTTTGCGATCAGAATACTGCCACGCGTCACCGGGCGCACGAACAGGAACTCGTATGTACCGTCCACGACCTCACGCGATACTGCATTGCGCGCGAATGCGACTGCGATCACTGCAACCATGATGCCTGTGTAGAATTCGAGCACCGCATAGTATCCAGCGAATGTTGACATATCGAGGTCTGCGATACCCATGACAGCGAGCGCTACTTTAGGAAATGCGTCGGTCAGCGCGCGTACTGATTCGGGATCGCCGGCAGCAATACCTTCGAATTTCATCACGCCAGCGATATTAAACAGTACGATCACAGCGCTCCAGCCGAGCAGCAATTTGACGTTAGCTCGCAGCTCACGCATAGCGATGGAAACCATGATGTTCATCGCGTTTCGTCCCTTCTCACAAAACTTGCGTTTACAGCAATGTTCCAATAGCCAACACAGACAGGCTTAGTCTCATCAGACAGATGCATACCACATCACACAGCATTCACATCACGTCTCACATACACTAATGCGCCCACGATCAAACAGATCAAGGTAACCACAACTGCAAGCGCGATGTAACCAGCCTCGTACCGCCCGTGCGTGAGTACTTCATCAATATTGAACCATGTGAAAGGCGCAACGATGCGATACTTGTTGTCGCCAGTCATTTCCGGCAGTGATACCAGCATGAAACCGATGACACCAAATGCCGTAGCGATGCCTGATACGCTGCGAACACGGCGCATCAGTACGGCTGTAAGCGTGCCGAAAGAGAAAAATAGTATTGCTACACCGAATAGCGAGCATGCAGCAAGGAGCAGTCGCGGCAAGGATATAGCCATCGCAGTAGCATCGTTGCGATATAGACCGTACAGTAGTCCGATAGTAGCAAGATAGAGCAGTATAGCAATCACCACTAGCGTGAGACCGGCAGCAAGTTTGGCAAGATACAGCTGCCTACGCGATATTGGCATAACAAACAAAAAATCAGTCGACTTTGACCGTTGTTCTCGACTAAAAATCGACAACCCCCACGCAGTGGCCATGATTGCCGTTATCAGCATGAGATACAACGAGCTGAATCGGTAGAACCCGCCGAACGAAAATATGTCGTTACTCACCCCGAACAGGGCGGCGAACTGCGGCGGAAATCCAGCGATAACTTGCTCAACACTCGCTTTGGAGCCGCGATAGATTGGATATGCACCCGCTAACAACAGCACAGTCACGACGAGCAAGGTGCCTGCGCCAAGAAGGAAAGCACGTAATTGCGTTTTTAGCTCGAATAGATAAACGTTCATTGCGCTGACCCCGATCGCAACGATGCGGAAAGTGGCGTAGATGCAGTGTCAGCCGATGACGATGTAGCGGATTTGCCAGCCGAGTCAGACACGTCAGTAGTCACAGCCGAACTATCTGAGCCAACTGCACCAGCGGAATCAGCTACACCAGTCGGCTGATAATAATGCATGAACACTTCTTCCAATGTCGGTTCAGCAATCTCAATGTCCGCGAGCGTCAAGTTAGCGAGCGCAGCGACGAGCGCATTGCAGTCACCCTCGTACAAAAATGATACGGACGAAACCGCAGTATGAGCAGCAGCGTCGTCACCACTCACACCATCCACAGTCAGCGAACGTACGCCTGTCATGGCCGTCAACATGCGCCGCGCCATCGCAACGTTACTATTCGTTAGCGTAAGTGTCACTCGTTTCACTGCAGACTGTCGCAGCTGCGATACCGATTGCACCGCAACGATGCGACCGTCGCGAATAATTGCCACCCGATCGCAGATACGTTGCACTTCCGACAAAATATGCGACGAAAACAGTATCGTCGCACCACGCTGCTGTTCTTCGCGGATGATGTCAAAAAACGTGCGCTGCATCAGCGGATCGAGTCCACTGGTTGGCTCGTCGAGAATAATGAGACGCGGCTCGTGCATGAGTCCTTGCACGATGCCAACTTTTTTACGGTTGCCAAGCGACATGTCTTCGATTTTCTGGTTGAGATTAAGGTCGAGTCGCAATGCAAGTTCTTGAGCGCGGCGCGAACAGTCAACACGATAAAAGCTCGCCGCGTATTGCAACAGATCGCGAGCGCGCATACCGTCGTAATAATGCACTTCGCTAGGCAGGTAGCCTACCTGTTCGAGAATGCGCGTACGGTCGCGCACATAGTCGAGGCCAAGAATAGACGCGTCGCCGCTTGTAGCTCGGATGAGTCCAAGCAGTGTACGGATGGTGGTCGATTTACCTGCGCCGTTCGGTCCGATAAAACCGAAGATTTCGCCCTGTTGGACCGTGAGATTCACGTCTTCAATACCGCGTGCTTTGCCGTATCGTTTGGTCAAGTGATGCGTGCAAATTGCTGGGACTTGACGCTCACTCTTATGCAGACTTGTTTTCAGACTCGCTGATATGACAGCAGATGCGCCGATTGATGCAATATCGTCCATCGCAATCACCATGCTTTCTCGTACTTGATAGCGATTCACTCTTCGAGAGATGACCTAATCGATGACCTAACTGTCATGATAGATTTACGCGTTTCAACTGTCATATCATCCTTACGGATTCCTTATATCGACCCTAATACCAGTCTGATTGATTTGGCTACGTGGCGAACTAGGCGAACTATGTGGGTGTGAACTGTTCACGAATACGCGAAATTGCGGTTGTTCGTGAACAGCCCACACCCATATTGTGGCCGCATCCGACAACCGAAGTTGGAAGTCAGGCGCGCCTCAGTCCGGTCAGCATAATTACAATGACATGCGATGTGCCCGTTGAATTTGCACCCGATGTTCTAGGAGGTATGCACATATGACCTCGACTCGACACAACACAGCTGCCATGATCATCACGCTGATGATCGGCTCATTCGCCGCGGTTCTTAACCAAACCCTGATGATCTCCGCACTACCTACGCTCATGCACGAATTCAACGTACCCAGCAGCACCGTGCAATGGCTGACCACCGGGTTCATGCTCACCAACGGCATTATGATCCCGGTCACCGCGTTCCTCATTGAGACATTCACCACGCGCCAATTATTTGGTTACGCGATGGGTATGTTCTTCGTCGGCTCGCTGGCTTGCGCACTGGCGCCAAGCTTCGCGCTGCTGCTTGCCGGACGTATCTTACAAGCGTGCGGCGCCGGTGTGCTGATGACCTTACTGCAAACTGTATTATTCCGCGTTTACCCGCCCGAACGTCGCGGTCAAGCAATGGGCATGTTCGGCATGGTGATCGCATTCGCACCTGCAATCGGTCCCACAGTTTCCGGCCTATTGGTCGAATGGCTTAGCTGGCGTTGGATGTTCGCTATTCTTGTCGCACTCGCTGGCGGCGTGCTTGTTGCCGCATGGTTCACGGTGTATAACGTGGGAAATCCAACGCATCCGCATATTGACGTGCTGTCTGTGGTGTTGTCCACACTCGGTTTCGGAGGTGTGCTGTTTGGGTTCTCTGACGCTGGTAAAGCCGGTTGGACTAGCGCGACGGTGCTGATTTCTCTGGCAATCGGCGTGGTCGGGCTGGTATTGCTGATCACCCGGCAGTTGCGGCTCGATCAGCCGATGCTTGACTTCCGTATTTTTGCGATTCCAATGTTCTCTCTGTGCTTGACGGTTTCTGTGATTGGCTTCGCTTCATTTATTGGTATTGAAAATGTGCTGCCGCTGTATTTACAGAATGATCTTGGCGTTAATGCACTGGAGTCAGGACTGCTGATGATGCCGGGAGGTATCGTAATGGGCCTGCTCAATCCGGTGGCTGGTCGCTTGTATGACCGTATTGGTGGGCGGCCGATCGCCCTGATTGGTTTCAGTTTGCTCACCGTGGCCGCGGTGCTGCTCGCCACGATGAATGAGCACACGCCAGTATGGCAACCAGCACTGTATTTTACGGTGCTACTGGCTGGTTCCGCATTCAGTTCAATGCCGCTGGTCACCGCCGCACTGAATCAATTGCCCGGCAAGCGCATTCCGCACGGCACTGCGATGAACAATACAATGCGCCAGACCTCAGGTGCTATGGCTATTGCGCTACTTATCACCATCATGAACACGCACGCGGCGAGCGCCGTCCGATCCGGCATGGATGAGGCCGCAGCCTCTGCCGCTGGCATGCGCGCGTCGTTCCGCGATGTGGCTATTGTGTGCGCGGTCTGCCTCATTGCCTCTCTGTTCATCCACGACCGTAAACGTGATCAACAGTAAACGCATACTGCCACACCGACAACACATGGTCATAACACAATTCGCAAACTGAGAGGCAGTGCCCATGATCTGCACCACTCATATATACCCCCGAAAGACCATATATAGTCACTTCGGGGGTCTACGTTCATTCTTCGACTGCCTCTCAGTTTGCAAATCAACCTGAGAAAAACACAAAATCTGCCTCTCAGTTTGCACATTGCACATCAACAGCAGCAATATTTTCATCCTCAAGCGGTCGCATGTCACGAATAATGGCAGCCCATCCGAGCTCGCCAGGCATGCGCATGAGACTTTCCGGCAATTCACAGCGCTAACGAGCATTGTCTACTGCCACCGCAATACTCGGCGCCCCACTCAGCGCTGTATGTGTTATACCATATACGACGAGGCGCGCAACCCACCGCTAGCCGCGCCATTCCAGCCCTTCCGTTACCATAGTGGGCGGTGGTTTGGCATGAAACCGATCGCCATGCGGACAAGCGCCGCGCGAGAACGATCGACTGGACAACGCAGTCGACAATCGACATGCACAAGCCAAGTAAACGGCGAAATTTCAACCTTTCGGTAAGGAGACACTGCAAGTGGCAGAATTCATTTACCAGATGATTAAGGCGCGCAAAGCGTTCGGCGAGCGAGTGATTCTCGACGATGTGACGCTGAGCTTCCTGCCCGGCGCGAAAATCGGCGTGGTCGGCCCCAACGGCATGGGCAAGTCTACGCTACTCAAGATTATGGCTGGCATCGAGACTGTCAGCAACGGCGAGGCATATCTAACACCGGGCTTCACGGTTGGCATTCTGCAGCAGGAGCCGCCGCTGGATGATACGAAGACAGTCGGCGAGAACATTAAGATGGCGTTCGGCCCGATCGCTGAAAAAGTGGCTCGCTTCAACGAAATTGGCGAGGAAATGGCCAATCCGGACGCTGATTTCGACGCGCTCATGGATGAGATGGGCAAGCTGCAGACTGAGATCGACGCAGCCAACGGCTGGGATCTCGATTCGCAGCTTGATCAGGCGATGGACGCTTTGCAGTGCCCTGATCCGGACACGCCGGTGAAAGTGTGCTCCGGTGGTGAACGCCGTCGTGTGGCACTGTGCAAGCTGCTGCTCGAAGCTCCTGATCTGCTGCTGCTTGACGAACCTACGAACCACTTGGATGCCGAGTCAATCTTGTGGTTGGAGCAGTTCCTACACCAGTACAAGGGCGCCGTCATCGCCGTCACCCACGATCGTTACTTCATGGACAACGTGGCCGAGTGGATTTGCGAGGTCGACCGCGGCCACCTGTACCCGTACAAGGGTAACTACTCCACGTACTTGGAAACGAAGGCCAAGCGTATGGAGATTCAGGGCGCAAAGGACGCCAAGCTCGCCAAGCGTTTGAAGGATGAGCTTGACTGGGTGCGCTCTTCGCCGAAGGCTCGTCAGGCCAAGAATAAGGCTCGTCTGGAACGTTACGATCAGATGGAGCAGGAGGCACGTAACAATAAGAAGCTCGACTTCTCCGAGATTCAGATTCCGGCTGGTCCGCGTCTGGGTTCGCTGGTACTTGAGGCGAATCATATTCATAAGGCGTTTGGCGACCGTGTGCTGATCGACGATCTGAGCTTCACTCTGCCGCGTAACGGTATTGTTGGTGTGATCGGCCCGAACGGTGTCGGTAAGTCTACGCTGTTCAAGACGATTGTTGGCTTGGAACCGTTGACTTCCGGCGAACTGAAGATCGGTGACACGGTCAAGATCAGCTATGTTGATCAGAATCGTGAAGGACTTGACCCGAACAAGAACCTGTGGGAAGCAGTTTCCGGCGGTCTTGATTTTATTGACGTAGCTGGTACCGAAGTACCGACACGCGCTTATGTGGCAAGCTTTGGTTTCAAGGGTTCCGATCAGCAGAAACTCACCGGCGTGCTCTCCGGCGGTGAACGCAACCGACTGAACCTTGCGTTGACCCTCAAGCAGGGCGGCAACCTGCTGCTGCTCGACGAACCTACGAACGATCTCGACGTTGAAACGCTCGAATCACTGGAAAATGCACTGCTCGGCTTCCCAGGTTGCGCTGTGGTGATTTCCCATGATCGTTGGTTCCTTGACCGCGTTGCCACGCATATTCTCGCGTGGGAAGGCGATGATGAAAACCCGGCCAAGTGGTACTGGTTCGAGGGTAACTTCCAGTCGTATCAGGAGAACCGTGTCGCGCGTCTCGGTGAAGATGCTGCGCGTCCTCACCGTCTGCATCGCAAGCTGACGCGTTAAGCAAACAGTCCTGTGGACTGTTTTAGCGTCAGCCGAGCCGTGACAGCGGCGAGGAAACACTAAGCCTCGCCGCCAAGGTGAGCCAGTAAACTGCGCGCGCAGCGCGTCCATAATTGCAGCGCAGACGATTGAGGGGTAGCAACACTCTTGGAACGTTCCAAAGGTGTTGCTACCCCTCAGTCAGCTTCGCTGACAGCTCCCCTTGCAAGGGGAGCCAAAATACTACTGTGGTTTACAGATTCGTGCGATCGGTGAGCACGATTGGGCCATTGTCCGTGATCGCAATCGTGTGCTCACTGTGCGCACCACGCGAACCATCTTGCGAGCGCAGTGTCCAACCATCTTTCGGATCCTGATAAATCTCGTCCGTAGTCTTGAGGAACCACGGTTCGATCGCGATCACGAGGCCCGAACGCAGACGGTAACCGTGATGAGCCTTGCCATCGTTTGGCACATGCGGATCGCCGTGCATAATATGACCAACGCCGTGACCACCGAATTCAAGGTTGATTGGGTAGCCATACGTGCGCGCAATATCACCGATCGTGTTTGAAATATCACCCAAACGATTGCCCGGACGCGCCACGTCAATAGCAGCTGCGAGCGCCGCTTCCGTGCACTTGATAATGCGCAAATCTTCAGGATCCTGATCTTTGCCAACGACAAAGCTGATGGCAGAATCGGCGACCCAACCGTCCACGTTGATCGCCAGATCGAGGCTGAGCAGATCACCGTCCTTGAGACTGTAGTCATAAGGGATGCCATGCAGGACAGCATCGTTTACGGACGTGCAGATATAGTGTGCGAACGGGCCCGTACCGAAGTCGGGAGCGTAATTCACATAACAGGATTCAGCTCCCTTGCGATCAACGATCTTCTTGTGCACGAATTCGTCAATCTCGAGCAGGTTGGTGCCAACTTTGGTGGTTTCACGAAGTTCCTTTAAAATACCGCCGACAAAACGGCCAGCGGGACGCATTTCCTCGATTTCATGAGGAGTTTTCAGTTCGATCATGCCGACTAGCCTACTCAATACACACTACTTCTGCCTGAGAACACATTCGGTAATCATGTAAGAAGCTACTTGCGAGGCTTGCCGAATGTGAACGCGCGTACCAGAGATGAAACACCCATCACAATCAGCGAGCATCCACCGAAGATAATAAGGAAGAGCATCGAGCTGACCGGGGAGAACAACAGCACTACACCGGCGATAATTGAGATAACCGCATAGACTTTCGCCCATCCAGATTTCGGCAGATGCCATGATTCAGCGAGCGCCATCACACCTTCCATAATCCAGCCGAAGCCAACGATGAGCGTGACGAAAATTGCGAGCGATGTGCCAGACAGTGCAGCGTTCTTGAGCATGATCACACCGCCGAACGCAAGCAGAACGCCAATGACAATATCGAGCATGCGCCAGCCTGCTGGCAAACCGATGGTTACCAGCGCACTGACGATACGGATAACTCCAGAGACAACAAAGTAAATACCGAGCGCTACCGCGAATACGGTGAGTGTTTTGCCCGGCCAGATCAGTAGCGCAAGACCGAGAATAACGGCTGCAATACCGATAACGCCGTACAAACCGCGGATTGCGTTCTTTGCATGCTGTGGCAGCATTTCCTCGATGAGCTTAAACGCACTGACCGGCTGCCATCCGCTTTGGCCGTTCGGCTGACCGTACGGACCTGACTGACCGGGCTGACCGTAGGGCTGGTACGCAAATGGCTGACCATAAGGCTGTTGACCCGCGTATGGACCGTTGTTGTTGGGCTGATACTGACCATATGACTGGCCGTAAGGCTGACCGGATTGACCATACGGCTGTTGCCCAGACGGACCCTGCCCGTTACCATTACCCTGAGCACCTGCACTGCCCGGCGCACCGTTCTGATTCGGTGCACCACCGTATGGATAATACTGACCGTTGGCTTGACCTTGCGGAGCGTACGCACCGTATTCCGGCTGCCCGTTCGGCGCACCGTTTGTATTCGGATCGCTCATCGTGACTCCTTGCCGTTAGTATCCACCGACATATATCAGTATCCAGTTTAGACACATTGTCTAATTCTCACTATGGGCATAATGCGACAACCTGTCTATTCGTGCGTAATACGTACGCTAATCTGTTTGTCACTTAACACGAATAGGCTGGACGCTATGACTACCACATTGACCTCCGGCCTCGATCCGGCCGCGTTTTCCTCCGTCATCACCCCGTCCGAAGACCTGTTCCGCTACGTGAACGGCCCGTGGATTGATACATACCGTCTGCCTGACGACAAGGCACGATATGGTTCATTCGACAAGCTCGCCGAAGATGCTGAAAGCCAAATCCGCGAAATCCTCGAAGATGACAACTGCCCTGCAGTAAAGTCGCGCGCACTATACCGTTCATTCCTTAACACCGATGCGATCGAGCAGGCTGGCATCACGCCGCTCAAGCCGATACTCGAAGCGATTGATAATGCCGAAGATAAGTCTGCTTTGACTCGTACGCTCGGCCAGTTCGATCCCACCGGTGCAACCACGACTCCGTTTGCGATCGGTATTTACGGTGATCCAGTCGCCCCGGATACGAACGTCGTCCATATCGAACAGTCTGGTATCGGACTGCCAGATGAAGCATACTATCGCGAGGATCGCTACCAGCCGGTGCGTGACGCGTATGTTGACATGGTTGCAAAGCAGCTTGCGAACGCTGGATACGGCGACCGCGACACTGCGCAGTCACAAGCAGAACGCTTCCTTGACGTAGAGACGCGTATTGCAGCGCATCACTGGGACAACGTGACGACACGCGACCCGCAAAAGACCAACAATCCTACCGATTTCGAGACGCTGAGCAGCGAGCTGGCACACTTTGATATCGCCGCATGGACTGAGGCATGGCAACATGCTTACGATGAAACAACCGCCGCAGCCGCGCGTCCCGTGAGCATGAGCGACGCACTGCGTCACGTTATTGTACATGAGCCGAGCTTCCTGACCGGCTTCGACACGTTCTGGGCTACCGCTGATCTCGACGATCTGAAGCTATGGGCACGCGTACATGTGATTATTGGCGCAGCATCGTATTTAAGCCATGAGTTCGATGAGACAAACTTTGCGTTCTACGGCAAGGTGCTTTCGGGAGCCAAGGTCCAACGCGACCGTTGGAAGCGCGGTGTGTCGCTCGTCAACGGTATTTGCGGTGAGGATGTTGGCCGCGAATATGTACGCCGTCACTTCCCGGAAAGCTCAAAGCAGCGCATGGAACAGCTAGTCGTCAATCTGATCGACGCATACCGTGTGTCGATCAGCGGCAGCACATGGCTGGGCGAAGAAACTAAAGCCAAGGCGCTCGAAAAACTGTCCAAGTTCACGCCGATGATCGGCTACACCGAGCACTGGCGTGATTACGCTGCACTCGACGTGCACGAAGATGCGACGCTGATCGAAAACATGGCAGCTGCAAGCCTGTACGAAAGCGGATATCAGATCGCCAAGGCAGGCAAGCCAGTCGACAAGGGCAAGTGGGAAATGAACCCACAAACCGTGAACGCATACTACGACCCGAGCAAGAACGTGATTGTCTTCCCGGCCGCAATCCTACAGCCTCCGTTCTTTAACCCGAACGCAGATGATGCCGCCAACTATGGTGGCATCGGCGCGGTCATTGGCCACGAGATCGGCCACGGCTTCGACGATCAAGGTTCACAGTTCGACGGCGACGGCAAGCTCAACAATTGGTGGACTGCCGAGGATCGTGCAAACTTCGAGCAGCGTACGAAGGCGCTCATCGAACAGTACAATGCGTTCGTACCGACACAGCTAGCCGAGAAGTACGCTGATGATCCAAGTAAAGCACCGCATGTGAACGGTGCACTGACCATCGGAGAGAACATCGGCGATCTAGGCGGCGTGAACATCGCACTCAAGGCGTATGCGTTCGCGCTTGACGATGCGGCTGGACGTCCTAAGGATGGCTCTCAGGAGGCTATCAAGGCGTCACTTGATACGGCTCCAACGATGGACGGTTTCACCGGTTTGCAGCGTTTCTTCCTCAGCTACGCTTCGATCTGGCGCACTAAGAACCGTGATGAACTGGCCGAGCAGTATCTGCAAATCGACCCGCACTCCCCTGCTGAATGCCGTACGAACGGCATCGTACGCAATGTAGACCTGTTCTACACCGCGTTTAACGTGCATGAGGGTGACGGCATGTGGCTTGCACCTGAGTCTCGTGTCTCCATCTGGTAACGTTCCGCACAAACTATCGCGTACATTCGCGTTTGGTATTCTTACAACCCTTGTTGCGTGGCGGTTTTCTCTCATTGAGCTGGTACTCAGTGAGAGAAAACCGCCACGCAACAGTATGTAGTGGCAGAAAACGCTCACTCAGACGGTATCAGTGAGCGTTTTCTGCCACTACATACTGACGGCGCTTGGGCATAAGCCATTCCACGGCTGATCACGGGCATGAGCATGACGCATATAGAGCAGTATGTTTGTCATAGGAATACTTCGTCACCTCCAAAATCGTCGGTTGGCGGTTCGCTGGGTGGCGGCACACCGTCGTCGGTCGCAAGGTGCTCTTGCGATTGGTCGGGCTGAGTATTACCAGTTGGCGGTGATGTCTCTTGTGCAGTCGCGTTTTCCTGCCCACTACTCATCATCACCGGTTCAGCATTAGTATTGCTACTGCTCTCTCGAACAGACGTATCGATCTGCGCTCCAGCGTTGGCATATGGGTCATGCGCAAGCGCATCTGTCACGGTAGTCCCCTGAATATTGGCACCCAAGCTGGCACCCATACCCGGACTGTGTATCGTCGCACCACTGACTCCAGCCGCTGATGCCGTCGTTGGCGCGGCACTACCATTTGCAGAAGTTGGAGTTTCTTTGCGATCGATATTGAGTCGAGCAGTGCCATAGTTGAGATCATGGCCCACATTGCTCGCTTCGATGACGAGTCGTGAACGACGGGCACCGCCATCCGTCTCCCATTCTTCCGTAGCGAGTACTCCCGTTACGATAACTGGTTCACCAATGCGCACGGATGACAGTACGTTAGATGCGAGCGCGCGGAACGTTTTTACGGTTATCCATGTGGTTGGTACGGATTTCCATTGACGATTGACGTCATAGTAGCCGCGAGTACAGCCGAGACGGAATGTGCAGATTGTAGGCGGAGCGTTGTTACCGTGCCCCTGCGGAATACTTCCGACTCGCCCAGTGATGGTGACAAGTCCTTGTTGTAATGCCATAGTTGGTCCTTTCGTCGCTGAAGTGGACTGCGTGAATCACAGAACGGGGACTCGTCGAGGTCCTCGGTGAGAGAGTGGAGGTGTAGGCATGAGGCCCCATCGTCAACCCGCTCTGTGATCCGCGCGGTGAATACCACTATGCCCTATGTCGACTGATGACCAAACGTTTTTTGGTATTGTGGACGCAGACTCAACTTACCGGCGTGTTGTGGATAAGTCACTGTGTGCAACTCGCCAAGTTATCCACATCAATCGATTGACGCCTGACTCACAACATATAGAAGGGGCTTCTCTGCGTGAGCAGAGAAGCCCCTGATCAATGGCTAATGTGCAAAGTCATCAAATGCCAATTACAGGCGATCGACAATCGCAGCAACCGCGTCGGCAACCGGCACGGCAACCGAATTGTTACCATCACGGTCGCGTACTTCGATCGTACCGTTGTTGACGGTATCGCGTCCAACGACAGCAATCAGCGGCACACCGATAAGCTCCGCATCCTTAAACTTGACGCCCGGTGAAACCTTCTTGCGATCATCGTAGATCACTTCCACACCGCGCGCCTCAAGGTCAGCAACAAGCTGTTCCGCAGCCTCAAACGCAGCCTCGTCCTTACCGGTCGCCACAACGTGCACCTGTGCCGGCGCAATCACCGACGGCCAAGCCAAACCGCGATCATCGTGATGCGTTTCCGCAATGCACGCGAGCACGCGAGACACGCCAATGCCATAGCAGCCCATCCACACTGGAACCGTCTTGCCGTTCTGGTCAAGCACCTTCAAATCCAGTGCCTTCGAATATTTCAGACCCAGCTGGAATACCTGACCAATCTCCACGCCGCGCTCGAAGCTCAACGGACCAGAACCATCCGGGCTCATGTCGCCGTGGCGAACCTCAACGGCCTCAACCACGCCGTCAGCCTCGAAATCACGGCCATAGACGAGGTTGTAGTAGTCGACCTCATCCTCGTCGGCACCGGTGAACCAGGCCGACCCCTTGACCACATGGGCGTCCACGAGGTAACGCAACGGCTCCTTCACACCGGCCTTCGCAGCCTGCGGACCGAGCGCCATGGGTCCGATGTATCCGGGCACCAGCTCCGGGTGGGCCTTGAGGTCCTCATCGGTGGCCTCCTCAAGCTCGGCAGGGGCGAACTGGGCCTCCAGTCGCTTCATGTCCACCGTACGATCGCCGGGAACGCCAACGATGATGATCTCGCGCCACGGCTCCTCATGCTCAGAGTCCTCCGGATGCTTGACCGCGATCACCACATTCTTGAGGATGTCGGAGGCCTCCCACGAACGACCGTCAGTGCGCGGATGATCGGCATTGGCACGCTCGATCATCTGATCGATGGTTTTGGCGTCCGGGGTCGGCTCCTTGGACGCGGCAGGCGTACCGGAAGCGTCAATTTCCGGCAGTTCAGGCGTATGCAGTGCCTCGACGTTCCACGCCTTGCCAGAAGGCGCCAGCGCAAACGTATCCTCACCAATCGCCATCGGAGCCAAAAACTCTTCCGATGCCGAGCCGCCCATCGGACCAGACATAGCGAACACCGGCACGTACTTCAGGTCAAGACGCTGGAAAATACGCTCATACGCGCCGCGCTCGTCCATGTACGCCTTGCGCATGCCTTCCTCGTCAATCGTGAACGAGTAGGCATCCTTCATAATGAACTCACGACCGCGAATCAGACCTGCGCGCGGGCGGAATTCATCACGATACTTGGTCTGAATCTGGTACAGCGTAACCGGCAGATCCTTGTACGACGAGTACATGTCCTTGACAAGCAGCGTGAACATCTCTTCGTGCGTCGGAGCGAGCAGATAATCGGCCTGATGACGATCCTTCAAACGGAAGATATTGTCACCGTATTCTTCCCAACGATGGGTCGCTTCGTACGGTTCACGCGGCAACAATGCCGGGAAGTGTACTTCCTGTGCACCGATACCGTTGATCTCCTCACGGATAATGTTTTCGATCTTGTTGAGGACGCGCAAACCCAGCGGCAGCCACGTCCAAATACCGGGCGCAGCTTTGCGGATATAACCGGCTCGCTGCAGCAGTTTTGCGGAATCAACATCCGCGTCGGCGGGGTCCTCGCGCAACGTGCGCAGGAACAGGGTGGACATACGAAGTGCTTTGGAACTCATGGATTCCAAGGTACTCAATCAAGCCGACAGGCAGGAGCTTGCGGATAGGATAACCACATCAGCACATGTGTTCGCGTGGTGCGCATTCACTGCGCCACGCGAACACGCACCACGCGCCCAGCATCCAACGCGTTGACGCGACTCCACTGTTGTGGGTCCGCATCCGCGATCGCGTCGCGCGTCTCCACAAACTCATCCTCAACCGCCTCACCGAGCAGTCGCATACCAATCGCCACCGGTGAACCAGACACGATCGACGCTTTAACAGCCTTCGTTTTCGCCCGATCTACAATATTGCGCAGCATCGCACCAGACGCTACATCAGCCAAAAATAGTGGCGTCCACACGCCTTGATCATTGCACAGATCACACAAGTGCCGTCGCGGCGAACGCTCATAACAATCGTGAACAAGTTCGCGCACAAGCCCAGCCGCATTCATGCCATCCTCTAGCGGCAAATCATCCGTCAAATAATGGCTCACAATCGCCGCCGCACCAGTCTGCCCAGGCCGCTCCACATGGATTTTCACATCGAGCCGGCCCGGTCGCAGCACAGCAGGGTCGATCATGTCAATGCGGTTTGAAGCACCAATGACCATCACATTATCAAGGCGTTCCACACCGTCAAGCTCAGTCAAAAACTGCGGCACAATCGTGGTTTCCACGTCAGACGAAACACCGGAACCACGCGTGCGCAGCAGTGAATCCATCTCGTCAATGAACACGATCACCGGTCGCCCATCCGCAGCTCGTTCGCGCGCCCGCTTAAAAATCAGTCGAATCAGCCGCTCTGATTCACCAACGAACTTGTTAAGCAGCTCCGGTCCTTTTACCGACAAAAATACGCCAGAACCACTCCCCGATCCTTCAGCGAGCGCATGCGCCACCGCTTTGGCAATCAGCGTTTTACCGTTGCCTGGCGGACCGTATAGCAGCACGCCTTTCGGCGGTTTCAAATCGTAGCGTTCAAACAGCGCGCGATGCAGGAATGGCAGTTGCACGGCGTCTCGTATGCGTTCGATCTGCTCGTCAAGGCCGCCGATATCCGCAAAGGTTACGTCTGGCGTCTCTTCGAGCACGAGATCAGCGTCGTCAGTTTCTGGCAGCACTTCGAGCGCGAGTCGGTCCGAAGGATCGACGATGACACGGTCAGACGGGTTGATTGACGCGCCAGCAAGCGCACTAGAGCGTCGAATAAGTCGCGGATTGCCAGACGCATCCGCAACGATCAACCGTCCATCAGCAAGCGGCTGACTGACTGTACGAACAGCACCAACCGTATCAGCACCACGCTGCTCAACTAGTACCATGTTTTCGTTGAGCATCACCGTATTGCCGGCAGCCAGTCGCGCAGCGTTCACGTTAGCTGCAACCGGCACGACCATGCGTCGCGTACCAGAGATCACTTCGGCACTGGCATGCTGAACACCGTCATCGTCCATGTGTGTCGCGTCGAGGCGCACCATCGTCGCAAACGTAAGCGGCGGCTGAGCGAGCTGCGCAAGTTGTGACTTCGCTTTCGTCAGTTCCTTACCTGCGCGAGTCAACGCCTGTGCGAGCGCATGATTGCGTTCCATAAGTCGATCATTGAGTTCGGCTAGTTCTTGCGCGCTCCTCTCGTCGCTCATACCAGACCTTTCTCTTGCGTTACTTGCGTTGCTTACGCTGCTGACGTTTGCGTTATTGGTTACCCACGCTGTTTACGTTCCATGATTATGCTACGGACTTTGCGAATAATCAGTATCGCAACGACCACGATGAAGACAACGATCACCACATCCTCGAACACACCAAGCGCACCTTGAATCGAGCACCACTGGTCACCGAGCACGTACCCGGTCGTCACGAGAATCGTATTCCAAACCGCTGAACCAAGCAGCGTCCATCCAGTGAACTGTACGAAATTCATGCGGTTGAAACCGGCGGGAATCGAGATCAGCGAGCGCACAACCGGGATTACGCGACCGATCAGTACCGACCACGTACCGTAACGGGTAAACCAATCGTTAGCCTTGTTCACGTCCGCGCGACTGACGCCGGGAATTACGTCGGCCGCGCGGTGAATACGATGCAAACCAACCCAACGCGAGATGCCATACAGGGCCCACGCGCCGAGCAGAGAGCCGACCGTCGCCCAAATAATCGCTTCGACAAGATTGAGCGTGCCACGCGCGGCAGTAAAACCGGCGAGTGGCAGAATTACTTCGCTGGGAATAGGTGGGAAAATCGATTCGAGCGCGATGGCAAGCGCTACGCCAATACCGCCGACCGTTTCCATGAGCGTCACTAGCCAGTCGGTAATCATACCGATCAGGCCAGTTTCGCCGGTGGTGCACACGGCGATATCGTTGGAGGCAAGAATAAATCCTGAATATGTCGCGGGAAAAGTCATAAGGGTCATTGTCCCAACGTTTTTCGACAATCAAAAGCATGGTTGAGGAAACAGTGCAGGATCTTGACACGTCAGCTAGTGCGCTTGAGACAGCTCGGATTACAGAGGCGAGTGTGCTGCCGACGCTTGCTGAGCCCGGTCTGCTCGTCATGGATGTGGATTCCACGTTGATTGACGAAGAAGTTATTGATCAGCTGGGCGAGGCTGCCGGCTGTGGCGCTGAGATTGCGGCCGTGACTGAGCGTGCGATGCGTGGCGAACTTGAGTTTTGTGAAGCGTTACGCGCACGTGTTGCGTTACTTAAAGGACTGCCGGTGTCTGTTTTTGACACGGTGTATCAGTCGCTGCATTTTACCAATGGTGCGTTGGAGCTGATTGACGAATTACATG
Source organism: Bifidobacterium hapali (assembly GCF_002259755.1). Lineage (GTDB taxonomy): Bacteria > Actinomycetota > Actinomycetes > Actinomycetales > Bifidobacteriaceae > Bifidobacterium > Bifidobacterium hapali. Next base: position 144,302 of record NZ_MWWY01000021.1, read on the forward strand.
CGCATGGTTGGAAAGTTGGCGTGGTTTCGGGCGGATTCCACGAAGTAGTGGACCGACTAGCAGCGGACGCGCATCTTGACTATTGGTTAGCGAATCGACTCGACGTTGTTGATGGAGTATTAACCGGACAAGTACTCGGCAAGATCGTGTGTAAGACTGTCAAGTTACATGCGTTGCAGGAGTGGGCCGGGCAATGCGGTGTACCGATGGCGCAGACTGTGGCCGTAGGTGATGGTGCGAACGATATTCCGATGATTCAAGCGGCTGGCTTGGGGATTGCGTTTTGTGCGAAGCCGAAAACTCAGCTCGCCGCGCATTATGCGATTAATGAGCGCGATCTTACGCGTGTCCTACTGTTACTGCGTCAGTAGCGTGTACCGGCTCCCCTTGTCAGGACAGCGCCTACAGGCGAGCCAGTAAATTGTCAACGTGCCACGACACGCCAGCTACGCGCAGTGCGCGCCTGTGGCGAGGCGTGCGCCACGTGCCCAATCAGCAGCACGCATAGCTTTTTTGCCTTGCGCTTTGACTTCGAGAAGCTCCAACGGTTCAGAAAGTGTGCCGACCCACACATTGCGTTTGCCGGCCGCAAGTACGCCTACACCAAGTTCAGTCGGTACATTCGAGTCATCCATATTGGCCGGCTGCGCACGTAACACATGCAGTGTCGTCGGCTCAGCACCATCTGTATCATCGGCATGTAACATGCACCACGCACCCGGATTTGGCGTGCATGCACGAATCTGACAATCCACATCGTGAACTGGCGCTTCAAACAGGATATGCGCGCTTTCTACCGTGATTTTTTCAGCTTTTGCATACTCGCCTTCCTGCTGTGGCACAGCGGCTGCTCGACCAGATTCGACCGCTTCCATCGCGCGCACGAGTACTGATGAGCCGACTTGCGCAAGACGGGCTAGCAATTCACCAGCTGTCTCATGCTGACCGATCTCAGTTTCCAGCTGAGCAACGATCGGACCTGCATCCATGCCGCGCGTAATACGAAATACCGTTACACCAGTGGATGTGTCGCCTGCCCAAATAGCACGTTGTGCGGGTGCTGCGCCACGCCACTTCGGCAGCATGGAAAAATGCAGGTTATACCAACCGAGCGGTAGCGCGTCGAGCACTGACTCTTTCAAAATCTTGCCGTACGCGACTACCGCAGCCGCCTGAGCGCCTGTAGCGATGAGTTCGCTGACGAAACACTCCTCAGACGGATCTGATTCGATGACTGGCAAATCAAGTTCGAGCGCAGCCTGCTTGACTGGACTTGGCGTCAAGCGACGCCCACGACCAGTAGGCGCGTCAGGGCGCGTCAGAACGGCAACAATCTCAATATGCTCAGTATCGGCGGCGAGTGCGCGTAGTGCTGGTACCGCCACATCCGGTGTACCAGCGAACAAAATCTTCAGCAAATCATCACTCCTTACATCTCATGCACGGCTCGTCATATACTCCTTCGCTACCAAGGGGTATGAGACTGTCCGTTATCGTACGTCGCGTACAGCGGGAATATTCACACCTTGGGCGATGAGAATATTACGCAATTTACGCGAATCTGAGAATCGAATACCGCGGATACCGGCCTCGTTCGCACCGACAATATTCATCGCCTTGTCGTCGATGAACACACTCGTTTCAGGCTTGATGCCGAAACGTTCGAGTGCCGCATCATAAATCTCACGATGTGGCTTGCGCAGTTTCACAAATCCAGAAACGAGCTTGCCGTCGAGCCGCTGCAAAATCTTACAGTTTTCTTCAGCACAATGGAAGAGTTCCTTCTCCCAGTTCGACAGACCCCACACGCCAATACCGGCAGCCTTGAGATCGTCAACAAGCACACGCATGCCTGGCACCACGCCAGTCAGTGAATCTTCAAAATTATCGACGTAATAGCGCAGAATATCAGCCCACTGTGCTCCATGCGTTTCACGCATCCATGCGATCGCCTCGTCTGGAGTCTCACCACCGTCCATGAGATCGTTAGCATCATAGAATCCGGAAATATCATTATCGAGGAATCGGTCAATCGTCTCCTGATCGTAACGTGGGATGAGCACGGCTGCTGGGTCCCAGTAAATCAGTACGTTACCGAAGTCGAAAATCACGTCGGTGATCGGCTTGCCTGCAGCTGATGCAGCGTTACCGTCCGCCATCAGCACATCATGTTCCATGTCCGGCTCTCCCGGCCAACCTTTCATGAGATCCTCCATTTTCCGCACAATATTGCACAGCATTCGCTCACTATCGTCCCATGTCGCGCCGACCATCCGCCCATGGGAACACGCGCAGGTTAAATAAGGTCCTTGGGATCGAGCCGGAACCGCAACTCGCCAGGCTCGCGCGCCGCAACATGGCGGGAAACAACCGTGCGCAGTCGAATCGCAAGCTCAGCACGATGCGACTGCGCCACGCGTACCACTGCTTTGACTCGATCAGCAGTACCATCGAGTTCACGCGCACTGATTGTCGCCGGCTGTGGAATCGGTACCGGACCAAGCACAGCCGGCAGATCATTGACAACGGACCAGTCGCCAGTTAATACACCGATATCGGCCAGCGCATGCATCACCACGTCGCGACGACCCCATACACAGGCAGCCGCAACAACCGGAGGCAACCCAGTTTCCTCACGTTCTTCAATCTCGCGGCTTGCCAACAGCGACGAATCCCACAACATCAGCGAACGCGCGATCACCGGATCAGTTTCACCGATGAGCAGTCCCTGCCCGCCGCGCGAGCGGGGTGCGCATAAGGCCATCGCACGCATCCATGCGGCGAGCGCATCGCAACGCGCGTCCACGCCGGGTGCGTACAAGCTCGTCCACGCGTCGAGAATTGCAACTGCGCGGTATTCGCCGAGACCATTAGGACTAGGACCGCCCGACACCGCAGCAACGCGCGGCTCACAGCCCGGTGTTGCGATGACGATTTGCGGGGTTGCGGCGATTGTCTCGACCACACCGCGCGGTTGACTGTGCGAGGACACAACGATCGGCACGCCTCGGAACAGTCCGGCTAGTTCCCGCGCAGTTCCAGCTGCTCCGACGCGTACGACACGAAGACGATCATTGCCGCATCCCGGGCATGTCCAGTTGACAATTGCTACACCGCACCACCGGCAGCGAATACCGCCAGACGTTGCTTCGCGCGGGGCCGGACCGCTGCCAAGGGCGCCACCACCCACACCGGGATGTTTCACAGCATGTTCCACGACTTGTTCGAGCGGTCCAGTACACCGCGGACAGCGTGCTTGGCGGTGGCACCGCGCGCAGCTCAACGCTTGCGTAATCCCATCGGCTGGAATTGACAGTAATACTGGGCCGGTTGCGAGCGCATCAGTTAAGATACGCACCGCCGTATGCGGTACGCGAGCACCAATACTCGGATCAGCAAGGCGTGCAAGCTCGTCACGGTTCAGCCAACGTATCCAAGGGCTCGCGTCTTTGACAACAGCTGGTAATGGGCGAATCGCACTGGAAAAACCGCTCGTCGGCGTCTCACGAACCACGCTGGGGTCACCGGCGCCATTCGTCTCCCACTGGCTAATCGGACTGCGCACATTCGCAAAGCTGACGAACACACCGCCATGAGCTTTCGCACGCAACCGTAGCACACCGCGCGCATTCGGATATGGCATAAAACCATCCATATTTTGATACGCAAGATCGTCAACGATCGCAAATAACGCAGGCCCTTCAACTGGCGCATACATCGCCGATCGCGCGCCAATCGCGCAGCGCACCTGTCCACTCGCCACCGCTACATACGCACGATATCGCTCAGCCGGCGGCACTGAACCACCGTCGAGCACCACAAAATCACCTTGATATTGGCCATGCGTAGCTTGATCGGGCGCAAATTGGCGCAATCCACATGTCGTAAGCGTACGAGCAAGATCTTCGACCTCGCGCGAAGTTGGCAACACTACTACAGCCGACTTGCCGGCTAACATTGCGGTCATCATCATCCATGTAAGATCGCGCGCCCACTGCTGTGCGCCGGGCATCGCATCAACTACAAACGAAGCAAATCCGCTGCCTTCCAACGCGTCACGCAGACGTTCAGCACCATCGTACGATTGCCGAATCCGCGCAAATCCAGTATCGCGAGCCTGCTTATGCTGTTCGTGCGCATCATACAAACGGTAACCTTGTGTACTGTGACCCTGCACACCTCGCACGTCTTGCGCAGAGCCGAACGGTGTACTGCGCTCTCGACCTGACGCCACGCGCTGTTCTTGATCAACACTAGCCACGCGCGGCGGCACTGCGAACCGCAGAATATTCGCACGAGTGCCACCATACGCGTCGGCAATCAGCGTAATATCTTCACGCATCGATGCCGACACGAGTGGCGCCGGAGTGAGTACACGTTCAATAAACCGCAAGGATGATGCCGCAGTTTCGCTAGTAGCAACACGATTCCAGACAATACCGTTGACACGCCGTCCGCCGAATCGTACGCGTACCATTACGCCGGGCTGCACCGCTTCAGACTGGCGCTCGTCAATGAGATAGTCAAACGTTCGACCCAAATGCGTAGCTTGCACGTCGAGTACAATCTGTGCAATCGGACGGTCAGCGGCTGGAGTTTTGGCCGCGGACGTGCGACGACGCTTCGGGGATGCGAATCCGTCAAACGTCAACTGTTCGGCATGGGGAGCGGTCATAGCTCTCTGTTCTACCACAGAATCTACGCAGATCGCTCCCCATGCGCGTTGAGTTAGCTCAGCTCAAACTCAGCGAGTCAATCTCATGCCTGCCACCACGGACGCAACGGATACCACTTGCCATCCGGATGGCCCACACGATCAGGCTTCACCGCAAGGAACTGATGCACCTGAATACCGTCGAGTTCAAAGTTCAACGCGCACGCAGCCATGTACAAGCCCCATACTTTCGCACGCTCAAAACCGACCTCTTCAACAGCCTCATCCCAATGCTGCGCAAGGTTGTGATTCCAATGATGCAAGGTGAGCGCGTAATGTTGACGCAGATTCTCCTGATGCACCACGTTAAAACCGGCATCGTGAATGCACGATTCGATGAAGCCAGGCGCGCCAAGATCGCCATCCGGGAAAATATAGCGGTCGAGGAACTCGTCAGTACCAGGCTTGCCGTCCGGCTTGTCGTGGCTGATCGTGATCTGATGGTTGAGCAGACGACCACACGGCTTAAGGAGCTTAAACATCTCCTCAAAGTAGCTTTGATAATTCTTCACGCCCACATGTTCCATCATGCCGATCGAACAAATACCGTCAAAATCACGCTCAGGCACATCGCGATAATCCATCACTCGCAGTTCGGCAAGATCTTCAAGTCCTTCGCGGCGAATCCACTCCTGACCGTATTCAATCTGTTCCCTCGACAGCGACACACCGAGCGCGTGAATACCGCGCTTCGCAGCCTCAATCACCAGTGATCCCCAACCGCAACCGATATCGAGCAGACGATCGCCGGGTTTCAATCCCAGTTTGTCAAGTACCAGTCGAATCTTGTTGAGCTGCGCGTCTTCGAGACTTGTGTCTTCCGTTGGGAACACCGCGCACGTGTATGTCATGGTCGGCCCGAGGAAGTTACGGTAGAACTTGTTCGACAGATCGTAATGGAAACTCACGGTTTCGCTGTCAGCTTTTTCCGTATGAGGCAGCAGACCTGACTTAATACGTGCGAATTTCGACGGTCCTTCCGTCTTCGGCACCGGCGGTTTGTGATAGCCGTGACTTAAGATCGCGCTGCCGACCTTGGCTATACGGAGCGCGGATAATGTCTTGACATACGGCGCGACTGACAGAAGCTGCCGCAATTGCGGATACGGGTCCGCATAGTCAATGCCTTTGATATCGAAGTCACCAAGCACATACGCTCTTACTACGCCGATTTCGTTGGGATGCGTAAGTAGTTGGTATACTGCGTTCGGATTGTTGATCGTAACAACTAGATCAGCTGTGTCTGGACCAAACGTTGATCCGTCGAATGCTTCCACTCTCAGCAGCGGATTCGGTTCGATGAACTCGCCGACCATCTCGCCGACGGTCATTGCTTTGCCGTACCCCATGATGTCGCCTCTTTCATAGTAAGAGCCTGCCGCAATACGCATAATGCACATCGCAGCAGGCATATATGTTCATCGTCTAAACGCGATCACGCTTCAATCGCAGCTTTGAGCGCGTCAACCTTATCAGTGTGTTCCCACGTGAAATCTTCATCGTCGCGGCCAAAGTGACCGTATGCAGCAGTCTTCGCGTAAATCGGACGCAACAGATCGAGCTCGTCAATAATCGCAGCCGGACGCAGATCGAAGACTTGACGGACTGCGCGCTGAATCTGCTCACGCGTCACGCCACCGATTTCTGTACCGTAGGTCTCGACGTTCACGCTCACCGGGTCAGCTACGCCGATCGCGTACGCAACCTGTACTTCAACCTTGTGTGCGAGTCCAGCAGCAACAATATTCTTCGCCACCCAGCGAGCCGCGTACGCAGCCGAACGGTCAACCTTGCTCGGGTCCTTACCAGAGAACGCACCGCCACCGTGGTGAGCCGCACCACCGTACGTATCGACGATGATCTTACGACCAGTCAAACCAGCGTCAGCAGCAGGACCACCCAGTACGAACGAGCCGGTCGGGTTGACGAGCACACGATAGTCGTCGTGCTCAACGCTATCGCCAAGTACTTCATCGAGTACCGAACGAATGACATGCTCAGTCAGCTGTGCCTGCAGCCAGTCGTGCGTTGCTTCAGGATCGTGCTGCGTAGAAATCAACACCGTGTCAAGACGTACTGCGTGATCGTTCTCGTCATATTCGATCGTGACCTGCGTCTTACCATCCGGACGAAGATGCGCTACTTCGCCGCTCTTGCGAACTTGTGCAAGACGATATGCGAGACGATGCGCGAGATAAATCGGCAGCGGCATCATTGCAGACGTTTCATCAGTCGCGTAACCGAACATCACACCTTGATCGCCAGCGCCCTGCGCTTCATACCGTTCTTCGCGAGAAGCCTCAGATTCTTGTTCAGCGTTGAGACGAGACACACCCTGATTGATTTCCGCACTCTGACCGGTGATGGACACCAACACACCGCAAGAGTCAGCGTCCAAGCCGACTTCACTACTCGTGTAACCAATACGACGCACGACATCACGCACGACGTTCTGCACATCGCAGTAGCCTTCGCTCGTAACCTCACCGAAAATCAGGAACTGTCCAACACCCGCTACAGTCTCAACAGCAACATGCGAATGGATATCCTGCCGCAGCAGATCGTCCAAAATTGCATCGGAAATCTGATCGCAGATTTTGTCAGGATGACCTTCGGTCACAGACTCGGCAGAAATCAACCGACGCTCCATGTTCGCACCTTCTTTATGCCGCACTGTTCCCCATTCGCGTCCGTCGGCGGCAATAGCAGAGCGAATTTGTCCCTAGCAGAAACTGCTATTAGCACAAAATAGTACGCCCCATCGGCATATTCTGGTGAAGATTGTTCCTTCCAGAACATACCGATAGGGCGTATACGATATAATTCGCTGCGCACTCGCGGTGTGCAGCTTCCTGCCGATCAGTTGCCTTCGCTCAGATCATCCTCACCGAGCGTTTCCTCAAGCAGGCCCTCGTTGATTTCGCGGAATGCGATAGATAGTGGCTTCTCCTGATTCTGGTATTCAACCAGCGGGCCAACATTCTGCAGCAGACCTTCGTTAAGCTGAGTGAAATAGGAGTTGATCTGACGGGCGCGCTTCGCCGCGAAGATCGCCAGAGCGTACTTGGAATCGGCATGCTCCATCAGATCGTCGATCGGCGGATTCGCAAGTCCCTGCGGGTGGGGATCAGTGCCAAAAACCATGATGTTATTCTCCGAATCATCGACATGAGCGGTATCGCTCGTTCAACCTATTCAAGATACCCTGACCCCTCGTCTTTACTTGCGGCTCATGCTTGTGATATGGCATGTGAGCGTTGGACAACTATAGAAACGCCGACGGTCCGACCCTGCATGATACCCTCGAATAAGCGGCTATGGCAACGACGCTGAGTCGAAACAGGATGGGGGTTGGTCGTATGACCGATGCAACAGTATTTGATCAATATCCGTTGGACGAGTGGAAAGAACCAGATCATCGCATTATGCGGCGCTTTTCACTGGCTGGACGAAAAGGGTTCGTAACCGGTGGCGCGGGCGGCTTGGGTCGCAACGTTGCAGCTGCATGGGCGGAAGCTGGTGCGGACGTGGCGTTGGTTGATCTGCCAAGTACGCGTGACACGTTAGAACCGTTGGCTGCTGAGCTAGCGAAACGCTATGACGTGAACATTGTGCCATTGTATTGTGACGTGGCAGATCGTGAGCAAGTGGATGCGCTGAAAAAGTCACTGATTACAGCGCTGGGAACGGTAGATATTGCGTTTATTAACGCGGGTGTGAACGTGCCCGGCGATGATGCAGATGAACCGTATGAAGTATGGAAGAAGACGATTGATATCAACCTGACCGGCGCATATATGACTGCGCAGATTGCACAACATATTATGCGCGAACACAATCATGGTGGCTCGCTGATTTTTACTTCCTCATTGTCTGGGCACAACGCGAACTTCATTGGTGGAGGTCCCTCTCCTGTTGCAGCGTATGGTGCAACAAAAGCTGGTATTTACGAATACGCACGATATTTAGCGGCTGCACTGGCCCCATACGGTATTCGTTCAAACGCGATTTCACCGGGATACGTATGGTCTGGTATTTTCGATGGGCGGATTACGCCAGATGCTCATGATCTGATGATTGCACCGGTCCCGATGCATCGTTTTGGGACTAATGCTGAGATTGCATCCGCTGTCCTATTTTTAGCCAGTGATGCGGCTTCTTATGTAACCGGCATTAATCTTCAAGTCGATGGTGGCTATTCCGTGTACTAAACACAGTTTCCTTGGCTAGGCCAGCGGCTACACGTAGCTGCGTGGCGGTTTTTGCTCGCTGATAGTGATGTGAGTGAGCATTTTCTGCCAGTCACTAGTTGTAGTGGCGGTTTTTGCTCGCTGATAGTGGTGTGAGTGAGTGTTTTCTGCCAGTCGTTACGTGTAGTGGCGGATAATGCTCACTGACTAGGGTGTAAGCGAGTGTTTTCTGCCATGTGTTAGTGTAGTGGTTGTATTCTAGTTATAAGAGAAAATGGGAAAACCCGGGAGTGTGTGCTCGACCGGGTTTTCATATCACGTGTATAGCGGCGGTGTGCTACTCTCCCACACCCTAGCGAGTGCAGTACCATTGCCGTGCCAAGTCTTAGCTTCCGGGTTCGGAATGTTACCGGGCGTTTCCCCTGGGCTATGACCGCCGCAAATCTTCAATTAATACAGTCAGAAAAATCATGTTTTTTTCTGCTGGTCTTGTGATGGTTTGGGGACCGGATAGTAGACGCGATTCATCGTTTTCGTGATAGTTACTGCTCCTTGTTGGAGTTAGTTTGTAGCATAGTTGGATACTTGTCCAACCCAATGTTATGGGTTGAATATAGTGATTGTTGTTCCCTGTTAGTACCGGTCAGCTCCACCCTTTACAGGGCTTCCACGTCCGGCCTATCAACCACGTGTTCTTCATGGAGGGTTCAAACCAAATGGTTACGGAATCCTTATCTTGGAGCGGGCTTCCCGCTTAGATGCTTTCAGCGGTTATCCCTTCCGAACGTAGCTAACCAGCCATACCCCTGGCGGGATAACTGGCATACCAGAGGTTCGTCCACCCAGGTCCTCTCGTACTATGGGCAGGCCTCCTCAAGATTCCAACGAGC
>NZ_MWWY01000022.1 GCF_002259755.1 Bifidobacterium hapali
CGAGGCGATCTCGCCGCGCAGCGCATCCGCATCAGCCTGCGGTGCGGTATCCTTGCGTTCCGGTTCGTCCTTCGCCACCGCGGCCCCTTTCGTCTTGCCGAGCAATCGCCGCTTCCAGTTTCTCACTACCGACGAATCCACTCCCAATCCCTCCGCCACCTCACGCGAGCTCGCTCCACCGGACACGACCTTGAGCACGGCCTCGCGCTTGAGCTCCTCAGGTATGGGCCCGTGGCGAAGCCGGCGTTCGCCGGGCGCGAGCTCGTCAATCCACGAGGCCAGCAGCGTCTTGCTCGGATACCCCATTTGGCGGATCGTGCGGCTCGCTCGCCGCCCGTGCGTCAGGTAATGGTCCACCGCGTCCCGCCTCTGCTCCAACGTGTAACGCGAATACCGCTCGCCACGCGTCGAGGGTATTCCCGTCTTCTATTCCTCGAGCCAGTCCCGATGCCACATACGCAACGCCTCACGACTGGGATACCCCAACTCCCGGATCGCGTCCGCCGCGCAGCACTCATACCTCACATACAACTCCACCGCACGCCGACGCTGCTCCCTCGTATACCTCGCCATGATGGCTCCTCCCGGATCACAGTCCAAGAAAACGGCACCACCTCACACTGCGGAAAAACACTGCCAAACCTGTCGAACAAACATTGAAACAAAACATTGTTGTGTCAGGTCGATGCTCATTGCTCGCCGCTCTCCTCACGGAGAGCGTGGATTGAAATTCTCTCGCCGATTTGTGCGAACGAACCCGGATCGGCCGCTCTCCTCACGGAGAGCGTGGATTGAAATGCGATCTAACTGACGCTCTGCGCGAGTACGCGCGCCGATCTCCTCACGGAGAGCGTGGATTGAAATACGTACGCCTACGCGGACCGCGACATTGCACACGCCGCTCTCCTCACGGAGAGCGTGGATTGAAATAATACGATAGTCCACTAAAATCAATACGATAGTCCGCCGCTCTCCTCACGGAGAGCGTGGATTGAAATACCTGTTGGAACACGAAAGCAGATGGCACGGGTACCGTCGCTTTCCTTGCGATGTGTTCAATTGGAAGTGGGCCGTGTGAGAGCGGATTGAGATGCATTCGCGCTTGCATGCACCGCCAACGAGGTGATCTCCATAGAGAGTGATCAGCTAACGCTACGCAGAAGCACACACACAGACGTAATTTCAATCTGCGCCTTCGGTAAGGGCGTAACCAAGACCATCTTAAACTCGACGTACGCTCCAAATGATCTCAATCTACGTTAAAGAGAACGACAACCTTTCACTGGGGCAACCACGAACAAGCATATCCTCTCATCCCAAGCGTTCTTCTCATAGAGAGCGAACTCAGTAAAAGCAAACGTTAATGACGGCAAAGCTATTTCAATCCGTGTGCATCGACGTTACTGAGAGCAAGGTTGATGCACGTAGCAGATTTCTCTCGCTTGGATAGTGCTCAGTGAGCATGAACCGTCACGCACCTGTAGCAGTGCAGCAGTGGCAGAAAACGCTCGCTGAGACCACTGTCAGGGAGAGAAAGCTGCCACGCAGTTACTTCCATCTATATTGCATCTTCACTTTGCGAATTGAGAGGCAGATGTTCTGAATAAATTCTCACTATTAATAGGTTTCAGGGTATATAGCAGCCTTACACCAAGGCCACACTGCCTCTCAATTCACAAACTGATCCCTGCACAATCGAGAACTGCCTCTCAATTCGCGAAGAGACTCCAAAACACTGCACACCACCCCCACACAACCACACAAACCAACCTTAAAACACCACAAAAGTCCCACACTCGCTATTGAATTCGCATTCATAAATTCGTGAATGAGAATGCTAGGCAGAAACGAATCTAGAACGTTCTCATCTAGCACTCTCAGCGAGCAAGCTATCACTCATCAACCGCACTATATTTCAATCCACATCTCCAATGCTGTGTGCGCGAGACATGACAAATTGGAGCCTATCACGAGTTGAATCATTATAAACTTTATGGTCTGGTTAACAACTACTGCATCTGTAGATGAGAAAGAAATCATCCCTTAGCTACTTTTTGTGAAGTGAGAGGCAGTTTTACCATCGTGCAGGGGTCTTTCTGCGATCTGAGAGGCACCGTAGTTCGGTTACAAGGCCGATATATACCCCCGAAACCTCGTAATATGAGGGCAGAATGCAGAATGTGGTAAGAACGCCTGCCTCTCAGATTGCAGAAGGACCACTGCAAACACCAAAATCTGCCTCTCAGATTGCATATTGCAAGAGCACAGTACGAATGAGAGCACTGAGTGGCGGTTTTCTCTCGCTGACAGTGGTCTCAGCGAGCGTTTTCTGCCACTGCTACAGGTGAGTGGTGGTTTTTGCTCACTGAGCACTGCTCAAGCGAGCAAAAACCGCCACGCGCATCGACCTAGCCCTCAGTAAATCCAATGCGTGTGGTGTGTTGCGTGTGGATTGGCATGACTGTTTCCCCCTTATTCACTCATCGCATTGAAGTTGATCTTGAATGGGCTGCCGCTAACTGCATATCTGTAGTTGTGTATCCGTAGCAGAATGATGAAATGTTTGAAAATGTGCTATTATGTCATCTTGGTTTTGATTGTTAACGCTAACGTGAGTCAACAATGAATCAGGTATGATTCATTCGCGAGTCAAGTACAGTGAGATTAATAATCGGCCAGAAGAGGAGAGTATCGCGGCAACGCCGCGCAATCATCAGTTAAGTAATGAGGTATGTTGCCATGAGTAATACCACGGGTGACATGAACGATCCAGCCGTCGATCTCACAGACGATGGACGCAACCAACGCGGCTCCGGCCGTTACATTGTCGGTCTTGCATTAAGCGCAGGTCTTGCCGGTCTGCTGTACGGTTATGACACAGTTTCCATCTCCGGCGCAATCGATTTCTTACAGACTAAGTATTCGCTGAGTCCAGCTCTACAGGGCATGGTTATCTCGTCCATCATGATCGGTGGCGTGATCGGTGCCGGTCTGTCCGGCTTCTTGTCCGACCGTTACGGCCGTCGTAAACTACTCATGTTCGGTGCTGCGTTCTTCTTCGTGGCGGCCCTGTGGTCGGCGTTTACGTTCAGCCCGGCCACGCTGATCCTTGCACGCGTCATCGGTGGCGTCGGCATCGGTCTTGCCGCAGCGCTCGCCGTCACGTACATTACCGAATCCGCACCGACCAACATCCGTGGTGCACTGACCAGCGCCTACCAACTGCTGACGATTTCAGGCATCTTCCTGACCAACGTCATCAACTATTTCATCGCATCCTCCGGCACCCGCGACTGGGGTGTGAACATCGGTTGGCGTTGGATGCTCGGCATCGGCGCGATCCCCGCTGCGATCTTCTTCGGCGCACTGTGGTTTAGCCCCGAATCGCCGCGTTTCCTCGTGCAGATCGGCAAGGTCGAGGAAGGTTTTAAGGTCCTTGAACGCATCAATGGCACCGAAAAAGCACGCCGCGACGTTGAAGAAATCCAAAATCAGATTGCTGAAGAAAAACAAGCCAACGCACAGTTCTCCGACCTGTTCAAGCCGGGCCTGCGCAAAGCCCTGCTCATCGGTATCTTCCTTGCAATCTTTAATCAAGCTATCGGTATGAATGCGATCAGCTACTACGGCCCGGTCATGTTTAAAGACATGGGCTTCGGCGGTAACACTGAATTCCTCGCATCCTCCTGCGTGGGTGGCATCGAGCTTGTGTTCACCGTCGTTGGCATGTATTTGATCGATACTGCGGGTCGCAAGAAGCTCATGGCTGTCGGCTCCGGACTCATGGTCGTGTTCGCGCTCGGCATCAGCTTTGCGTACGCGAACAATTATCAACTGCTCATGCTGATCTTCGTGATGTGCTTTACGTCTGCGTTCGCGTTCTCGATGGGCCCGATTCCGTGGATTATGATCCCGGAGCTGTTTCCGACATACTTGCGTGGCCGTGCCACCGGCATCTGCACAGTGTTCCTGTGGGCTACGAACTGGGCGATTGGCCAGTTTACGCCGGTCATGATCAACTCTATCGGCGGTATGGGAACGTTCCTTGTGTTCGCTGGTACTAATCTGCTGTGCTTCCTTGGCGTGGTTACCTTCGTACCTGAGACCAAGGATAAGACGCTGGAAGAGATCGCGGAGCTGTGGAAGCCGAAGTCTGAGCAGTCGAACGCGCAGCTTGAAGTGGCGCGTGCCACTGCAGACCTGCGTCAGGCCGAGGCGGATATCAAGGTAGCCGAAGCTGAGCTGGCTCGCGCTCGTCGTGCTAAGGAACGTGCGATTGCTACGAAGGCGGCTGCTGAAGCGTTGGTCGCCGCCCAAAAGCAACGGTGACCTGATGTGTTGTGTGATGCCATCGCGTGAATCGACGTATTTTGCGGTCACGCGATGGTAAATCACACGTGTATGCCATCTCGTGCCCGAGTTCGCAGCAGAAAAGGATTGCAGATATGACCCGGGATCATGCCCTAGCAGCGCTCCTCGTTACTATGTGAACTATGTGACAGATTCCTCAATATTGCCTCTGGTCAAACGGCTCTGCGATTGCTAGGGTGAATTCGGATTCAATACATTCGGATTCATTGAATCCGAATATCCCTACCAACAGATGCGACTTCCGCGCAACGACCCTGTGCGGACTGGTGAAAGGCGGACAATGTTCGACAAGCGGCTTTTGAGCATGGCACCCGGCGTGCGAGGACTGGTGGCCGGCAAAGTGGCATGCCTATGGGTGTCATTGCTCGCCAATATTGCATTTGTAATGACACTCGTGTCGTTACTTGGTTCGCTGTTAAACACGATCGATTCGACGGGGCATGCGTTAGCCGCCGCAGACCTATTCGGACTCGTCAATGTCCCATTGTCCTCAATGTCAATCACGATCTACACAGTCGTATTTGTCGCATGCGCAGCCGTACGCTACTCTATGACGCGACTCGCCGCAGGACTCGGCACTGAAGCCGCCGAACGAGTTAAACTTGGACTTCGCGATCAGCTCTACCGCAAAATGCTCCGGCTCGGGCCGTCCTATGAAACTCGCGTGAAAACGTCCGACATTGTACAGTCGGCTGGTGAAGGCGTCGAGCAAATCCAAAGTTTCTTTGAACTGTTCCTACCCCAACTGTTTTACGCAATCCTCGCCCCGATCACTTTGTTTGCAGTGCTCGCGCCGGTGAACATGCCCACAGCCGTGACGCTACTTGTCTGCGCGCCGTTGATCGTACTGATCGTTGGTATGGTAGCCATGAGTGCGGCTCGCATGTTTAAGAAATATTGGGGCAGCTACACCGATATGGGTGCCACGTTCCTCGATGACATGCAAGGCTTGGAAACGCTGAAAATCTTCGACGCCGACGAGCGCGCGGCTCGCGAAATGGATGAAAAAGCTGAGCATTTCCGCATAATGACGATGCGTGTGCTGCAAATTCAGTTGCGTTCCCTGTCTTCGATGGACTTGGTCGCATACGGTGGTACTGCAGCTGGCATCGGAGTGGCGTTGTGGCAGTATGCGCAAGGCTTGTTCGCAAACGGGCACGAGCCGTCGCTATCACTTGTTGGCGTGCTGCTCATAGTGTTGCTGTCTGCTGATTTCTTTATTCCGCTGCGTCAGCTCGGCTCATATTTCCACGTTGCGATGAACGGAATGACGTCAACCAAGCGTATTTTCCGTCTGCTGGATACTCCTGAACCAGCTCATGGTGACGTTGAACTGGCTGATACAGGCCGGTTCGCGCCGGTTGTTGCGTTTGAGCACGCTGGATTCTCGTATTTCAACAATGACGAAACCAGCGCGCATCGTGACGAGCGCGCGCTTACTGACGTCTCATTTATGGCAAATCCTGGTCATGTAACTGCAATCGTCGGCGTGTCTGGTTCTGGCAAGTCGACGGCTGCAGCGCTGCTTGCTGGCACGTTGACCGGATACGACGGCTCGATCGCACTGCTCGACTTGCGCGGACGTCACGAGATCCGCGATATTACTGCGCAGTCGCTCACGCGTACGATCACGCTGGTCGGCGCGCGCAGTCACTTATTCGCGGGCACGTTGCGCGAGAATCTTGCAATGGCATGTCGTGACGATGCTTCGGCGACTGATGATGCACTGTGGGATGCGTTACGTCGCGCGCGTATCGACGATTTCGTACGCAGTCAGCCGAACGGACTCGATATGAGTATCGAACCGGATGCTGCGAACTTGTCTGGCGGTCAGCGGCAACGTATTGCAATCGCTCGCGCGCTCCTGCATGACAGTCCAGTGTACGTATTTGATGAAGCGACGAGCAGCGTTGACGTAGAAAGTGAAACGCTGATTCTTGCCTCGATTCGTGATCTTGCGGCGGCTGGCAAGACGGTTATTATGATCACGCATCGCATGGCGAACGCTGAACATGCGGACATGATCGTCGTGTTCAGTCATGGCGAAGTTGTCGAAACAGGTATGCACCGCGGACTGATCGGTGCGCACGGCGAGTACACGCGACTGTTCCGCGCGCAGCAGGAGATTGAACAAGTCGGTCGACGTACGATGACGGATGTTGCGACTGACTCGAACATGAGCGTGAGCGCGAACACTGATGACGGTTTTGCTGTATCGAACAACAGTGATATCGATTCATCTGCAACCGCCGATACGGTGACAGCTTCGTCGCAAACTGCACACGCGCACACAGCCGCGCAGGAAGACACTGCGACAGCAGGCGCGTTTGATACCGCCGTTATCGCGCGGTTGCTGCGCATCGCACAACCGCTCGCCGGTATCATGACACTCGCTAGTGTTGCCGGTACGATCGGTCACCTTGCAGCCACGCTATTACCTGTATTCGGCGTATTCGCATTGGCTGCACTCGCCGGTCACCCGGTTTGGTCGATGGGCGCGAGCGCTGCTGTTGCAGCGATGATCATCTGCGCGGTACTGCGTGGCGTGATGCGATACGTGGAACAGTACAGTAATCACAATGTTGCGTTTCGCTTGCTCGCACTATTCCGTTCGCAAGCGTTCGCCGCATTGCGTCGCCTCGCCCCAGCTAAGTTGGCTGGCAAAGGCAAGGGTGATTTGATTGCGCTCATCACCACTGATGTCGAGTTGCTTGAGATT
This sequence comes from Bifidobacterium hapali, assembly GCF_002259755.1. Classification (GTDB taxonomy): domain Bacteria; phylum Actinomycetota; class Actinomycetes; order Actinomycetales; family Bifidobacteriaceae; genus Bifidobacterium; species Bifidobacterium hapali. The sequence goes on from NZ_MWWY01000022.1 coordinate 7,091, forward strand.
TTCTTCGCGCACACGATTTCGCCAGTCGTGATCGCGGTAACTACTACGATCGTGTACGCGATATTTCTGCTCGCGCTCAGCCCGGCGATGGCTCTGCTGCTCATTGTGTCGCATCTCATTATTGGTGTGTTTGTACCGCGATTCTTCGCCACTAATGTGCAAAATCTTGGCCCAGTTATTCGCCATCAAGCATCTGAACTTGACAATGTGATGCTTGACGATATGCGCGGGCTTCGCGAAATCATTGGCTTTGGTCGTGGTAGCGAGCGAGCCGCGCGCATTGTAGAACGTACGCACGCACTGTGGAAAGAACATGCGCGACTCAGTCGTGTTAATGGCGGATTTGCGGGCATTGGCATGGTACTGGTGATGGCGTTGACCGTTGCTGCAGCAGCGCTCGCAGTTGTGATGTATGAAGGCGCGGCCGGTTCGGATGGTGCCGCTGCTTTGATCGCTGCATTCACGCTGTTCGCAAGCTCGTTCGGCCCGACACTCGCGTTGAGCGCACTACCGGCGAACCTCACACAAACGTTCGCCGCCGCACGTCGCCTGTTCGATCTTATGGATGAGACTCCAGCAGTCGCTGAAACTGGTACTGCAACGCCAGCATATACGGGTATGTCACTCGACCATGTTACGTTCGCATATCCGACGGCTGGTTCGTCTACAGTAGGCGAGTTGACGTCGTCTGCTGCGGTACTGGATGACGTCTCACTTACTATTCCAGCATCTGGAATTCTCGGCGTGCAAGGACCGTCTGGTCGAGGCAAGTCCACGCTGCTCAAGCTCCTCATGCGCTACTGGGACCCGCAATCGGGCACTGTCCGGTTCTCCGGTGAGCCGCTGCCGAACGTGGATGCGGCCTACCGTCGCCGCACACAAACCATGATGAGTCAGGAAACCGCGCTGTTTGATGGCACGATACGAGATAATCTGCTCATCGCACTGCCGAACACGCTTCGTGACAGTCAGCGCGAGTCAAGCCGTGCAAACGACGCCCAGTCAAGCCGTGCGAGCGACGAACTACTACGTGACGCGTGCCGTAAAGCATCCGTACTTGATCTCATTGATTCGCTGCCTGACGGATTGGACACGCCGGTCGGTGAACTTGGTGATCGACTGTCTGAAGGTGAACGTCAGCGTATTGGATTGGCGCGTATTTTCCTGCGCGATGCTGACCTCATCCTGTTTGACGAGCCCACGAGTCGACTTGACGCGTTGAATGAAGCAGTGATTTTGCAGTCGATCAACGCGCTTGCATGCGAACGTGATGCTGCAATTGTGCTTGTATCTCACCGTGAATCGGCAATGCGTATTGCTGATCGAGTACTGCGATTCTGATAGTTGCCTGTGAATCGTGGTGACCCCCAGTTTCTCAGGTGATCGCGGTGATGGTGAAGGATTGCATCATGATGATGCCGGATTGTCACCGCGCGATGGTGCAATGGTAGGTTGTAGATCAGGAGGTGCCATGAGCGCGGTTGAAACGGTGAACGAGGATTCTCTCGCTGAAGCGAAACGAATCATCTCAGCAGGCGGACTGATCGTTATCCCTACGGATACGGTGTACGGCGTGGCGTGCGACCCTCGCAATGCAGCGGCAATCGCGCGCATTTACGAGGTTAAGCAGCGGCCGAGGTTCAAAGCATTGCAAGTGTTGCTTGCAGATATTGACCAGCTTGACGGTCTCGGGCTGGACCTGCCAGTACCGCTCAACCGGCTCGCCGCGCGTTTCCTACCTGGTGCATTTTCGCCGATCGCAGTTGCTCGTGACGACTGTAATCTAGCGACCGTCAGCGCAACAGCAGATGGCACGCGCACGCAAGGTATTCGCATCCCTAATTCTGCGGTTTCCTTACGCATTTTGAGCGCAACCGGCCCGCTCGCCGCTTCGAGTGCGAATCGTTCCGGCGACCAGAGTGCGCAAACCATCGACGAGGCTTGCAACGCATTTGGTGATGCGATCGACCTATATCTGGACGGCGGTCCGACGCAAGGCCATGTAGCAAGCACGGTGGTTGCTGCCAATCCGCTATCGCGTGACGGCATTGAAATCTTGCGTGAGGGCGTTATTCCGCAATCGGTTATCCGTAAAGCCATTCATCTCAACGGTGGGGGACTGGGCGAGTGAGAATCTACCTGTTCATCGCTGCAATCGCTGGCGGCATTACGTGGCTGATCACCCCGCTGATTCGCCATCTGGCCATACAAATCGGTGCTGTTGGTAAAGTTCGTGCACGCGACGTGCATACCATTCCTACTCCGCGCATGGGTGGACTTGGCATGCTCCTCGGGTTTCTTGGCGCGATGTTCTTCGCAAGTCGGCTACCGTTCACCGATAACTTGTTTCGTTCCAGTCATCAAGCATGGGTAGTAATGGCTGGTGCAGTGATGATCTGCCTACTCGGCATGGCGGATGATCTATGGGATTTGGATTGGATGCTCAAAATGGCAGGGCAATTGCTTATTGCCGTGTTTGTAGCGTGGGGCGGTTTACAAATTATTTCCCTGCCACTTGGCTCGCTCGTAACTGCATCTCCGAGTATCTCGATTACTATCACCGCATTTTTGATTGTCGCATCGATTAACGCTGTCAATTTCGTAGACGGATTGGATGGACTCGCATCCGGTATTGTTGCGATCGGCGGTATCGCGTTCGCAATCTACTCGTATATTATTGCGCGATCGTCGCCTTCATACGCATCAATGGCCACGCTGATCGACGTGGCAATGATCGGTATTTGTGTCGGTTTTATCTTGCATAACTGGCATCCAGCAAAACTGTTTATGGGCGACTCTGGTTCCATGCTGCTCGGCTATCTCATCACATGCGCGTCAATTGTCATGACTGGCCGGCTTGACCCTGCAACTATCCACGCGAGTATCTATCTGCCGGTGTTCATGCCGATCCTATTGCCGATTCTCGTACTGTTTTTACCAGTACTCGATATGTGTATGGCGATTGTGCGCAGACTTGCCAAAGGCCAATCGCCAATGCATCCAGACCGCATGCACTTGCACCATCGCATGCTCAAAATTGGCCATTCAGTCCAAGGTGCAGTATTGACGTTGTGGGGTTGGGCGGCACTGATCGCCTTCGGTTCACTGATGATCCTATTTTTCCGTGCACGTTACGTAGCGATCGGCATGGCTATCGCAACCGTAATACTCACGATTATCACCATGTATCCGTACTTAAAACATCGGATTCCTGAAATACGCGAGGAAAACGCGGAAATTGAGCAACGTGCGAAGCATCTCCGCGGCAATAACGGCAATAGTGGCAATAAATAGCGCACAGCAACATTCCATCTCATACCACAGTCGTGTGTCATTCGTCAATACACGCTCATATAGTGGGTCTATGGCTTTAATTCCTGACATGAATTCAGCAACCAATTACGCCCCGCTTCCTCCGATCTTCTCCCAGCTCGGCCTCGCTTATGACGACGTGCTGCTGCTGCCGAACGAGACGGATGTTATCCCGTCCGAAGTGGACACGACCACGCATCTGACGCGTGAAATCACCATGAAGGTCCCGGCGATTTCCGCTGCTATGGACACGGTCACCGAATCTGAAATGGCCATTGCAATGGCTCGTAACGGTGGCATCGGTGTGCTGCACCGCAACCTGTCGATTGACGATCAGGCTGCACAGGTCGATGTGGTCAAGCGTTCTGAATCCGGTATGATCACCGATCCGCTGACCGTCAACCCTGACGTTACGCTTGCAGATCTTGACAAGCTGTGCGGCAAGTTCCACATTTCCGGTCTGCCGGTCGTTGACAAGGACAACAAGCTCGTCGGTATTATCACCAACCGCGACATGCGTTTCATCGCGTCCGAAGATTATGACCATTTGAAGGTACGCGACGTGATGACCAAGGAAAACCTCGTTACTGGTCCGTCCAACATTTCCAAGGAAGACGCTCACCGTCTGCTCGCGCAGCACAAGGTTGAAAAGCTCCCGCTGGTCGACGATGAAGGTCACCTGACCGGTCTGATCACCGTTAAGGACTTTGTGAAGACTGAACAGTATCCGGATGCTACCAAGGATGAGCAGGGTCGTCTGCGCGTGGCCGCTGGCGTTGGCTTCCTTGGTGACGCGTGGCAGCGTGCTTCCGCTCTGATGGAAGCTGGCGTTGACGTGCTCGTTGTCGACACTGCGAACGGTGAAGCTCGTCTTGCACTCGACATGATTCGCCGTATCAAGTCTGATCCGGCCTTCAACGGCGTGCAGGTTATTGGTGGTAACATCGCTACCCGCTCCGGTGCGCAGGCCATGATCGACGCTGGTGTCGACGCCGTTAAGGTTGGTGTCGGCCCGGGCTCGATCTGCACCACGCGTGTAGTCGCCGGTGTCGGTGTTCCGCAGCTGACCGCCGTATACGAAGCCGCTCTGGCTTGCAAGGCCGCTGGCGTGCCGTGCATCGCAGACGGTGGTATTCACTACTCTGGCGATATTGCTAAGGCTCTCGTGGCCGGTGCATCCTCGGTCATGCTCGGCGGCGCGCTTGCTGGCTGCGAGGAAGCTCCGGGCGAGAAGGTGCTCCTGCACGGCAAGCAGTACAAGCTGTATCGTGGTATGGGTTCGCTGGGCGCAATGGCTCCGCGCGGCAAGAAGTCCTACTCGAAGGATCGATACTTCCAAGCTGACGTCACCTCCAACGACAAGGTTGTGCCGGAAGGCGTCGAAGGCGAAGTGCCGTATCGTGGACCGCTCAACGCTGTGCTCTACCAGATGATCGGTGGTCTGCACCAGTCGATGTTCTACATCGGTGCGCACAACATCAAGGAAATGAGCGAAAAGGGCCGCTTCATCCGTATCACTGACGCCGGCTTGCGTGAATCGCACCCGCACGACATCGTGATGACCGCTGAAGCTCCGAACTACTCCGGTTTCCACAACTGATCGGAACGCGAGTTCTTCTTTCATTGGCTCCCCTAGGGGGAGCCTTTGTTATGCGCGAATAGACTGCCATTGTATTGGGCGCGCGATAGCCTGTACTGTTCGATATCGGACAAGACATGCGGCAAGGAAAGGCGGCTCACGATGGTAGATGCACACGATGCAGAAACATACAGCGCGAAGGATTCGCGCCTGATCTGGATCGATTGCGAGATGACAGGACTCGATATTTTCGGCGGTGACGAGCTGGTCGAAGTATCTGTCGTGCCAACTGATTTCGACCTCAATGTGCTCGATGAAGGCGTAGATTACGTGATCAAGCCAAGCGAAGCCGCCGTGGCGCACATGAACGACTTCGTACGCAACATGCACACCCGTTCCGGTCTGATTAACGAATGGGAACATGGCCTGTCTCTTGAAGAAGCCGAGCAGAAAGTCACTGAATACGTGGCTCGCTTCACCCCAGACGGCGTGCGTCCGCTACTCGCCGGCAACACGATCGGCTCCGACAAGAAGTTCCTCGACCATTACATGCCGAACCTGATGAGTCACCTGCACTACCGTAGTGTCGACGTGAGCACGCTCAAGGAGCTTGCTCGCCGCTGGTATCCGGCCGTATATGAGAATCGTCCGCCGAAGAACGGCGGTCACCGCGCGCTCGCCGATATCATCGAGTCTCTCGACGAACTGCGTTACTATCGCGAGGCGTTCATGGCACCGGCTCCCGGCCCGGATGAAACCACTGCCAAGCGTATCGCCGCCGACGTTGTCGCCACCAGTATTCTGAACAAGTAAAGTAGCGAAGGAGCCCGCATGACCGCAGTCGATTGGACCGAGATCACCTCTCCTGTAGACATTCAGCTGGTCGTCGCCGACATGGACGGCACGTTGCTTGATGAGCACAGTGAGATTCCATCTGATTTCTGGCCGATGCTGGAACGTCTGCAGTCACGCGGGATCGAATTCGTACCCGCTTCCGGCCGTCAGTACGCCACGCTGCGTTCCATGTTCGCCGATCGTGTACCGCGTGAACTGTCGTATATCGCGGAAAATGGCAACGTTGTCGTCGCGGACGGCAAGGTGATCGAAGTCCACGGTGTCGACGTTGCTGTCTCGCGTACAGTCATCGATCTCGTCGACGATGCTGTTGCGAACGCAACGCACGATATCGGTCTCGTACTATGCGGTCTGAACACGGCGTATATTCAGCGTACTGATCAGCCGTTCGTGGACGAATGTCGCAAATACTATCACGCGCTCGAAATTGTTCCTGATCTGCATGCTGTTCTGCCGAGCGTTGAACATGGTGATGAGACGATGCTCAAACTTGCGATCTTTGACTTCGGCGACGCGGAAACAATGGCGGCTGATATGCTCAGCGGCATTGCGCGTGATTACCAAGTGGTTGTCTCTGGTGCGCATTGGGTTGACATCATGAGTTTGGGAACTGATAAACGGCGCGGTGTTGAAGCATTGCAGCAGCATTTGAACATTGCTGCGGCAAACACCGCGGTGTTCGGTGATTATCTCAACGATTTGCAGATGTTGTCTGCAGGCGAGTGTTCGTTTGCGATGGGCAATGCGCATCCTGAGCTCAAAGCGGCTGCGCACTATATTGCGCCTACAAACGTTGAGCATGGTGTAATCACTGTTGTTAACCGATTAATTGGCTGATCGGCTGATCGGCTAACGACGAGCGTGCGGTGATCGTGAACGGATAGGGGGAGAAGCGTGCGGCAAGCTGAGGCGTTGGCGATTTTGCAGGCCGGTGCAAACGTGTTTTTGACCGGTGCACCGGGTGCTGGTAAAACGTATGTGCTGAACGAGTTCATTACTGCTGCTCGCAAATCCGGTGCGAGCGTGGCGGTGACCGCGTCCACAGGCATCGCGTCCACTCATATCAACGGGCAGACGATACATTCATGGAGCGGTGTTGGCGTTGCCACCAGTTTGACGGCTAATTTGCTCAAACTCATTCGCACCCGTCGCCGTAGCCGTATTCAAGCGGCTGACATACTGGTTATTGATGAAATATCGATGATGCACGCGTGGCTGTTCGATATGGTCGATCAAGTATGTCGCGCGATGCGCCGTGACCCGCGTCCATTCGGTGGCTTGCAAGTCGTCTTGTCGGGTGATTTGTTCCAGTTGCCGCCGGTAAGTGTTTCAGGACGCAATAATGACGTAATCGCACCCACGCCGGAGTTTGTCGCCTCGCGCGAACGCTATGCGAAAGCTGGTCTTAACCCAGAAGGATTCGTGACTGAATCGCTGGTCTGGCCTGAGCTTGCGCCGACGATCTGTTATCTGACCGAACAGCATCGTCAGGACGCGGGTCAGTTGCTCACGGTGCTTACTGATATTCGTGACGGTTGCGTCGATCAGGATGATCGTGATGCGCTCGTCACGCGGCTTGGACTTATGCCCGCGCCAGACGAGGTAGCTGTACATCTGTTTCCGGTCAACCGGCAAGCTGATAGCCTCAATGATTTGCGACTCGCACAGATTGACGATACGGAGCACATTTTCCATGCTGAGCAAGCAGGACCTGCAAATCTCGTTGATCGATTGAAGAAAAACATGCTTGCACCCGAACGACTGGTACTCAAAACCGGAGCCGCGGTGATGGCGCTGCGCAACGACGCGGATCGACAGTATGTCAACGGTTCGATCGGCACGGTGCGCGGGTTTGCGACCGAGGCAAAGGGCGGTTGGCCGATCGTTGAGTTTGAAAACGGCAATGTGGTGACGATGAAACCGGCCTCATGGGAAATGATGGATGGCGAGACTGTGCTCGCATCGGTTAATCAGGTGCCGTTGCGTTGCGCGTGGGCGATCACGATTCACAAATCGCAAGGTATGACGTTGGAACGTGCTGTCATGGATTTGCGGCGAACGTTCGCACCCGGTATGGGGTACGTTGCACTGTCTCGTGTGGAAAGTTTGAATGGGTTGTATTTACAAGGTGTCAACGAGCGGATGTTCCTCGTTTCACCTGACGCGGTGCGACTTGACGGTAAGTTGCGCGCGGACTGCGAAGCGGCGGTCGGGTTGCTGGAACGCGACGGTGCGGCTGCGTTTAATCCGACGGCAACGCAAACGAATCCGGATGCCGAATTTGAGCAAGGCGCACTGTTCTAAGCGCTTGGTATGTGACGCTCAATTGTCCATAAATATCGGTTAACGGTGAGACGACTGGTTGTACGTTGGTTGCCAACATATGCGTTTCTGATACAGTAGCGAGGTTTGCCAGAAAGGAGTATGACATTGGCAACTGAAGATACGACGAAGAACGTGGACGACATCGCCGCATCGAAGAAGAAACGTACGGAGATTATCATTGCTGCGATTGTGGCTGCTGTAGTGATCGCTGCCGCTGTATTTGTTGTCGTGACTAGGTTCGGCGGTAAAGACGTGGAAACGCTCAAGGCCGAATGTGCAACGGTATCCGATGATTTGCGCGTCTCACAAAACGAGTACAACAATCTTGTCAACGGAGATGCTGCTACGGCTGCCGCATATACCGAGGATGATGTGACCGATGCGGCGACTATTGATACGCTCGCCAAGGAGCTTGCGGTCGAAACCCCGGAACTCGCATCCTGCAACGTCGATGCTGATTCCGAATACGAGTCCGCGATTGACTCCATCAAGAAAAACACCACATGGTATCAGGAGCACACCAAGAGCGTGCAGAAAGCAGTGGACGCCGTCAATAACAGCCTCAAAAAGTGAACTGACGCTATACGCCATCTGTGACCAAGCCCTCCGGCACATTGTCCGGAGGGCTTTTACTATTTCTAGGGCTACAGGACTGTTGTGTGGCGTCCCGTGCGTGGCGTCTCTCCTGTGCGTGGCAGAAATCGCTCGGTGAGTACTGCCTAAGCGAGAGAAAACCGCCACTCGTGCGGTCGGGGCTTATGCGGTGGCAAGGCTGTTAATGAGTTACTCTGCGACACGCCGATTGTCGAGGCGGGTGGTATCGTATGAGCCATGACGTATCTCATGTGTTGTTGTTGTCGCTAACCGAAAGCCGCCCCTTATGGGCTTGACGATCGGCTGACAGCAGCATAATTTGAGATAGGATTCATTCACGCGATTAGTATCGCCAGATGTGTGCGATGATTGTTCTGCGTAACAACATTCAGCAAACAGCAGTGCTCTTGGTAGAGATGTAGTGGCGAACGGCAGTGAGCCAAGGTAAGTCGCGCGTGGCGCGTTCATTATTGCACAAGAGAGTTGTCAGCGTAGCTGACTGAGTTACCTCAAGAACGTCTGGCAATCGTGACCATCCCTCAAACCGCTTCACGGCGAACTCTAACAAGGGAAGACACGAATTTGGCATCATCCCATAGTTATTCACGTGAACGAGAGAATCCCGTTTCTACTGTCATTCAGTCGATGAGTCGGCCCGAACTTCCGCCATCATCATTCGCACTCAATAGAACTATCTGACAGATCAAGAAACGAGCATTATTATGGCTATCCACCACTCACTTGCAGAACTCATCGGCAACACGCCACTCGTCACGTTGAATCACGTTGCCAGCGACGTACGCGCCACTATCGCCGTCAAAATCGAATATCTCAACCCCGGCGGCTCATCCAAAGATCGCATTGCTGAACGCATCATCGACGCAGCCGAACGTGCCGGTCAACTCAAGCCCGGCGGTGTCATTGTCGAACCAACTTCCGGTAACACTGGCGTCGGCCTCGCGCTTGTCGCACAGCAGCGAGGTTATCGTACGATTTTCACCTTGCCGGACAAAGTCAGCGAATCCAAGCGTGCTGTTTTACGCGCCTACGGTGCTGAAATCGTCGTTACACCAACCGATGCCGGCCCAGACGATCCGCGTTCGTACTATCAGGTTGCGCAACGACTTGCAGATACCATTCCCGGCGCGTTCCGACCTAACCAATACGACAATCCCAACGGTCCAGCCAGCCACTACGCAACCACCGGCCCTGAAATCTGGCGAGACACAGATGGCAAAGTCACGCATTTTATAGCCGGTATCGGCACTGGCGGCACGATTTCTGGAACTGGACATTATCTTAAAGATGCGTCAAACGGTGCGGTTACGGTCGTTGGTGCGGACCCAGAAGGTTCGATCTACTCGGCCAGCGACCGCTCTGCCATCCACCAGTACGATATCGAAGGCGTCGGCGAAGATTTCTATCCGAAAGCCTTCGATCGCACCATCACCGACGATATCGTCAAAGTCAACGATCACGATGCATTCCTCATGACCCGTCGTCTCGCAGCTGAAGAAGCGTTACTCGTCGGCGGATCATCCGGCATGGCAGTAGCCGCAGCCGTGCGATACGCGCGCGAACATAACCTCGACGAACACCAACTCGTTGTCGTGCTGCTGCCCGACTCAGGACGCAGCTATCTCGAGAAGATATTTAACGACGATTGGATGCATGCGCATGGTTACGGCGATATCGTCGAAGCAACTGCGCAACCGTCCCTCGCCGCGCAATATCACACTCTGTAACGCGCTATCGGCAATACCAATAGCGACACCCATACGTTTCATCACAACTTCCATTACTCTCAAATAAGAATTATCCGAAAGGACACGAACCATGACCATCTCCACTAACGCCGCCGCGCTCGCCGCATCCAAGCTCGCCACTCGTGCCATTCACGCAGGTCAAGAGCCAGACCCTACCACTGGAGCAGTTGTCACGCCGATCTACGCTACGTCTACGTTCAAGCAAGACGGAGTCGGCGGACTGCGCAACGGTTACGATTACAGTCGCTCGATTAACCCGACTCGTAACAGTTTTGACGCGCAGCTTGCTTCTGTAGAAGGTGCGAAATATGCGCTCTCATTCTCATCGGGCCTTGCCGCGATCGACGTATTGCTGCGCTCGACGGTTAAGCCGGGTGACAATATTTTGCTCGGCAATGACGTGTATGGCGGCACGTATCGACTGCTGTCGAAAGTGTTTGTGCCGTGGGGTGTGGGCCTCGATGTGATTGACATTACGGACACGAATGCGGTAGATGCTGCGCTTGCGGCTAAATCGTACGCGTGGATTTGGGTGGAAACGCCGTCGAATCCGCTGCTCAATATTACTGATATTGCTGCAACGGTTGCGGTCGCGCACAAGCATGGTACTCGGGTCGCGGTTGATAACACGTTTGCATCTCCGGTGCTTCAGCATCCGCTTGATGACGGTGCCGATGCAGTCGTATATTCGACGACCAAGTATATTGGTGGTCACTCTGATGTGGTCGGCGGTGCGGTGCTGCTCAACGATGAAGAAACGCGCGATACAGTAGCATTTTTGCAAAATGCAGCCGGTGCAGTGCCTTCGCCGTTTGATTCGTGGCTTGATATTCGTGGGCTCAAGACGCTTGACCTGCGCGTTAAACAGCACAGTCGTAACGCATTGAAGATTGCACAGTGGCTTGAAGGACATGACGAGGTGGAGCGCGTGTGGTATCCGGGTCTTGAATCACATCCGGGACATGAGATCGCGGCACGCCAAATGCACGGTGGTTTCGGCGGCATGATTTCCGTGCAGATTAAGGCCGGATTTGAGGCGGCTAAACGGTTTGTTGGAGCGACTCAGGTGTTTACGCTTGCCGAGTCGCTCGGCGGTGTTGAATCGCTCATCGAGCATCCAGGCGCGATGACGCACGCTTCGGTGGCGGGCACGACGCTTGAAGTGCCGGCGAATCTGGTTCGTTTGTCGGTTGGCATTGAGGATGCTGACGATTTGATCGCCGATCTCGATCAGGCGTTCAAAGCGATCTGACTGCTTTCGCTGATTATGTGAAGGCAGACGCTATGGTTGCTGAGGATGAGGACCCTCTCATGAGGGTTTTCGCAAACTGAGAGGCAGATTTTCGACTTTGCAAGGGTCTTTCTTCGATCTGAGAGGCAGTAGCCAAAGTAAATTACACCTATTACCACATTGTTCGGGGGTGTATCGCTCGTTATTACCAAGGACTGCTGCCTCTCAGATCGAAGAAAGACCCTTGCATTGGAGTAATACTGCCTCTCAGATTGAAGAAAGCCGTGTCACGTCATGTCATGTATCGAAAGGGCCGACATATTATACCGTTTATACCGTGTGGATGGCCTCGCCTACACTGGTGAGACATGACGGATAATGCGGCGGCGCTAGGCGCGCTCAAACGGTATTTTGGCTATGATTCATTCCGGCCAGGTCAATCTGGGCTGGTCGAGTCGATCCTCGCCGGGCGTGATGTGCTTGGAGTTATGCCTACCGGCGCAGGCAAATCAGTGTGTTATCAGATTCCTGCCACGTTGCTGCCCGGCGTTAGTGTGGTTATCTCGCCTCTGATCTCGCTTATGCGCGATCAAGTTGACGCGTTAGCTGACGCGGGTATTCCTGCCGCATTCATCAACACCACGCAAACTCCGGACGAGCAAGGCATGGTGCTCGCGCAAGCAACTCATGGTGATGTGAAACTGTTGTATGTTGCTCCAGAGCGCCTTGAAACTGAACGATTCCGTGACTTTGCCGCACGCACGCCCATCAGCCTCATTGCCGTTGACGAAGCCCACTGCGTCTCCCAATGGGGACAGGATTTTCGTTCTTCATATCTTGGCATCGGCGAGTTTATCGCAGCATTGCCTGTGCGACCGGTCGTTGCAGCATTCACGGCCACTGCCACTGAACGAGTGCGTCGTGACATCGTTGCCATGTTGGGGCTGCGCAACCCGCAGGTCACGGTCACCGGGTTCGACCGAGATAACCTGTATTTTGATGTCATTAAGCTGGAAACGAAGCGCAAGGCGGCATGGGTGGCTAGTTATATCGCATCGCACCCAGACGAATCAGGCATTGTGTATTGTGCCACGCGCAAAGAAACGGAAGCACTCGCCGCTTCGCTCAATCAAACTGTGCTAGTGTTGCGTCGTGCTTCTGGTACGAAGATCGAAGAGCAAACTGCAAATCCGGTGGCGGTCGCTTACCACGGCGGTATGTCGCCCGAAGCGCGCAATCAAGCCCAACGAGACTTCGTTACCGACCGTATTCCAGTAGTGGTTGCCACTAATGCGTTCGGCATGGGCATCGACAAATCAAACGTGCGTTATGTGATTCATCACAACATGCCCGATTCGATCGAAGCTTACTATCAAGAGGCTGGCCGTGCAGGTCGAGATGGAGAGTCGAGTCGTTGTACATTGTTGTGGAATGAGTCAGATATCGTTACCCGTCGTCGCCTGCTTGACACTGATTATGACAACGATCGCATGACTGCTGAGCAGCAGGAGATCAACCGAATCAACAAACGACGCAAGCTCGAAGCGATGATAGGCTACTGTCGCACAACAGATTGTCTTCATGTGTATATGACGCGTTATTTCGGTGAAACTGTGCCGACCGATCCTCATGAAAAAGGACAGAGTCATGCTGTTTGCAAGGGTGGTTGCACGAATTGTAATAGTACGTTTGCCACACTTGACGTGACTGATGTTGCGCGTGCAATTAGTCGCTGCGTGCACGATGTTATGTATGACTATGACGAGCAGGGGCGGCCAACTCGTATGCCCATGAGGCAAGGTTTGGGTTCGGGAAAGATCGTGGCCGTGTTGCGTGGTTCGCGTGCGCAAGATGTACTTGCTCGAGGGTTGGACCGTTGCCCGAGTTACGGTCGGCTTGCGCAAACACCCGAGGCTCGCGTACGTGATGTGCTCAGTCAGATGACCACTGACGGATTGTTGACGATTTGTGAAGGCCGATTGCCGATTGTCGGATTTGGTGGTCGTGCGGCGGAAACTGTCGCGCCAGATTTTCATTATGAAATTAAACGCATCGAACGCACGACATCTCGATCGACTGGACGTCGCAGTGGCGGTTCGATGGCAACGTCCGGCTCTGCTCTGGGTTTGTTCACATCGGCAAACGGCAACATCAACGATCTCAATAATCTCAACGAGATGAGTGAAACTGATGAAGCGCTCTTCCAGCGATTGCGCACGCTACGTCGTGAGATTGCGCAAGAAATCGGCAAACCGCCGTATATCGTGTTCTCTGACAAAACGTTGCGCGACATGGCTCGCGTCAAACCATCCAACGACGAACAATTTCTGTCGGTCAACGGCGTCGGTGCGAGCAAACTCGAACAGTATGGTAAGCCTTTCATGGAGGCCATTGCTGAGTTTACCGCAAGCATTCCGGACGCTACGAGCGCAGTTGAATCGTGAGTCATAGATAACGCTTATAGGCAATTTGCGCGGGTACGCTTGCGCGTGCCAGCGATGGTGGAAGAATAGAAATCGGTCAATCATCCCTCAAATAAGGAGTCCGATATGGCAGATAAGCCAGTAGTCGAAAGCTTCCAACTGGACCACACGAAAGTCAAGGCCCCGTACGTGCGTTACATCGACACGCAAACCGGTCCCAACGGCGACGTGATTTCTAATTACGATTTGCGTCTCGTCCAACCGAACGAAAACGCAATTCCGACCGGTGGGTTGCACACGATCGAGCACACGATTGCTGTGCTGTTGCGCGAACGTATTCCCGGGTATATTGATTGCTCGCCGTTTGGATGCCGTACTGGTTTCCACCTGCTGACGTGGGGCACTCACTCGACCGAAGATGTTGCGCGCGCTCTTAAGGAATCGCTTGAGTTTATCGCATACAAGGCTACGTGGGATGACGTACCGGCGACGACGATCGAAAGCTGCGGTAACTACCGTGACCACAGCTTGTTCACGGCGAAGGAGTGGGCGAAGGATATCCTCGCGAAAGGTATTAGCTCCGATCCGTTCGAGCGCAAGGTAGTCTGATTTCGATCAGTTAACTGACTGGTAACTGACTTGGTCAAGTGACTAACGGGCGGCGAGTTGCATGGCTGCTGCGTCAGATTCGTCAACGATACGACGAATCGCTGACTCGGCGCCAGCACCGTCGCCTTTGCGAATAAGCGCCGCTGTTTCAACGTGGAGATTGAGCGCTGTTTGATTCGCGACTTGCGGCATGAGTTCGTATTGTGTGCGTCCTTGCAAGGTTGATGCAACCACGTCGCCGAGCCGCGCAAACATGAGGTTTCCGGATGCTTCAAGTAGCGTGCGATGGAATAAGGTGTCGGCGTTGAGATAGTCCTGACCGTTGGCATGGTTGGAATATGACACCATGTCAATGGCTGCGCCAGTGAGTGTAGCCCAGTGTTCGGTTGTTGCATTGGAGGCTGCGAGTCGCGCGGCGATTGGTTCGACTGCGGCGCGTAACTGGAACAGCTCATGCAGAGCTTGTTGACGATGAGTACCGCCGAGACGCCACTGTATGACTTGCGGATCGAACATATTCCATTGATCGATGGGGTTGACTGTAGCGCCGATCTTACGTTTGACGCTTACAAGCCCCATTGATTCGAGAACACGCGTTGCTTCGCGGGTTACCGTACGCGATGGGGTAGTGTTGCCGTTCATATCTGGCTCTGGCAGTCGTTCGCCGATGGCAATATCACCGTTAACAATTGCCATACCCCATTCGTCGAGTAGACGATCGTGTAATGGACGGTCGGTTACAGGTGCAGCGGTTGGAGAATTGATCTCATGAGCATGCGATGTATTGGTATTTTCGGCGGTGAACACAACAGACATAAGACAAGTATGACATAGATTTCTGATTATGGCATACATATTCCGTACTTTAGTGTCGTGTTGTGTTGCGTAATCCAATTATATGGTCTATATTTAATTACGACATATGAAATATTAGTATGACTATGAAATGTCATACAACATAACGTGACTAGAAAGAAATGCAGTATGAATAACGCAGCAACGTCGACGCAGCAACAGAATATTCCGAGCATTGTCTCTGCGAACACTGTGCCAGCCGGATATTTTGCCGATTGCAAGCCTATCGCCATCATCATGGGCGTATGTGGATGTGGCAAAACCACAGTTGCCGAGCATCTCGCTGCTGAACTTGGTGTGAAATATGCTGAAGCTGACGATTTCCATCCTAAAGCCAATATTGAAAAAATGGCCGCTGGTCATCCTCTGACCGACGAAGACCGTTGGCCGTGGCTTGACGCGCTCGCAGCATGGATTGATCAGCGTGTTGCTGCCGGTGAGCCAGCCGTGGTCACCTGCTCGGCACTCAAGAAAATCTATCGTGATCGACTGCGTCGCAAGGGCGTAGTGTTCGTCTATATGAAGGGCACGTATGACGAAGTATTACAGCGTATGTCTGGTCGTCAAGGTCACTTTATGAAGACGGATATGTTGCAATCTCAATTCGACATTCTTGAAGAGCCAAGTGCAGACGAAGTACATATCGATGTTGAAATCGGCCACGGTACTACGCCACAGCAAGAAGCTGCCGCAGTCGTCGCTGCGCTCGGTTTGTAAATTTGTTCCATTATCAACCACATCACCAAGGAAGGTACTATTTATCATGCAAATGGGAATGATCGGCCTCGGCCGTATGGGCGGCAACATGGTTAAGCGTCTGCGCGATGGTGGCCATGAAATCGTCGGTTTCGACATGAATCCGCAGTCAGCGCGCGACGTTGACTCGCTGGAAGCGCTTGTTGCTGCGCTCAAAACGCCGCGTGTCGTCTGGGTTATGGTGCCAGCTGGCGTGCCGACTGAATCAACAATTGCGAAACTTGGCGAGCTGCTTGAACCGGGCGATATCGTTGTCGACGGCGGCAACTCAAAATACACGGAAGATCGCGAACATGCGGCTGCGCTCGCTGAACGTGGTATCGGATTCCTTGACTGCGGTGTTTCCGGTGGCGTATGGGGTGCTGAGCGCGGCTATGCGTTGATGGTTGGCGGCTCAGCCGAGGATTACGCCACAGTACTGCCGATTTTTGAGACGTTAAAACCAGCCGGTGAATACGGACTCGTACACGCTGGTCCGGTTGGCGGCGGCCACTTTGCGAAGATGGTGCATAACGGCATTGAATACGGCATGATGCAAGCGTTCGGTGAAGGATTTGCCACCATGATGCGCAGCGAATATGTAACCGATCCAGCAAAAACAATGGCTTCGTGGCGTTCTGGTTCTGTGGTGGCTAGCTGGCTGCTCGACCTATTCGAAAACGCCACCAAAGATGATCCGACATTACACAATGTACCGCCGGTCGCCAATGAATCCGGTGAAGCTAAGTGGATGGTAGAAGCGGCGCTTGAACTTGGCGTGCCAACGCCGACCACTGCTGCAGCACTGTGGCAGCGTCAAGACTCGCGCGGTGCAGCCGATGATATTCTGCGCGTAGTCACCGCACTGCGCGCCCAGTTCGGCGGTCACGTCACCAAGATCGACGAAATCGCCACCCACTGACGCGCGTTGTGCTCATTGCGAGTTGCTGGGCGCGCAATTCTGCTGCGCCCCAGCAACTATTTGCTTAAATTCGCAATTAATGGGTAAGTGATTGCAGCCGTGAAGCAAACAAAGGACATCCAGTGTTCTTGAGATGTAGAGTCTCTTCCTGCATAGTGCGTGGAGGACGCTTCTTTGAAGAGACAAGCAGACACATCACTAGTATTCTGCGTCAGAAGTTCGTTTACGATGTTCGTTGCCCCTCTGGCAGTACACCGCCACGTGTTCCGATACGTGGCGGAAAACGCTCGTTGAATGGCTTTCAGTGAGAGAAAACCGCCACGCGTATTGGTGGCCTCCTGGCTTCCTTCGCAAGGGGAGCCACTCTCACTAAAGGGGAGTGAATGCTCTAACGAATTAACGACTCAGGAGACTAATGGTTTGTTATGTCTTTAATCAACAGTCATAAGCGGCTGCATGCCGATCTTGCGGCCGAAACGCATGGCCTGTGGCTTGTGCGGGTCGAAGGCAGTCCATTCAGCAAACGGAGAGTCGCTGTGGCTGGTGTTGTTCGGATTGCCTGTGCGCATGAAATTCGCCCAGTAATCGCACATGGTGTTCGATAGTTCATAATGCCAGCCGCTGAATGGTCGCCAGCATGTGTGCAGCGAGTTAAAGGTGAACCATAAGTCGGATGAGTGGAATGCGCCGGCATCGTCGCCGGGCATCTGCACGTCGAACTGGTAGAAGAATGGGCGTGGGTTGCCGGCATCAATCCATGTACGTGCTAACGCGATATTGCCGAGTTCGCCTTCGGGTACTGTCGTGCCATCGCTGCGGGTAATCGTGAACTCGCCGGTAGTGTTACCTACCAGCAGATCGATGGGGTGCCGACGATCTTGGGAGAGTAAGCTGTCACCATACTGTCCGGTCAGGAAACGACCATCAACACACGGTATCCAGTTGACGAGCATCGGCCAGTCACCGTCTCTGCCGGAATCTGGTGGAACTGGGAACGCGCATGCTGCGTCGAGCAGTTCGTTCGCTGGAATTTTGCGTGCTTCCTTGACGGATTTGACGCCAAGAAACGATAGGAATCGTTCACCGTTGTGTTGCGATTCCTCAAGTGACCACAAGTGCTTGTTGAATACGCCAAGTCCGCCACCGGATTGCATGATTGCATGCTGGAAGAGATTGCCTGACATCGAGCTTGCGCACTGAGCAAGAACACTGGCAGACCCGGCGGATTGTCCAGCGACGGTGATGTTGTTCGGATCGCCACCGAACACAGCAATGTTGTCTTTTACCCATGCGATTGCCGCATGCTGATCCAGCAAACCGAAGTTCGCTGCCGGCTCGTTGCTGCCGTTGCTGCGGTTGAGATCAGTGTGGGTAAAGAAGCCAAACACGTTCAACCGATACGCAATGGTCACCACAACAACGCCTCGGCGTGCGAGCGATGAACCGTCAAATTCCTTTTCTACGGTACTGCCACACTGGTATGCGCCGCCATAAATCCAGACCAATACTGGCAGTTTAGATTGACGCTCATCAACACAGTGTGCTGTGCCGGAACCGCGCAATGCAGGAGTCCAAATGTTGAGATATAGGCAGTCTTCACTGGTAGGGGTATCTGGGTCTACGCTCCATTCGCGACCGTAGAATTCGGTTGGCTGACTCATCGGTTGCATGCTGATTGGCGCGAAATCATGGGCTGGTAGCACGCCTGTCCACGGCCTCGCAGGCTGGGGAGCCCTCCAACGGTATTCACCGACAGGTGCCGCTGCGAACGGAACGCCTCGAAACGCAGTGATATTCGGATCTTGCATTGCAAGACCTTCGACGATGCCGTAGCGAGTGGTGACTTGTCTGGTGACCATTATTGTTGCTCCTTTGCTGTTGTGGTGACATGTGTTGTGGTGACATGTGTCGGGATGATATGGCTGACGCGATCAGTGTCCAGTGTAATGGTGATTTGTGTCTGGTCAGGGAAAACCACAGTGACTCTGCCGACTCGGGTACTGGTGATATCCAGTGCAACGACGTGGCCATTCCTCCATGTCATATCGAGCACGGCTCCGCATATGAGTCGCATCCCGGTGAGCGTGCCGCTGTGAAGTGGGTCGGGAAGAGATGGCAGTACGTATATAGTGTCACCGTAATCTTGAATGAGTGTCTCATACATGGCAGCGACAGCACCAAAATTGCCGTCGATCTGGAACGGCGGATGATTGTCGAGTAGGTTATCGAGTGTCGAGTCGGTGAGCAGTTTCGTCATATTGAGCCACACGTTGTGCTTGTCCCATAGCCTTGCGTAGAGAGCGATAACCCATGCTTTGCTCCATCCCGTGTTGCCGGAACCGTTGCTCATACGTTTGCGAACAAATCGCGCTGCGGCATTGATCAGATCTGGCGTGGTGTCGTGACGGATTTCGGTGCCGGGGAACAGTGCGAACAGTGGAGAAAAGTGACGGTGTCCTGGCTCGCTATCGGCGTATTCTTCGGACCATTCCATGATGCGTCCATCGGAGCTGATCGATGTGGGACGAAGTCCATGCAATCGTTCACGTACGTCATTCATGAGATCGGAGGAATCGTCGCAGACGGCGTCCGCCGCTAACTCGAGATATCCAATGAACAGCGCGCGCAGTATTTGGTTGTCGATGGTTGCGCCGGTACACAACGCGCCGCGCGTGCCGTCACGCATCACATACTCATGTTCCGGCGAAATCGAAGGAGATACTGCCCAGTACCCGTCCTTGTCGCGGATCATGGTATCGATGAAGAACGTTATGCATTCGGTGAGTACGGGTAATTCTTGACGGAGGAATACCAAGTCGTGCGTATACCGGTAATGCTCGATAATGTGTAGGCAGAGCCATGCGCCACCTAACGGCCACGCGCATGAGGGGAGGAACGCGTCCTGCATGGCACAGTCGCCCCACACATCCGTATTATGGTGGGCGACAAATCCTCGCGCACCATACATATGCCGCGCGACTGCTCGTCCGCTGGGCAGCATGGTATGGATGAGATCGATTAATGGCAGTTGTAGTTCGCCTAATCCGGCACGTTCCGCGAACCAATAGTTCATTTCTGTATTGATATTAATGGTGTATTTTGAACCCCATGCTGGCTCATAATCCTTATTCCAAATGCCTTGTAGATTGGCTGGCAGACATCCTGGCCTGCTGGACGAGATCAATAGATATCGTCCGAATGCGAGATATGTTTCCCATAGTGCGACGTCTGGGTTGGTGTTTGTGCTTTCTTGACGAAGTCTGTCGAGCCGCTGCTTCGTGGTCAGCTGTTCAAGTGACGCATCTTTGATGCTGTCATCGAAGTGAATCGCACTGCGATCGTACAGTTCGTGATAATCGCGAATATGGCGTTCTCGCAGCGCATCGTAGTCGTGTGCTGCTGCTTTGTTGAGTGTCTGCCGACACCAGTCAAACGGATCGGCGGTGCGATAGGTGGTGCGTCCGGTTATGTATATCGTCGCTGCGGTGGTATTCGTTGTGCGCACGGTCGCGCCGATACGATCGACGACGCCGTTATCGGCAACGACACGAACCAGAAGTTCGTAGCTGATGCCGTTCGAGCCGCCGTTCGTACCGTACAAGCCGATGGTTGCGTTATCTACGATGCGCATGCCGTCGCATCGCCAAGCCAATGGATTGTGCAAATCCATACGAGATACGGTCGTAGTGAATGAGATAGGCTGTTGCGCGGTGATGCGGTATGCGATTACGTGATCAGGATAAGTTGCGAAACATTCGCTATGCATAGTGACGCTACTGTCAGCGCGTGTGACAGAGACGACGGCTTCGTCGATGTCGAGTGTGCGTTGTGTGGTGTGCGGTTTCGTTGGCGTGGTGAAGCTGATGTGCACGTCGCCAAGTGGCTCGTAGTGGCGCATATCAGGGCTGGTTGAGCACAGGGATTGGCTTGCGAGCTTGTGCGCTTCGCTGATATTGCCTTGTTGGAGTAGTTGACGGATGATGGGCAGATATTGTTGTGCGTCCGGGTTGACGCGGTCCATCGGCCCGCCTGACCATACGGTTTCCTCGTTGATTTGTAAGTGTTCTGTACGGTCGCCGCCGTATATCATCGCACCGAGGCTACCGTTGCCGACAGGGAAGGCGTCATTCCAGTTCGCCGCTTGACGGTCTGATACGACAAGGTGTTTGTTCATGGAGGGCTCCTGTATGGAGATGAATCATTCGTTGATTCTTGATATAAAAATTTCTTTTCTATTAAGAAAATTTCTACTGCTGGATAGAATGGTACCATGATGATGTAACTTGTCAAACAATATGAAGTGGCACAAAAAGTCAATAATGAGAACACTCTCCTTCTTGATTTTAGCTGATAGATATACTCGAAATAGTGCGAAAACTTTCTGATTTACAGAGGTATTGATGATGACAAATGAGGGACGTAAAGTAACGTTGGCTGAAATTGCTCGTCGATCAGGAGTTTCAATTGCTGCAGTATCGAAAGTGGTGAATGGTCGTGATGGCGTATCTGACGCGACACGGCAGAACGTCGAGCGTGTACTTGAACAGGTCGGTTATCGTCGTAAGCGGCAGCTTGACGCAAAAATGTCATCTACTATTGAGGTGATTCTTCCATACACGGATAGTAACGGCATTGTGGAATTTCTTCGAGGCGCGACCACGCAGGCTAATGCGATGGGTGTTGGTATTACCGTTAGCGAACCTGGACCTAGGGTCGATCGATATGAGCTGTTTCTGCAGATTCTCAGGCGTAACCCGTTGGGTGTGGTTGTTGAGCTTCCTGATATCACTGATAAAGAGCGACGACTTTTTCGTTCTCGATCAATACCGTTTGTCATTGTAGATCTCGGCCGTGGTACGAGTGATGAATCCTTGTCTATAGGCGTAGATAATTGGACGGGAGGACTACTGGCTGGTCGGCATCTTACGAGTCTGGGGCATCGCCGCATCGCGGTGGTGTCAGGACCAGAAACTTCTGAATCATCATCGGCTCGTATGGCAGGGTTTGCTATGGCACTGAAGGAGAAAGGGCTGTATCTTGACCCAGAAATGGTGTGGACAGGAAGTTATCTGGTGGAATCTGGTTATGAAGCTGCGATGAAATTGTTAAGTATGAGGGAACCTCCTACAGCCATATTCGGTTTCAATGATTTGTCGTGCCTTGGAGTATTGCAAGTTGCTGCAAGGCGACGCATTGTAGTGCCTGAAGAACTTTCTGTTATCGGTTTTGATGACGTGTTCCCGGCTCCAGCAATCGGGTTGACTACAATTCATCAGCCGTTTGAAGAGATTGCGCAAGAGTCGGTCAAGATGCTCGTGAATGCGAAAAATCAGCAGGATGAAGGTCGACATATCGTTGACCGTCGTATTGTTATGACGCCGAAGCTTGAGGTGAGGCAAACCACGGCTGCGCCTCGAGCCTAATCTGAAACGTTATGAACGCTTGCGTAAGTATGAGGTCTCATGCTCCTAACCGTTGTATGGCGAAGCGGTGCTGCCCCGTATGATCAACTCGGTGGGGAACGTGAGATTGGCTGACGGCAGGTCCTGCTCATGGCGACGTAGCAGCATATTGACGGCTTCGGAAGACATCTCGCGAATGGGCTGACGGATGGTGGTGAGCGATGGCCCCATGTATGCGGAGGTCTGTACGTCATCGAATCCGACGACCGACAAATCATCTGGAATGCGTAGGTGAAGTATATGGGCGGCGTCATATACGCCCATGGCCTCCAAATCATTGCCGGCCACAATGGCGGTGGGTCTATGGTCTTGATCAAGTAGTTGCAAGGCGAGTTCCCTTCCGCATACCGTAGTGAAATCGCCCTCTTTGATGAGTGAATCGTCGGCTGGGATTCCTCGTGCGGCAAGTGCGGCAAGATGCCCGGCAAGTCGTGCCTGGGAGCACAGCATGGTCGATCGACCGGTAATCACGCCGATATGGGTATGACCCAACGCTAACAGATGACGAGTCGCTGCCAATCCTCCGCCCCAGTTGTCTGCCTTGATTGACGGTACATTCGGATTCGGATCTCCTGATGGGTCCAGCAATACGTAAGGGATGCCGCGTGAAGACAGTCGTTGTGCGGCATCTTGTGCCGGGTTGCTCAATACGAGTATCACTCCGATCGGATTGCGTTCCAGGCAGGCGTCTACCCAAAACGAAGGGGCGTCGCTGACTCCAAGCGTTTCGGTGATGACCACGCCTAGTTGACGATCTCGGGCGGCGCGTTCCACGCCGGTAATGACTTCGAGTCCCCAGACGTTGTCGAGTCGTTCCAGCACTACGTCAATGAGAGGGGCGGCAGCGGATCGATTCTTGCGGTAGTTCATTTCCTCTAGTACGGCCTGCACTTTATCTCGTGTCGCTGGTGAGACGTCTGGCTTGCCGTTGAGCACTTTGGATACCGTCGCCGTGGATAGCTTCAGTTGGGCGGCGATCTCTGTCAATGTGGCCCTTTGCTGGAGGGAGGGCGGGCGTTGCTGCGTCTTGTTTCGTGCCATGATCAAAACTCGTCATTGAGATATTTTTCGAAAAAAAATCTTAAAATTATTTTACATGATGTTGCATGGGTGGGGGTGTTGTGAGCGCTATCAATAACGATTACAATGCTTGTAAAACACAGTAATTTCAAGGTTTTTGCATGTCTTGGTCGGGAAAGTGCGTACGGGCGTGTCGGAATGCTATGTATACTTGACAGCCTTTCTTGGTGGGTTGTATAACAATAACTGTTCTTGAAATATCGAGAACAGAGAGAAAGTTTTCGCACACAAAGGAGAGTGCAATGGCACGACGTGACAGTAAAGCTCGATTGATGAGCGTGGCAGCGGCGACCTGTGCGGCCCTGACTGTTTTGGCGGGCTGCGGATCAAGCTCCAAGGATAACGGCACCCGTCTTGCTTCGGACGGTAAGCCTGAGGTGGAGATTCAGGTCCTTAAATGGGACAATCAGGCAGCCATGAAGGATATGAAATGGACCGACGAGCTGGAAACTGCTTGCGATTGCCATATCACATGGAAGGAAGTTTCCACCACTGCGTGGGATCAGCAGAAGGCCACGGCCCTCGCAGCCGGCGACGTCGCCGACATTTCCATCAACGGCCTGTACTATTCCGATGCGGTCAGCCAGTATCCGTACTTCGAAGACCTCAGCAAGCATCTGGACAAGATGCCTAACGTCAAGAAAATGCTTGATGAGCAGCCCATCCTGAAGAAGTGGGTCACTGATCTCGAGGGCCATATCTATGTGATGGGCATGAGCAACGTGCAGGGCGGCATGTCCGTGCACCGCCGTCTCATTAACAAGACCTGGCTGGATAAGCTCGGCCTGGACATGCCGACCACATGGGACGAGCTCATCAACGTGCTGGAGAAGTTCAAGACCGAAGACCCGAATGGCAACGGCAAGGCTGATGAAATCCCCATGGACATCAGAAAGTTCGCCACCAATTCCTACCGTTGGTGGGACCCGTTCGTCATCATGAACGATACCGGAATCCCGACGTCATTCAATACGGCTCCTGGTCAGGAAGGCGTCTATGTCGACAATGGAACGGTGAAAGCGTGGATGACTGACGACCGCTACAAGGCTGCCATCGAGTTCTATCACACGCTGTCGAGCAAGGGGCTGCTGCCTGCCGACGCGCTCACTCACGAGGATTCCTCGTATGATTCCGAGAAGCAGGGCGATGGAGAGGTCGCATCCGTTGGCGTCGCCATTGAGACGAATGCATACTCATTCGGTTCCGACCTGGCGGACCAGTATGTGGCGCTGCCGCCGCTGAAGTATGACTCGTCCATGTCGGACGATGATCTGGTCTGGGATACCTCTCTGCAGGCGTCCAAGTACGGTCAAGGTGCGCTTGCGGTCGCCAAGGATGCTCCGAACAAGGAAGCCATCTGGAAGATCGTCGACAAGATGTACAGCACCGACATGGCGCTGCAGATCAACTACGGCACCGACTACGTCAAGAAGACCGGTGACAAGGAATACACTGTTGATCCCTCCCGATACGATCCTGACCTCAAGATTGCGCCGACCATTAACATGACCACCTATATCCCTGATGACATCGTGGTAAAGGGTGATCTGGACGCCGACCGCAATAAGGCCGTGGATGCTCCGTTTGAAGCGGCTCAGCGTCACGTCAACGAGAAAAGCTACATGCCGGTCTATGTGAAGATGACCACCGAAGACGGCACCACGCTGAGCAACCTGTATAACCGCGTGATGACGTATGTCATGACCACCACCGGTAACTGGATTCAAAACGGCGGCATCGATGAAGGCTGGGACGAATACGTCAAGCAGGTCAAAGCCGCGGGTCTCGACGAAATGCTCAGCCTTTGGCAGAAGGCGTATGACGAGCAAGTCACCGATCCTCTGCCGCTGTTCCCCGACGAGGAGTAATAAATAGCGGCCAGGCTTGGGAAAGACTCTCATGGAAGAGAGTCTTTCCCAAGCCTCTCACCCACGATTTCATCGACATACTTCATAAGGAAGACCAACTATGAGCAAGACAGCGCAACGAGGCGTACAAAACGCAGATTCGTCCGTACCTGACAACATTGCATTACAGCGAAATCAACCACTGCCAATCCGACTGATAGCGCATTTCCGGCGCTTCTGGCAGATATGGCTGATGATTCTTCCGGGTTGTTGCTTCGTGCTGTTCTTTGCATACGTGCCAATGTGGGGCATTCAGCTTGCTTTTCGTGATTTTGACCCGCGAAAAGGCCTTACGGGAGGCAAATTCGTTGGATTCAAATACTTCAATCAGTTCTTCACTGATCCGAATTTCGTGGCGGTCATTACCAATACGGTACGCATCAGTCTGTGGACGCTGGTCATGGGATTCATTTTCCCGATCATCCTTGCACTGATGATCAATCAGGTCGCCAATGCCAAAATCAAGGGATTCATTCAGACGATCACCTACATGCCGCATTTCATCTCCACGGTGGTCATCGTCTCAATGCTCAATATCCTGTTGACGCCCAACACCGGCATCATCGGACGGCTGTTCCCCGGACATAACCTGATGGGTGAACCCAGCGCATTCACCGCATTGTACTGGGTCAGCGAGGTCTGGCAGCATGTCGGTTGGAATTCGATCATCTATCTGGCGGCACTGTCCGGAGTGAACACGGCGTTGTATGAGGCCGCGAAAATTGACGGCGCAGACAGACTTCAACTCATACGACACGTTGACATCCCGACCATCCTGCCGACCATGGGCATCCTCCTGATCATGAACATGGGCGGCGTGCTGTCGGTCGGCTTCGAGAAGGTCTATCTGATGCAGAACGTGCTCAACCAGCCGGCATCCGAAGTCATCACCACATTCACCTATAAGATCGGCATCCAGCAAAGCCAGTTCTCGTATTCCACTGCCATTGGCCTATTCAACACGGTCATCAATTTCTGCTTCCTCGTCATGGCGAACTTCATCGCCAAGAGGACGTCGGACACCAGCATCTTCTAAGGAGTCACGCCATGAGCCAAGCTACGCAAGCGACCGCGATCCCCGCGGCCAAGGTATCATCCTCAGACATTCCATGGAACAAGCATGTTCGGCAAAAGCAGACCGTGTCCGATTGGGTCATCAATATCGTCATTGCGACACTGATGGTTGCGGTCATTCTTGCGATCCTCTACCCACTATGGTTCATTATCATCGCGTCCATCTCCGATCCCAAGCTTGTGGCTACGGGACGCGTGACGATGTTTCCTCGCGGCGTGCAGATGGGCGGTTACCAACGCATTTTCGAAGATGCCCGCATCTGGACCGGATACCGCAACACCCTTATTTACTCGTTCGTCGGCACCGCCCTGAACATGGCGGTCACCCTGCCGATGGCTTTCGGTCTGTCTCGCCGCGAATTCAAACCAAGACGAGTCATACTGTTCCTGCTGACGTTCACCATGTTCTTCTCCGGCGGTCTGATCCCCAGCTACCTGCTGTTCAAGGAGGTTGGCCTGCTCGACACCATGTGGGTATTCATCCTCCCCAGCGCTCTATCGGTGTGGAATCTGATCATCGCACGATCGTTCTTTGAAACATCGATCCCGGAAGACTTGCACGATGCTGCGCAGATCGACGGTCTGGGATATTTCGGGTACTTCTGGAGAATCGTGCTGCCATTGAGTTCGGCGATCATCGCGGTCATCGCACTGTACTATTTCGTCGGTCACTGGAACGACTACTTCACTGGCCTTATCTACATCAGAACTACCAATAAGCAGCCTTTGCAGGTGGTCCTGCAGTCCATTTTGCTGTCGAACCAATCCGCGCAGAACACGGCGACATTCGGCGATACCGCCCAGCAGGCGCGTCAGGTCGCCGATCAGATCAAATACGGCGTGATCATCGTGTCGACCCTGCCGCTGCTCATCCTCTACCCCTTCCTGCAGAAGTACTTCAATAAAGGCGTGATGATCGGCGCGATCAAGGGCTGAACCTACCTTCATTGTCGTTCATTCCGTGATTTCTCATAGGAGAGACAACCATGACTCAAATGACACATGCCGAAGCGCTCGAACAGGCGAAACGCATTGTTGCGCAGATGACGCTTGACGAGAAAATCGATCAGCTCAACTACACGGCTCCGGCGATCGAACGGCTCGGCATTCCCGAATACAACTATTGGAACGAAGCGCTGCACGGCGTGGCCCGTGCGGGAGTCGCCACCGTGTTTCCCCAGGCGATCGGCTTGGCTGCCATGTTCAGCACGAACGAACTTGAGCGAGTGGCTGAAGTGATCGCCGAGGAAGGTCGTGCGAAATACAACGAGTATTCCGCGCACAACGATCGCGATATCTATAAGGGCTTGACCTTCTGGTCGCCGAATGTGAACATCTTCCGTGACCCGCGTTGGGGCCGTGGCCAGGAGACATACGGCGAGGACCCGTATCTGACTTCGCGCCTCGGCGTCGCGTTTATCCGCGGGCTGCAGGGCGATGGTCGGTACCTCAAACTTGCGGCTACGGCTAAGCATTTCGCAGTGCATTCCGGCCCGGAAGCCAAACGCCACGAGTTCGACGCGATCGCATCGGCCAAGGACATGGCTGAAACCTATCTGCCGGCATTCAAGGCGGCAGTCAAGGAAGCTGACGTGGAATGCGTCATGACAGCCTACAATTCCACCAATGGCCAGCCGTGTTCGGTCAACGATGATCTGCTCAAACGCCACCTGTACGGCGAGTGGGGATTCGAAGGCCACGTGGTATCCGACTTCATGGCACTTGAGGATGTACACGACAACCACCATTACACGAAGGACGCGGCCGAAACGATGGCCGCGGCGATCAAGGCAGGACTTGACTTGTGCGCAGGCCGTTGCTCGGGTGCGACCAAGGAAGCGATCGAACGCGGGCTGATCAGCGAGAGCGAGGTCACTCGTGCGGTCGAAGCGCTGTATGCCACACGCGTGCGGCTCGGCATGTTCGCAGACGACTGCGAATATGACAGGATCGATTACACGGTGAACGATTCAGCCGAACATCGCGCTTTCAACCGTGCGCTTGCGCCGAAAACGTTCGTACTGCTCAAGAACGACGGTATTCTGCCGCTCGACAAGTCGAAGCTTCACGCAATCTCAGTAACTGGCCCGAACGCCGATTCCGTGCAGGCAATTCTTGGCAATTATTTCGGTCGTCCAAGCCACAAGTCCACTATTCTCGAAGGCATCGAACGCGCGTGCGGTGACGACGTGCGTGTCTATTCGGGACTTGGATGCTCGTTGTTCGGCGTGCATGCCGAATCGGGTTTGTCCCGCGAAAACGAGCGCGAATCCGAAGCGATCATCGATGCCGAACATTCCGACGTGATCATCGCCGTGCTTGGCCTCGATGCCACTATCGAAGGAGAGCAAGGTGACGCGGGCAATTCGATGGGAGCCGGCGATAAGGCCGACCTGAGCTTGCCGGGCCGTCAACGTCACTTGCTTGAGCAATTGCTCGCCGTCGGCAAGCCGGTGATCGTATTGCTCGCATCCGGCAGTGCGTTGAGTCTTGACGGACTCGAAGACCATCCGAACCTTGCTGCGCTCATGCAAGTGTGGTATCCAGGCGGTCAGGGCGGTGACGCCGTCGCCGATGTGTTGTTCGGCAAGGAGAGCCCGTCCGGCAAACTGCCGGTCACGTTCTACCGTGACTGCACGGCGTTGCCTGATTTCGAGGACTATACAATGGCGGGACGCACCTACAAATATATGGATGGCGAAGCCCTGTACCCGTTTGGCTATGGCCTGACGTATTCGACTACGGCGCTTGGCGACATGAGCGTGGATGTGAACCGTGTCGCTCGCACGGCAACCGTGAACATCGAGATCGAAAACACGGGGGAGCGCGCTGAACGCCAGATCGTACAGGTGTATGTCAAGAACCTTGATTCGCCTCTCGCCGCACGCAATTGGCAACTTGCCGGTTTCGAGCCGGTTGAACTGGCTGCGGGGGAGACGCGTACGGTGAGCGTGTCCGTTGATCCAGATGCGTTCATGGTCTACAACGAGCGCGGCGAGCAGATCATCGACGGCGATCGCTTTGAGGTCTACGCCGGTGTAAGCCAGCCTGACGCGCGGTCTGCGGAACTGCTCGGCTTTGCGCCGCAATCTCAGATCGTCGAATTCTGACGATCGCGTAAAACCGCCGTTGCAGTCTGAGCGCGGCATGCATAGCAACCATATGCATGAGGGCTGCAACGGCTTTTCATCCATTGGTTTCAAGGAGATCATCATGACGTTGCAGGTTACTCCGTTGGTGTCTGACGGTTGTCTGATTCAACGGGACAAGCCATTCCATGTGTGGGGTTGCGGAGAGCCGGGGCGTACCGTCATCGTGACGCTGACCGTATCAGCGGGCGAACCGGCAGGCAAGTCCACCACTGAAGCAGCTATTGCTGCGGCCGCCGATGGCCGTTGGGAAGTCGAGTTGCCAGCCCAGCAGGCCGGAACCCGGGCGACGATCGGCGTGACCGACGGCACGTCAACGATCAGCGTCGGCAACGTGCTGTTCGGCGACGTATGGCTGCTCGCAGGGCAGTCGAATATGGAAATGCGTCTCGACCGCATCGCCAAGGAAGCCCCGCATCTGCTTGACGAGGCCGATGACGACAACATTCGCTGGTTCAACGTGCCGCAAGTGTTCGACTTCCAGCACGAGCATGATGATCTGTATGCCGGGGAGTGGTTCCCGAGCGCGGCGACACGGGCGATTGACATGTCCGCAATCGGCTACTTCTTCGCCAAGCGACTGCGCAATGGCGTGGATGTGCCGATCGGACTGATCAACACCGCGGTCGGCGGCAGCAAAATCGAAACGTGGATGAGCCGCGAACGACTCGCCTCGATGGGTGCGCTACCGGATGATTTCGACAAATACACGCCTGATTATGTGGCGCGTCAGCAGCGGCTGTTCATCGAAGCCGCCGCCGCATACGATCGTGAAGCGGACGCAGCGGATTGTGGATTGTCCCAGCATTGGCAGAATCCCGAATTCGACGATGCCGACTGGGATACCATGACGCTTGGCGAATCAGGGCGACCTGAGTTGCAGTCGCCAGGCATCGTTTGGCTGCGCAAACATATCACGGTCGATGATCGGTATGTCGGCAAGCCTGCGCAACTGCGTTTCGGTACGCTGCACGATGCCGATCGCGTGTATATCGACGGCGGGCAGATCGGCGAAACGTTCTATCAGTATCCTCCGCGCGATTATGATATTGCCGCATTGCCGAAAGCGTTCACGTTGGCGATTCGATTGAAAATCGAAGGCAATGCAGGCGGATTCACGGCCGGCAAGCGGCATCTTATCGTCGTCGGCGACGCGCTTGAACGTGACCTGAGCGATCTGAACGAGCGGGCCGAGTGCACTGGGCGCAACGACGAGACTGCAGAAGATTGCTCGGTTGATGGCGTGATTGACGTGGATGCTTTAGGCGCATGGCGATTCCGCCGTAGCGTATGGATGCCGGTCAAACCGGGCGATGAGTTCTTCCGCATGGAGCCGGTGGGCGACTACCATGCGATGATCGTGCCGTTGCGCCGACTCGGCTTCACTGGTGCACTGTGGTATCAGGGCGAGTCGAACTGCGCTCACCCGCGCGGATACGCGGACCTGCAAATGGCCATGGTTCAGGATTGGCGGCGACTGTTCAACCAAGGCGAATTCCCGTTCATTTACGCCCAGCTGCCGAACTATCAGCTTGACGATCCGTCGTCCTGGCTGTATTTGCGCGATGAGCAACGACGTGCGCTCGCGCTGCATAACACGGCGATGGTGACGACGTACGATGTGGGCGATGACAGCGATCTGCATCCGTTCAATAAAAAAGCGGTGGGCGAGCGTATGGCCATTGCCGCCGAGACGCTCGCTTACGGGGCCGATCACGAGCCGATGGGACCGTTGCCGTGCGCGGTGAGGTATGAGAGCAATCGCATTGTTGTGCGGTTCACGCACGTCGGCAGCGGATTGCACGTGACCGGTCGCCTGCGGTTCGATCTTGTCAACGGTGCCGGTTTGCCTCGCGTTGCTACGTTCGACGGGCGAATTATTGCGCGTGACCGTATTGCCATCGACCTGCCGCTCGGTACGGTTCCCGGCCGGGACGCACGACTGCGTTTCCTCTGGGAGGCCTCGCCGATGCCGACGCTCGAAAATTCACAAGGATTGCTCGCCACTTCGTTCGACATGGCCGTCGACTGACACCATTGACTGACAACGTCGGTTGACAATACCGGCTGAAATTACCGTACCGCTGAGCCACAAGGAAAGACATCGACCATCATGACAACGACATCCTCACACTCACTGTTATCCCGTTTCGGCTATGATCCGGACGACATCAACGCGCGCCTCGCACATGTCTGGCATGAGATTTTCGAAGGGCCGAACAAGTTCTACTGGACCACCGACGACGGACTCGGCTACGTGATGGATACCGGCAACCATGACGTGCGTACCGAAGGCATGAGCTATGCGATGATGCTCGCCGTGCAATACGATCGACAGGATGTATTCGATCGGTTGTGGGTCTGGGTCATGCGCCACATGTACATGCCGGAGGGACATCACGCGCATTATTTCTCCTGGTCGGTGAAACCAGACGGTTCCGCTCGTGCCAACGGTCCGGCTCCCGACGGTGAGGAATATTTTGCAATGGCATTGTTCCTCGCCAGTCGACGCTGGGGCAACGAAACCGGTGTATGCGACTATGCCGCACAAGCGCGTGAACTGTTGCATTATTGCGTGCATAAGGGGCGCGAAGAGAGCGGCGACCCAATGTGGAACGCCAATAATCGACTCATCAAATTCATTCCCGAAGTTGAATGGACTGACCCCTCATATCATCTGCCACATTTCTACGAAGTATTTGCTCAAGAGGCAAATGAACAAGATCGTACCTTCTGGCGTGATGCTGCCGACGCGAGTCGCGTCTATCTGACACGTGCATGCGATCCCGCCACCGGCATGGACCCCGAATACTCATTGTATGATGGCACACCACACACTGAAGAACAGTTCGGACGACACGACTGGTTCTATTCTGATGCTTACCGTACCGCCGGCAACATCGGACTAGATTGCCTCTGGAATGGAGTAACCGACACGATACTGTGCGATCGCATCGCCGCACTGCAGCAATTCTTCCTCACCCATGACCGCACCTGTGCCTACACGGTAGACGGTACACCAGTCGGCGACGAACGCGTATTGCACCCGGTCGGATTCATTGCCGCCACGGCTGAAGGCGCGCTCGCGGCAATCCATGCCGATCCGCTCGCCTACCCGAACGCCGAACGCAACGCGCGCGCATGGGTTGACCTGCTATGGCATACGCCAATGCGCGTTGGCCCGCGGCGATATTACGACAACTTCCTCTATGCGTTCGCCATGCTCGCGCTCGCCGGCAGCTACCGGTGCGAGTGGTGAGCGGAACGCGTCGAAGTTGCTGATTGTGCGCGGTTACCTCTCGTTGTAACGGGAATGGAATCGGGATCGATAGAGATACGTAAGATTCTAGGGAGACGACAACCATGATTCAGTCGATTCAGCCGACTAAGGCATTGTGCGAAACACGCACTATTCTCAACCCAATTTTGCGAGGAATGCATCCGGACCCGACGTGGATATGGGATGATACGCGTGAGGAAGTAGTGCTGGTGAACTCGTCATTCGAGCTTATCCCAGGGCTGCCTATTCATACGACGCGTGATTTCGTCACGTGGACTCACATCGGTGATGCAGTCGACGAAGACATGGCACATCGGCTGTTTCTCGACGGTGTTGCCGACTCAGGCGGATTGTATGCGCCGACTGTGCGGCGTATCCACGGACAGTACGTCATTGTCTGTACTACGACTCGTATCAATCGTGACAAGGCAATTGCTGACGGGTTGAGCGAAGAACTTGCCCAATGTGATGCCGCCGGCGGTAACTTCGTCATCACCGCCGACTCGCTCACCGGACCGTGGCGCGGACCGTTCTGGGTACGCGGTGCACAAGGCATCGATCCGGATATTTTCGAGGATCGAGACGGCACTATTTGGTGGACGCAGACACGACCGGCCATCGACTCGCATTGGGATGGGCAAACCGAAGTGTGGACCGCGCCGATTAACCCGGAAGACTGGACGATTGCGGGCGAGCGCACCGTGATCTGGCGAGGCTACGGTTTAGATGCGGTATGGGCAGAAGGCCCACATTTGTACCGGCTCGGCGACTGGATATACCTCATGACTGCTGAGGGCGGCACCTCGTTTGAACATAGCGAGATGATCATGCGCACGTTCGCACCCGATGGGCTTGCCCGTGCGATAGCCGATTATGAACAGGATTGCGCTACGCGTGGAGTCAGTATTCGTCCGGCGAGCGCAGGGGAGCGTAGCGTACTCGGTGAGTATGATCGTTTGTTCCGTGCGTGTAAGCGCAATCCTGTATTGACGCATCGTCATTTTGGGCCGTCTGAAACAGTGCAATGTGTTGGCCATGCTGATCTGCTGCATCATCCTGTGGCCGGTTGGATGCTGGTTTGTTTGGGCGTGCGGCAGAGTATTGGTGCGTCGCCGATGCAACGATACAGTTATTTGGGGCGTGAAACGTTTATTGCACCGGTGACTTGGGATTATGAGCTGGAAGGTGCGTTGGACTCGCTGGGCGATGGCATAGACCCGGGATGGCCGATCGTGACTCCGGGAATTGGTCGTTTGCCGAAGTGGTTGAGCGTGTCGCTTGATGAATCTGGTGCGGCGGTGGCGATTGAATCGTTGCATAGCGGTGAGCGTGACGACTGTATGAGTGTTGGTGATGATACTGCGACTATTCGTGTACATGCAGCGAATGGGTACCGTTTTTGTCTGATTGACGATATGGATTGTTCTGCTGTGGTCGGATTAGGCCATACGCTGATGTTGCGGCAGGATTCCTCGCATACCGTCACTGTGAGGGCGACTGATTCGCGGGTAGGGCCGATTGCTGTAGTGCATCTTATGGATGGTGATGACCCGATATGGGCACAGTTCCCGTTACATGGTCAGGAACGAGTCGGATTGCGATTGCACGATAATCAGCTTGATGTGATTGCTCTAGCGGATACGACGTTGACTGGTCCTCATCCATTGGTCGCGTCGCAATCGTTGCATATTGTGCACGGAGATGTTGCCGGTGCGCGAGTGCTGGCTTCGTATGATGCGCGATTTTTGAGTACTGAGCATGCCGGCGGGTTTGTCGGATGCTTGTTCGGCGTTCGCGGTGACGAGCCGGAATCGTAAGCGATCTGACCGTTCCCACAGATTGAAGGAGTGAATCATGGTCGATCATATGTGGTTGGAGCCGCGTACTATCCGTCAGGCAGTATGCGATGACACGTTTTTCATTGACGTTGCTGCGGTCGGTGAAGATGCGCGCTCGCTGCGCATTCGTAAGGATATTGCGGAACTGTTGCAGCGGCCGTGCGTACTGAATCCTGCGGTCGCCACGGTACTGCTGGCTGTCGGTGATGTGGGGTTGCGATCTGACGAAGGATTTGTGATCAACGTTGTTGACGGTCGTACTGAGATCGTCGGCACAACGACGCGGGCGCTGGTATATGGGTTCTACGATTGGTTGCGTCGGCGTATGCTTGGCGAGCCGGTGAACCATGTCGTGAGCGAGCCCTCCCAACCGATTCGCATGATCGACCATTGGGATCAGACTGACGGTTCTGTAGAACGAGGATATGCTGGCGAATCGATATTCTTCGGTCGATGGGGCAGTAACATTCATTGTGAGATTGGCGATTTTCCCGAGCGTGACGCATCCGATGTGTTCCGTGGCGACATGCGTAGGATCGAGGATTACGCGCGATACTTGGCTTCGGTTGGTATTAATGCGGTGTGTTTGAACAATGTGAACGTGCGTCGGTTCGCGATCCGTTTGATCGTGCGCCCGTGGATTGACCGCGTTGCGCAAATCGCACGTATCTTCTCCGAATTTGCGATCAAAACGTACTTGTCGGTGAACTTCGCCGCGCCGAAACTGATTGGTGGGCTTGACACTTGCGACCCATTGGACCCGGCAGTGAACGCGTGGTGGCAGGCGACGGTTGACGCCATCTACGATGCCATACCAGATTTCGGTGGATTCGTGGTGAAAGCCGATTCGGAAGGTGAACCCGGACCGTATGCGTATGGGCGCACTCATGCTGATGGTGCCAATATGTTCGCCCGGGCACTGCAGTCGCACGGTGGCATTGTTATTTGGCGTGCTTTCGTGTATGACTGCCATCAGGACTGGCGTGATCGCAAGCTTGATCGAGCCAAGGCCGCCTACGACAATTTCCATGATCTCGACGGCCAGTTTGCGGATAATGCGATATTGCAAATTAAATTCGGTCCGATCGACTTCCAGCCGAGCGAACCGCTCAATCCGCTGATCGGTGCGATGAAGCGTACCAATTTGATGATCGAATTCCAGATTGCTGCCGAATACCTCGGCCATCAGATCGATGTCAACTACATGCTGCCGCAATGGCTTGCAGCTATTCGAACAGATACGGGCGCTGGCGATAACGGTGTATTAGATACTGGACAGTATTTGCAGCAGGCCGCTGTCAATCCTGCACTGGTCGGCTATGCTGCGGTCGCTAACGTCGGTATGGACGATAACTGGACTGGACACAAGCTTGCGCAAGCCAACTTGTACGGGTACGGACGCATGTGTTGGGACCAGTCGCTGAGTGCGCAAACCATCGCACGCGAATGGGTTTCATTGACGTTCGCCGATGCAGACACTGATGCGCAGCAGACGATCACATGGATATTGGACACGTCGAATGATACGTATGAATCGTATGCGGCCCCTCTCGGCGGTGGATTCATGGTTCGACGCGAAGACCATTACGGTGTTGGCATTAACGATTTCGAATACGATCGCTGGGGCACCTACCATTATGCGGATCGTGACGGCGTCGGCGTAGACCGCACTGTTGCGACAGGCACAGGATACATCGGCCAGTATGCCACCGCCATCGCCGCTACATTGGAAAACGTAGATACTTGTCCGGATCAGATGCTGTTATTCTTCCACCATGTGCCGTATTCTCATGTACTTCACGACGGTACGAGCGTTATCCAGCACATTTACGACACGCATTTTGCTGGCGTAGATATGGTGGACGAGTATATCCGCCGTTGGGCGACGCTGCAGGATCGTATTGACGACGAATCTTTCGCTAATGTGGCTGAACGGCTACAACGGCAACGCCGCAATGCTATCGAATGGCGTGATCAAATCAACACGTATTTCTATCGCATGAGTGGCATTGCTGATAGTCAAGGACGACTTATCTACCGGTGAATTTGCGAGCCGTTGTTCGAAGTGAAGCAACGGCTCCTCACATAGAACAGGACTATATGATGACCAATGATGTGCTCATAACCGTAACCGGAACGAACCCTGTGATCAACAGCGACGTTCCCGATCCTGACATCATCCGCGTCGGTGACACCTATTACATGGCTACCACCACCATGTTTCTTATGCCAGGGTGCGATATTCTTCGATCGTACGACTTGATTCACTGGGAATTCCTCACCCACGCCTACGCCAAACTAGGAGATGAGGCGACACAACAACTCGCCGAACACGGTCGCAACGCGTATGGGCGTGGCATGTGGGCTCCCTCGCTGCGCTATCATGACGGACTATTTTCGATCGTGTTCGTAGCCAACGATACGCATCGAACGTACGTGCTCGAAGCAACTGATCCGGCAGGCCCATGGTCGAAACGTGTCATCGAAGGCTTCTATCACGACAACAGCGTGCTCTACGATGACGACGGCCGCGTGTACATCGTCTACGGCAATATGCAGCTGCATCTCACCGAAATGGAACCTGACCTGAGCCGACCCAAACAAGGCGGTCTTGACCGTATCATCGCCGAAGACAATCCTCGTGCCGGGCTCGGATATGAGGGATGCCATATCTACAAGCACAACGGTCGATACTATGTGTGGACTTGCCATTTCCCACCGAATCATCGCAAAACCGAGGCTTGTCTTGTCAGCGAAACGTTGGACGGCGAATTCACGGCTCGAGAAATTCTCGACGACGATCTCGGCTTCCACGGACTTGGGGTCGCACAAGGTGGCATGGTAGACACGCCATCCGGCGACTGGTATGCGTTTATGATGCACGATCGCGGCGCGCTCGGACGAGCGCTGACGATCATGCCAATGCGATTCGACGATGACGGATTCCCAGTGCTTGGCGACAATGGTCGTGTGCCACGTACCGTGAGCGTGACCGGTGTGAGCGCTGAACGTGCGAAGCACACGTATGCACCGCTCAACGGCAGTGACGATTTTCGATATATTGCGGATGCTGATAACAACGTTGCATCAACCGACCTTCACCCATACTGGCAGTTCAACCACAATCCCAACCGTGCAGCATGGTCACTCAGTGAACACTCGGGCTGGCTGACCATACGTCCCGATCACGTCGTGCCGAACATCAACTATGCGCACAATACGCTCACCCAACGCACTGTCGGTCCACGTTGCGCCGCCGAAGTCACACTCGAAGCATCCGATCTACGGGTTGGAGACGTCGCTGGACTTGCCGCAATGCAAGGCTATTATCGGTTCGTCGCCGTTACCAGAACCGCTGACGGTCTTCAGCTTACGGTGCGTGTGAAACCGTACCGTGAAGGCAGCGTATTTGGCGACGGCAACTGGGATTCGGCGGCAGTCGAGACAGCGTCCGCGATCCTGCACAGCTCGCGCGTACGACTGCGTGCCGTATACGATTTCACAGACATGGCAGACACCGTAACGTTCTTCTACCAGCCAATAGAAGACGTTGATGCGGGCAACGGCACGACTCGGCACGCTGACAACACGTTTGACGTGACCTCGTACGATTGCTCATCCCGTTCGTGGCAGCAGCTAGGCGATACATACCGACTGTATTACACACTTGACTACTTCACTGGCTGCCGAATCGGACTATTTGCCTATGCCACAGCCCAAATCGGAGGCGAAGCACGGTTCGCTGATTTCCGTTTCATCGAACCACAAGATTTGCACGTTAAGCCATAACTTCATGCTAAAGAAGCGTACTGCTATCAATACTTGATCAGCCCATTATTCAATCCACTGCCATCACATACATCAAACCGCCAACCATGTCATCAAGGAGGATCTCATGACTCAGTATCACGTCAGCCCAGCCGGCAATGATCTCAATACCGGCGACGAAACACATCCGTTCGCAACGATTTCGCACGCGGCAGCAATCGCCGTTGCGGGAGATGTAGTGACCGTGCATGAAGGCACGTATCGCGAATCAGTCGATCCGCGCAACAGCGGACTAAGCGACCAATATCGCATCGTATATCAGGGTGCGCCGGGCGAGAAACGGCCGGTAATCACCGGTTCTGAGCGCATCGCCAGCTGGCTGCCAGTGGACGAGCATCCGCAAGTATGGACTGCAACGGTGAACAATGCCATGTTCGGTGATTTCAACCCATTCGCCGACATTATCTTCGGAGACTGGCTGGAAGCACCAAAACGCGGGCGCGACCCAGAAAAGCATCTCGGCGACGTCTACCTCAACGGCCGATCATGCTACGAAGTCACCGACTTGAAGGACGTGTATGAGCCAGTCGAACGCACTACGGTCACCGATAACGCGTTAGGTATCGAATGCCCAGTACTCGACAGCGACCAGACTCGCTACGTTTGGCATGCGCGCGTTGATCAGGCGGCTGGCACAACGACGATCTGGGCAAACTTCCATGATTACAATCCCAACGAAGAATTGACCGAAATCAGCGTGCGGCGCACCTGTTTCTTCCCGTCTCAACATTTCATCAACTACATTACTGTACGCGGATTCGAAATGTGCCAAGCCGCATGCGACTGGGCGCCGCCCACATCGCAGCAGTGGGGCATGATCGGTCCGAACTGGGCGCGTGGCTGGATTATTGAAGACAACGTGCTGCATGATGCCAAATTCAGTGCGGTCAGTCTCGGCAAAGAGATTTCCTCCGGCAATAACGAATGGTGGCGTCAAGATCGCAAAACCGGCTACCAGTACCAGCTGGAAGCAGTATTCAAAGGACTACGCGTCGGTTGGAAGAAGGAACAAGTCGGTTCGCATATCGTACGCGACAACGACATCTACGACTGCGGGCAGAATGCTGTCGTCGGACACATGGGATGCGCGTTCAGCCGAATCGAACATAACCACATTCATCGTATCGGACTCAAACGTGAATTCTTCGGTTGGGAAGTCGCCGGCATCAAATTCCATGCGGCAATCGACACAGTGATCGCTCATAACAACATCCACGACTGCTCGCTCGGCACATGGCTCGACTGGCAGGCGCAAGGTACTCGCGTGACCGGCAACGTGTATCATCACAACGTTCGTGACTTGATGATCGAGGTCAGTCATGGCCCATACCTTGTCGACAACAATATATTCGCGTCCGACATTATGTTCCAAAACTTCGCACAGGGCGGTGCATTCATCAACAATCTCATCTGCGGATCTATCGACACGCACACAGTGCCAGACCGTTCCACGCCATACCATTTCCCACACACCACCGAAGTGGCAGGTTGCGCGATCGTCTCGGGCGGTGACGAACGATACCTCAACAACGTGTTCGCACCACAGCTTTCGCAAGCGATCATCGGCACATACGGACTGAACGAATACCTCGACTGCCCAGCATCCAAAGCCGAATACTGTAAGAGAATCGCACAAATGTGGCGTGACCCGAATCTGGTCGGCGAGCGCAATCCGTTACAGCCGCT
The DNA here is from genome assembly GCF_002259755.1 of Bifidobacterium hapali. GTDB lineage: Bacteria > Actinomycetota > Actinomycetes > Actinomycetales > Bifidobacteriaceae > Bifidobacterium > Bifidobacterium hapali. The sequence goes on from NZ_MWWY01000022.1 coordinate 47,601, forward strand.
GTATGCGGGTGGTAATCGATATCTTGATGGTGCAATTGCGGCTGCGCTACCCGATGGTGGGTCACGCTCGAAGGCTGATCTGCCGTTCTTTGGTGGGACGGATGCGTTGGATGTGACAGTTGCGGGGCGTATGCCGGTTCGGCTGGTCGAACGCGCCGATGGCATGCATCTTGAATGCGACGTGCCGCAGGATGTTGTGCGGTCGCGCGTGCCGGTGGTCACTAGTGAGGTGCTTGGTACGACGCGTATTGTCGAGGAAACGTATGAACAGGCGGATGGAACGCCGTATGTGCTTGACCATGATCTATTAGGGCGGGCATGTGGCGGTGATACACGGCTTGCTGGTCCTCTTGAAGGGCTTGTCGCTGGTGCAAATGACGTGCTGGTGTGGGCGTCGCTGTGAGTGGGCAGTGGCTGGCTACGTGAGCTAGGGAGTTTTCATGAACTACGACAATGGTGACGTGTTTATCCGCGCTTACTGTGCGGAGACGGTTGAGGGACGGTATCCTGCTGCATTGGCGAACAGCGTCCACTTCGCATGGAGTGAGAATGGTCGTGATTTTCAGCCATTCCATCGCAATTACGGCATGTTATTCATCGAAGGACGAATTACAGAGCGCAACACTATTCGCTCTCTCGGCGTGGCCGATCCGCAACTTGTCGTGTTGGCCAACGGTGAGTACGGTGTTCTTGCCTGTCCAGTTGACAATGAGCCGGGGCAGTATGAGCCAGTGCAAGGGTTGCAATATTGGACTACCCGCGATTTTATTGATTTCGAAGATCATGGTCTGATTGATGCTGCCGATGTGCTAGCGGCTGGAAACGATACTGTGCGCGTAGCTCGTACAATATTCGACCGCATGAGACTGCATTGGGACCCGATCGAGCATGTCTCCACGCGCGTGCCAGAACGTATCACTGCCGCTTGCGCAGATGATGTTGCTGCGGTATGGGCTACTGCTTGTTATTCGGACGGGTCAACTGCGCGCAAACGTGTGCAATGGGATACGAGCACGGTGAATTTCTCTGTGCCAGGCGAGTATCCGGTTATCGGCGGTATCGAGGACCGGCGGTATCCGTTCCCGTTGGCTGAAGGCTACGGTGACCCGGTGATCTTCCCGTGGAAGGGTAAATACTATTTCCTTGGTACCAACGATAACCTCAACGACATTGGCATCTACATTCGCGAAGCCGACACGCCCGAGGAATTGTTTGCAACGGATGTTGAACAACATCTCATCCTGCCATACGACGAATCACGCGGATTGATGCAGACCTTTTGGGCACCAGAATTCCATGTTATTGGCGGCGAAGCCTATATTCTGTTTGCGGTTAGTGGCCGGCAGTGGGCGCCGCAATGCCATATGATGCGACTCAAATCAGGACAATCACTGATCGACCCGGACAGTTGGGAAGACCCTGTGCCGGTATGCCGACGTGACGGCGGGCCGCTTGCACCGAACGCGATCAGTCTTGATATGACCTACATTGAATCTGGTTCCACTGGATATATGGTTTGGTCGTATCGAGAACATATCGGTCAACCTTTGGACACTGGCTCCATGTTGTATATCGCCACAGTTGACAGGCATGAACCGTGGCGTCTGACCAGTGAGCCAGTGCTATTGTCGCGGCCGCTATTGGGATGGGAGAACGTTGCTGGCACTATCAATAATGAGGGTCCCAACTCGTTCATCGCCGATGGGACCATCTACTTGACCTATTCGGGTGGTGACGCTTGCGGATATACCTATGCGTTGGGATTGCTTACCGCCAAAGTCGGAGATGATCTCACCGACATCGGCAATTGGAGGAAACGCAATACGCCGGTACTTTCGTTCCGTTCGATTGACGGTGTATATGGTCCCGGACATAACGCTTTCTTTGTTGACTCTGAAGGAAACCTGATGATCTCGTATCATGGGGAAACCGCTATCGACTCGAGATTGCGATGCGATGGCATCCATCGCGTGCATTGCGGAGTTGATGGCGTGCCTATCTTTGATCTGGCTCCCACTCGGGACCTCTCACCATCATTATGTATGGTGTCATCCACGGTGTCTGTGCGTTAATGCGTGCAGTCTTGTGACGTGACATTGTTGTGCTGCTGGCGTGATAGGGTGAACCCTCGGTTACGTCATTGTGTATGACGTAACCGAAAGCGTGACATGCTGCCGAGTGTGAGGTGAGTAGTGGGTTCTGAAATGTCATCTGTCGCGTCGTCCAGGCGGTTTCGTCATGCGACTATGCAGGATTTCCCGCAAATGCAGCAGATTTATGCGCATGCCCGTGAACTGATGGCACGCACCGGCAACCCGACACAATGGGGGCACACGTTCCCGCAGGAAGAAGTCGTGCGCGACGATATTGCGCATCGACGCAGCATGTTGCTCGTTGACATGGTTGACGGGCGTGAGCGTATTCTCGCTCAATTTGCTTTATGCCCGGGTGAAGACCCAACCTACGCATCGATTGATGGCGCGTGGCTGGACGATGACGCCTACGTCACCATTCATCGCATTGCGTCATCTGGACTGGTGCGCCACGCGGCGCGCGAATGCATTGCGTGGGCACTTAAACAGTATGGTAACGTGCGCGCCGACACGCACCCTAATAATAAGGCCATGCAACATGTCCTTGAAACCAGCGGTTTTGCCCGCTGTGGTCTGATTCAGCTCATTGACCGGCCTACAGATACTACCCGGATTGCTTATCAGCGCCATGAGTGGTGACGGGTGCGCAGCGAATCGTTCTCAATAAGAAAAGTGTGAGCCTGACATATTGTCAATCGAACATAGGGATTGTTGCAAACGTTGCAATTCCAAGGATCTCTTGAATGTGCGATTGTTTGATAATGTGCGTTTGGCTCACACTTTTCTTATTGAGAACGATTCGCTGCACAACACTCAGTTCTTATGCAACTTAGCGTTAAGCTCAATCCCTGTCTTACGGTAACGGGCTTCAATGCAGCCGGTCACCGAGTTGCGAATAAATAAAATATTGTCTTTGCCAGACAGGTCCGCACCCTTGACAACGTCAAGCGGCTCACCGGCAGCGACTTTAGCCTTATCAATCACGGTGATCTTGGTGCCGGCGGTAATATATAGGCCCGCTTCAACGACGCAATTATCACCAAGCGAAATGCCAATGCCGGCGTTCGCGCCAAGCAGCGAATGCTCACCAATGGAGTTGCGTAGTTTGCCGCCGCCAGACAGAGTGCCCATAATAGATGCGCCGCCGCCAATATCGGAGCCGTTACCAACGACTACGCCTTGCGAAACACGTCCTTCAACCATTGATACGCCGAGTGTGCCAGCGTTGAAGTTCACAAAGCCAGCGTGCATAACAGTCGTGCCTTCAGCTAGATGTGCGCCGAGTCGCACGCGGTCTGCGTCACCGATACGCACACCAGTCGGCGTGACATAGTCGATCATGCGCGGGAATTTATCAACGCTAAATACAGTGACCATTGCCGCCGGGGAAGCGACTGGCAGTCCAACTTGTGCAGCGAATGCGTCGGCAGCAGTGAGTGCAGCTGACTCGAGATCAATCTTGCGCAGTGCAAAGTCTTCAACCGCGAATGGACCATAATTCGTCCAAACAACATTGGTAAGCTGAGCAAAAATACCGTCAAGGTTAATGGTATTCGGCTGGGCGAGACGCATGCTCAGCAAATGCAGACGCAGATATGCGTCGGCAGCGTCTGCGATCGGCTCATCTAGCTCAGACACGGTAAATACTGGGATGCGTCGTACACCGCGAGCATCGGCGGTGTCGTGGACTAGCGCGCCGAATCCATGATTCGGACGGTCGGCTTTTGCGGGCGCTTCGCCTAGTTCAAGTTTTGGATACCATACATCCAGTGTCGTACCGGATGCGTCCACCGAGGCCAAGCCCCAACCCCATGCGGTGCGTTCGTTCGTCATTCGTTGCTCCTTATCATTCTGCACGTGAGCAGTGCCGGTAAGCACCTAAATTACATCCAGCATAGGTTGAGGACTCGCCCATCGCATGTCAGTGCTTCTCCTCGGTATCCCAAACAGTGGTGCTGTTTAGGATACCGAGGTGTGCAATCTACTTGTGCGTGCTGTCTGGTCGCGCATCATTCGCAAAACGTTCGGCGACATGCTGCGCGTGGATGCGGGTGGCCTCGTTGACGAAGTCCGCGCAAGCCTTGCTGCCGTAAAGCGCCGCACCGCAGGGATCAGCAAAACGCGGGTCACCGGTCAGCGCGGTACGGATTGCGCCAAGCATGGCCGACAGTGGCATGGCTGATGACGACGAGTCGGTATCGGGCGCGGTTGCAGCGGATGGTTGACCGGCCGGCAACACCGTTCGCGCCGCTTCTTGGATGATGCGTTCGGCCAGTTGCTGTGCTTCCGTCGAATCCGGAGAGACGCCAGTATTGAACAGTTGCTCCCATTGCTTGGCGTCAGCGAGCATCGTCTCACGTGCATGGCGTTCGGCATCGTCATGCGCCTGTTCGACTTGTTTGCGTTGTTCGTCGGATAGTTGCTCCCATTGTTGCGCTGCAACGATTCCATATTGAGCCAGTGCTGTATTGGATGCGGTCTGGCGCATCTGGGGAATGTCGCCGTTATCGTCGCACAGGTCAGACAGGTTGTGCAGCACTTGTAGCTTGTGTTGTATCGCTGCGATTTGACGGTGCATATCCTCCGTCTTGTCATCGATTGCCTGTCGGATGTCGTGTGTCCCAGGCTGTACTATCGCGGCGATATCCGCAACAGACAGTCCGGCATCGCGCAACATGATCACGAACTGGAGCTGAACCAAGGTCGGCCAGTCGTACCAGCGTTCGCCGCCGACGGAGGTTTCGGTTGGCTTGACCAAACCGGTTTCGTCGTAATAACGTAGCGTACGCGTCGTCACGCCGCTGACGAGAGCAGCCTGATTTATTGGCCATAGCTGATTCACATCCAGCAGGGAACTATTGGCATCATTGTTCGTCGTATTTTCGTACTCGCTCATGACACATCTCCTTATGAAATCAATCATCCATTTCGGCCTGCAACGCACAGTCTGCGTCGTTGCAAACAGTATGGCCCTTTACGTAACGTCAACCGCAAATCGCATCCCGCCGAGCATCTACGATGCACGTAGCTGTTTCTCTGTGCGCGGAGCATCCGGGCGCGTCGCGGTGGGCCGTTACAATGGCCGATTGTGAATGAATACAAGGCCGACCGGGAGCAGCGTGAACGCCGCCGTCGCATGATTGTGCGGACGGTGTGCATTGTTATAGCTGCTTCTATGCTCCTTAGTCTTGTTATTCCGGCTATTTACGCGGGCCTTTGACGCGTGAGCGCATGCCCAACGGGGGATATGCGCTATTCGCGCATATGATGCGCACTGAGGAACAGTGACTAGATAATCCAATTAAATACGGTGGTATACGATGGCAGAATTTGATTACAATCAGGCGATCGGCGAGGCTCGTGCCAAATACGAGTCTATTGCCAAAGCATTGGATATGGATCGGCTGAAAGCTGATATTAAGGATCTTGAAACGCAAGCCGCGGAACCTGGCTTGTGGGATGATCCAGAAAACGCGCAGAAGATCACGAGCCGACTGTCTGCAGCGCAGGCGCAGTTGCGTCGACTGAACTCAGCGAACCAGCGCATTGACGATGTTGAAACACTCGTCGAGCTTGGCCGAGAGATGGAAGATGCTGACTCGCTTGCTGAAGCGCAGTCCGAAATCGGCAAGATTAAAAAAGATCTCGACGACATGGAAATCCAGACGTTGCTCGACGGTGAATATGACGAGCGCTCTGCGGTCGTGACGATTCGCTCCGGCGCGGGCGGCGTGGATGCGGCCGATTTCGCGCAAATGCTGCTGCGCATGTATTTGCGTTGGGCGGAACGCCACGGCTACAAAGCCAAGATGATGGACACTTCGTACGCTGAAGAGGCTGGCATTAAATCGGCGACGTTCCAAGTGGATGCGCCGTACGCGTTCGGTCGTCTGTCGGTTGAAGGTGGCACGCATCGACTGGTGCGTATTTCTCCGTTCGACAATCAGGGCCGTCGTCAAACCAGCTTCGCTGCAGTTGAAGTCGTGCCGCTGGTCGAGGCGACTGATCACATTGATATTCCAGACACGGATATTCGTATTGATACGTACTGCTCGTCTGGCCCTGGCGGTCAGGGCGTGAACACCACGTATTCTGCAGTGCGTATCACCCACCTTCCAACCGGTATCGTCGTCACCATGCAGGATGAGCGTTCGCAGATTCAGAATCGTGCGGCTGCAATGGCTGTGCTTCAATCGCGACTGTTGGTGCTGCGTCACGAAGAGGAAGCTAAGAAGAAGAAGGAAATCGCCGGCGATATTAAGGCCAGCTGGGGCGATCAGATGCGTTCTTACGTGTTGCACCCGTATCAGATGGTTAAGGATCTGCGTACCGGCTACGAAACGAGCCAGACGCAGGCTGTATTCGACGGCGATATTGACGCGTTTATTGAAGCTGGTATTCGCTGGCGCCATGAGCAGCGTCGCGAGGCTGCTGCTGAGGCGGAACAGTAAATATACGCAGTGCGGCCTGCTTTCTTGTGGAAGATAGCGGGCCGCTTCTGTAGTTCGGATGGTTGAATAGGGGACGATCATGGCACTCATTTCGTTGGATCATGTGAGCAAGATCTATCCGCGCGGCACTCGTCCGGCGTTGGATGATATTAATTTGCACATTGATCGCGGTGATTTTGTCTTTCTTGTCGGTGCGTCCGGCTCTGGCAAGACGACGCTGCTCAGTCTCCTACTGCGTGAAGAAGAAGCTACTGACGGTGAGATTCATGTTGCCGGTAACGATTTGCGTCGTTTGACGAACCGGCAGGTGCCGCAATACCGTCGTTCGATTGGTTTTATTTTTCAGGATTACAAGCTGCTCAATAATAAAACAGTTTGGCAGAATGTTGCGTTCGCGCTTGAAGTGATCGGTACGCGTCGCTCGACGATTAAGTCGTTGGTGCCGAAAGTGTTGGAAACGGTTGGTTTGACTGGTAAGGAGAACAGTTATCCGCACGAACTGTCGGGTGGTGAACAGCAGCGTGTGACGATTGCGCGCGCGTATGTGAATCATCCGCAGATTCTGCTCGCTGACGAGCCGACCGGTAACCTCGACCCGACTACGTCACTGGGCATTATGGAAGTGCTTGACGCGATCAACCGCACTGGTACAACGATTGTGATGGCTACGCATAACGAGGAGATTGTCAATTCGATGCGCAAACGCGTTGTCGAATTGCATGCTGGCAAGATTGTGCGTGACGAGCGGCAAGGATCGTATGATTCTGCACTGTATTTCCCTGATGCGGACGTTGAGTCGAAATCGAAGCAAGCGCTCGGTATGCCGTCGGTTGGATCGACTGACGATCGGTTCCGTGCGAATGTATCTGCGACCACGGTGACGATTGACGATGCGTCTGGCACGCGCGTGGAGCAAGCTGAGCAGATTGTTGAGCATGTGTCTGCTGTGGTGAACAGTGACGAGACGAACGAGGGGATTGCTCGGCTTGCCAATTCGGTGCATTCTGGTCGTACGGGTCGCTACGGTGAGGTGTTCGCGCCGGTGGAAACGACATTGACGTGGGGCAAGGGATTGAAGCTTGACGAATATACTGCTGAGCAACAGGCCGCTCAACAAGAGTCTTCTGATACGCGAGCTGACCAGCAGGATGCTGTGGACCAGTCTGTGAAACAGTCTGTGAAACACGACGATAAGCAGGTTGATCAGACTGATGATAGTGCAGCGACAGCAGCGTCGGAAGAACATCGTGAAGATAATCAACAAGCCGATCAAGCCGATCGTGAGAATATCACACAGACAGACGGGACTGATGTGACTGACGCGAGCGTTGCACAATCGGAGTCGTCTGAACACGCAGATAACGCAACCACCAAGGGCGACGACTCGACTCCTACTAACACGGTCGAATCTGACATGCCCCCGGCGCCTCCGGCACCCCCAGCTCAACCAACACCGCGCGCAACATCAGCTGATACCAGCACCACGCCATTAAAGGAGGCCACCCGATGAGAGCACGGTTCATCCTGTCTGAAACGTGGACGAGCTTGAAACGCAACGTGCCAATGCTGCTGTCTGTCATGCTGGTCACGTTTATTTCGTTCCTATTTATTGGTGCGTCCGTGCTTACGCAGGCGCAGATTACTAAAGCAAAATCTGGCTGGTATGAGCAGGTTGAGGTCGTTGTGTGGCTGTGCCCAGATGGCACAAGTCAGTCTGCAAATTGTGCGAGCGGCCAGTCGCCGAGTGCGAGCGAAATCACTGCGTTGCAGCAGAAAATTCGCGACGAACTGCCTGATGTTGTTTCTAACATCACGTACGTGTCTAAGGAAGACTTTTATAAAGACACGTTCTTGAAGCAGTATCCAAACGGTCAGTATCAAGGTCGCACGCTTACGGCCGACGATATGCAAGCGTCGCTGTGGCTCAAACTCAAGAATCCGGAAAAATATCAGGTTGTTGCTGAAGTACTGTCCGGACAGGATGGTGTTGAGGAAGTTTCGGACCAGCGCCAGATTTTTGAGCCGGTGTTCGCAGTGCTCAATCGAGCCACGGTCGTAACTGCTGTGCTCGCTGCGGTGATGGTACTTGTTGCGATTTTGCTCACGGCGACGACGATTCGTATGTCGGCAGCTTCGCGCAGTAAAGAAACTGAGATTATGCGACTAGTCGGTGCGTCAAACTGGACGATTCGACTGCCGTTTATTCTCGAAGGTACGATTGCGTCGCTGGTTGGCTCGCTGCTGTCGTGTGTGATGTTGTCGGTGATTGTGCGCACGTTTATTACCGGCTGGCTTGCGCAATCAGTGACGTGGATTCCATACGTTGATCAGATGACGGTACTTATGATCTCGCCGTTCCTCGTGCTTGGTGCGATTGTACTGTCGGCGGTTGCGTCGATGATTTCGCTGCGACGGTATCTCAAGGCGTGAGACGGATTTGTCTTGCGTGAGATAGACCACATTGCCGAGCGCGAAGTGTTCTCGCTGATCTCAGATAGGTATGTTATGGTGAGTTCCGTTCGTGAACGAAAGGACAGGTTGATGGGTCGGACACGAGTGGGCAAATCCGCAATCGCGATGATGTCAGCTGCGGCAATGTGCATGACATTGGCAATCTCAATGACGAGCGTTGTCATGTCGCCGATCGCGCAGGCGGATACGTACAGTGATCTGTTGGATGCGCAGTCGCGGCAACAGTCGAGTGCGGCTCGTGAGGCGGAGTTGAAGTCTCAGCTTGCTGGTGTCAGTGACGAACTGGCTGCCAAAATTCTCGAATTGGATACGCTCACTAACACGACGATTCCAGCTGCCCAAGACGCGGTGACTAAGGCGAACGAGGCTGCAGCTCAAGCCAAGTCTGAGGCTGACGCGATGGCTGAACGTCTTGCCGCTGCACAGAAAGATAAGGAAAACCTCGAAGCTGAGATCGCGAAAACCGGTAAAGATTACGACGATGCGCATGCGGCTGTTGCGCAAATGGCACGTGACTCGATGCATGGTTCTAATGCGTCTGATGTGATGAGCGTGGTTACCGGTTCGACGAGTACGAAAGAGTTTGTGAACTCGATGCAAACGCGTGACGCATTGTCACGTACTGAATCGAATGCGGCTTCGGATGCCGCGGTCACACTGAACACGTCGATGAATCGTAGCGATCGTCTGGCGGCTATTGAAACGAAGATCACGCAGTATAAGGCGAAGGCTGACGATGCGGCTGCAGCAGCGCAGAGTGCTGCAGCTGATGCGAAGTCTAAGCGTGATTCGCTCGAAGCGTTACGTGTAAGCGGAGAATCCAAGCGTGCTGAGTTGCAGCAACTGCAGGGGCAGTTGAAGAGTGATGCTGCAAAGCAGGCTGCGCAGACGGTGTTGATTGCTTCGCAAGTTGATTCGTTGAACGAACAGTATGCGGCTGAACAGGCTGCTGCTGCTCAGCGTCCGAGCTCGGGTCAGCAGCAGGTGGAAACTGGTGGATCAACGTCGGGTGGCTCGACGGGTGGATCTACTGGTGGTTCAACGTCAACGCCAAGCACAGGTGGTAATTCTGGTAGCACTGGCGGCACCACGACAACGCCGGGTACGAGCGGTTCGGCCGGTACGTCGTCTTCTGGTCAAGGCACGAGTAATGGTGATGTTGGCAACCGCTATGTAGCCGGTCAGTGCACATGGTATGCGTACAACCGCCGTAAGGAAATGGGCATTGGTACGCCATCCTTCCTGCACAATGGTGGCGAATGGTATATCAATGCGCCGTCATACGGTTTGCGTGTTGATCACACGCCGCAGGTTGGCGCAGCACTCTCGTTCTACCCGGGTCAAGACGGCGCGGATGGCACATATGGTCATGTTGCTGTGGTTGAAGCGGTTAATGGCAATGTGATTCTCATTTCTGAAATGAATGTGAAGGGCGAGTTCGTGGTGAGCACACGTCAGCTCATCAACAATGGTCAGTACTGGTTCGTGCACTGATAACTGATAGTTTTGCGGCGCGAGTCTCTCTTGTGCGTGGCAGAAAATGCTCACTGAGCACTGCTCAGTGAGCATTTTCTGCCACGCACAAGAGAGACTCGCTGTTACTGGGGTATATGCATGGTATTCTGATCTGTTGCGTTGCATGACGAAAGGAGGGGACAATGCCCAAAGAAACTGGAACAAAACTGATTGTGCAGAACAAGAAAGCTCGGCACGACTACCTGATTGAGGACCACTATGAGGCGGGACTCGTACTCACCGGTACGGAAGTCAAGTCGCTGCGCGAAGGTCGCGCGTCGTTGGCGGAGGCGTTCGTCTCCATCGACCGTCGCGGTGAGATGTGGCTTGAAGGCGCAAATATTCCCGAATACCTCAACGGTACATGGAACAACCATGCTCCTAAACGTAAGCGCAAGCTACTGTTGCACGAGCGTGAGATCATCAAACTGTCCCGTCAGTCCGAGGCTAAAGGGTATACGATCATTCCGCTGAGCCTGTATTTCAAAGATGGGCGAGTCAAAGCCGAGATCGCATTGGCGCGAGGCAAGAAAGAATTCGACAAGCGTCAGGCATTGCGCGAAGAACAAGACAAGCGCGAAGCACTACGCGTCATGCGCTACAAAAACATGCGTTCCCGATGATCAATCGGTGCGGCACAAACTGTGTGTCGTACGGTTGACGCCCTTTTTGTATACTCGTATCCCATGCCCGCAGCAATCCGTGCGGCACGATAATGAGCATCATCGAAAGGGACCCATGCAGGTAAGCAGTCTGAAAACCGTTATGGCCGCGGTAGCGAGCATCGCGATGCTGCTACCGCTCGCCGCATGCGGCACCACAGACGATGATAGTGGCATTGCTAGCTATAACGTGAGCACAGTGGCAAAAGATGAAACCATCGCCGCACTTTTGCCGGATGACGTCACCAAAGATGGCAAGCTAACCATCGGCACGAATCCATCCTACGCGCCAGCCGAATTCCTCGCCGCTGACGGCAAAACACAAATCGGCTACGATATGGATCTCGCGCACGCGCTCGGCAATATCTTTGGTCTGAAAACAGAAATCATCTCCGCGAACTTCGATACGATCATCCCCGCCATCGGTACCAAATACGATCTCGGTATCGCCGCGTTTACGGTCACTCCAGAACGTCTCGAAGCTGTCGATTTTGTCTCATATTTCACTGCCGGCATGGCATACGCAGTGCGCGCGGGCAATCCCGATCATGTGAACGTCGATAATCTATGCGGGCGTAAAGTTGCGGTCGAAACCGGTACTGTCGAAGAAGCATCGATCTACGAAGCAGCTGATCAATGCAAAGCAAGTGGTGCACCACGTATCGAAGTCCAGTCATTCAAGCAGCAAGCCGACGGTACTACTGCAACGATTAGCGGCAAAACGGATGTATTTTTTGCTGACTCGCCGGTCGTTGGTTACGCAATCGCGCAAACCGACGGTCAACTCGAACAACTCGGTAACGATTTCGACGAAGTACCTAACGCGATTGCTGTGCGTAAAGGCGATGCGGACACTGCCGAAGCGGTGCGACGTGCCATGCAAAAACTCATGGATGACGGCACGTATATGAACATACTGAAGCATTGGGGCGTGGAATCTGGCGCGCTTACCAAGGCTGAAATCAACCCTACGACTACATAATTGCGCTGACGGGAACAGCTCGCATCGGACGGCGAGGACGGATAGTGAACGTGGATTTGGCTTGTCGTTTCCAATGCGCCAAGTCACACAGGGAAGGAAGAGTATGACGGATCAACCAGCCGACGGCGACGGACTGAATATTCCCAATCGTATCAACGCGTTGCCGGTGCGTCGTCCGGGGCCAATTGTAGCCGGAGTAATCGTTGCTTTGCTTGCTGCGATGCTTGCACAAGGTGTGGTCACTAACGAGCGTTTTGAGTGGCCGGTTGTTTGGAAATACCTGTTCAACGAGAACGTACTCGAAGGTATCCGTTACACGCTCGAACTGACGGTTATTGCAATGCTTGTTGCGATCATACTGGCGATCGTGCTGGCGATTATGCGCAAATCAATCAACCCGGTATTGCGTGGCGTCAGCTGGTTTTTCATCTGGTTTTTCCGCGGCACGCCAGTGTATACACAGCTGATTTTCTGGGGATTGTTCCCGGTACTAGTGCCTCGGCTCGGTCTTGGTATTCCGTTCACGTCGGTTGAATTTTGGAGTATCGATTCAAGCGATGTGATTACTGCATTTAACGCAGCGTGGATTGGACTCGCGTTGAACGAAGCCGCATATTTGTCGGAAATCGTACGCGCTGGACTTGAAGCAGTCGATCCAGGACAAGCTGAAGCGGCGAAAGCACTTGGTATGAAACGATCACTGATCATGCGACGTATCATCCTGCCGCAGGCCATGCGCATCATCATTCCTCCAACCGGCAACGAAACGATTGGCATGCTTAAAACAACGTCGCTGGTCACCGCTGTACCGTTCACACTCGAATTGCAGTTCGCTACCAATGCAATCGCCAACCGGATTTACAAGCCGGTTCCGCTGCTGCTTGTGGCTTGTTTCTGGTATTTGCTGATTACGTCGATACTGATGGTGATTCAGTCGCGTATTGAGAAACACTTCGGTAAGGGATTTGACGCCCGACCTACAGGTACGCGCGGCAAGCAACCGCCACTGCCTGGCAAAACGGAAGGTGAGCCGAAAGATAACGTAGACAAGCTCAATGAAGCTACGTTCAACGGATTGACTGCGTGAGCCGGAGAGGATGAGTGAGTTGAGAAATGACTGATATGACTGTATTTCCGGCGAATGCGGCGGACTTCGGCGGTTCATCCGGCAATGTTTCCAGCACTACTGTTACACCGGCTGTGCGCGCTATCGGCGTGCATAAAGCGTACGGTTCACTGCACGTGCTCAAAGGCGTGGACATGACCATCATGCCCGGCTCGGTGACCGTGATTTTAGGGCCGTCCGGCTCTGGAAAATCAACGTTCCTGCGGCTGATTAATCAGCTTGAAACGTTGACTGGCGGGTCGATTGAAGTTGAAGGTGAACTGATTGGATATCGACGTACCGGGCGCGTGGATGCTCAAGGACGGGCGATTCTGCAAACGTTGGATGACAAGGCTATTGCTGCGCAGCGTGCCAAACTCGGTATGGTATTCCAGCGGTTCAACCTATTCCCGCATATGACGGCGCTCGAAAACGTGATGGAAGCGCCCGTGCACGTTAAACACATGAGCCGAGCGGATGCGCGGGCGCTCGCCATTACTGAGCTGGAACGCGTGGGGCTAGGGGAGCGGATTGACCATTACCCGTCTGAACTCTCCGGCGGCCAACAGCAACGCGTCGCCATCGCGCGTGCACTAGCCATGAAACCGGAAATCATGCTGTTCGACGAGCCCACTTCCGCATTGGACCCGGAATTAGTAGGTGAAGTGTTGAACGTAATGCGCTCGCTCGCACGCGAAGGTATGACGATGGTTGTGGTCACCCATGAGATTGGGTTTGCGCGCGAAGTCGCTGATCAAGTCGTATTCATGGACGGTGGCGTAGTGGTTGAGGCGGGAGGCCCGGAGATTATCAGTCAGCCGAGCGAGCCGAGGTTTAAGGACTTTCTGCAACACGTGCTGTAGCTCTTCTCCACCGGGCACTGCCGATCCTTGTGTCAAGCACCGCAACAAGATCTGAATAATGAGTTTATTCAAAGTGATGTTATTGATAAATTCGAACTTCAGTTTGAGTTCGGTCGGAAATTATTCAAAACGCTGCTCGCGTATGAAGGTGAGCCTGTATCAGCTTCTGGCTCTTCTCGTGAAGATGCGGGGATAGTCGCGGGTCGCGGTTCCGTGATGCAACATATGTCCGGTATGGTGGTGAGTCATGTGTGGAATTGTAGGATATGCAGGAAATGTTCAAACCGCGTGCGGCAAGCCGCTTGAAGTATGCTTGCAAGGCTTGAAACGACTCGAATATCGCGGATATGACTCGGCTGGTGTGGCGCTGAGCGCACCCGGCATGCAACAGGTTGCGGTACGCAAGAAGGCAGGTCGCCTTTCCAATCTCGTTGACGACATCGAACGCAAACCCATGCCGCTTGCAACAGTCGGCATCGGACACACGCGTTGGGCTACCAATGGAGAGCCGAGTGATGTGAACGCTCACCCGCACACCAGTCGTGACGGCAAAGTCGCAATCATTCACAATGGCATCATTGAAAACGCTTCCCAGTTGCGTCTCGACCTACAAGCTGAAGGCTATCGGTTCTCGTCGAGTACTGATACTGAGGTTGCGGCGAAACTGCTGGGCAAAATCGTCGACACGATTATCGCAGAAGACGGCAAACCTGATCTGTTCAAGGCGGTGCGTCGTCTCGCGCGCATGCTTCAAGGTGCGTTCACGATTCTCGCCACCGACTGTCGCCAACCGGATATCATTGTTGGCGCGCGTCACGATTCTCCACTGGTCGTCGGCCTCGGCGACGGCGAGAATTTCCTCGGCTCCGACGTGGCTGCGTTCGTTGCATACACCAAGCGTGCACTCGAAGTCGATCAGGATCAGGCGGTATGCGTAAGCGCAGACAAGGTGATCGTCACCGATTTCTTTGGCAACGTTGTGGACAATCCTAAGACGTACATGGTTGATTGGGATGCGTCTGCAGCTGAAAAGGGCGGCTGGGATTCGTTCATGGATAAGGAGATTCATGAGGACCCTGCGGCCGTCCAACGCACGCTGCTCGGCCGACTTGACAAGCACGGTGACTTGAACCTTGACGAAGTGCGTATTGAAGAGCATGAGTTCAAGGCAATCGACAAGATTATCGTCATCGCGTGCGGTACTGCGGCTTATGCTGGCATGGTCGCCAAATATGCGATCGAACACTGGGTGCGTATCCCGGTCGAAGTCGAACTTGCCCACGAATTCCGCTACCGTGATCCGATCCTCACCCCGCGTACGCTCGTCGTCGCGATCTCACAATCTGGCGAAACAATGGACACGCTCATGGCATTGCGTCATGCGCGCGAACAAGGTTCCAAAGTCCTTGCGATCTGCAATACGCAAGGCGCGTCCATACCGCGCGAATCCGACGCCGTGCTGTACACTCATGCCGGTCCTGAAGTCGCCGTCGCCTCTACCAAGGCGTTCGTCGCACAGATTACCGCAGCTTACGTGCTCGGCTTATATCTTGCACAGATTAAGGGCGCGATGTTCCGCGACGAGATTCACGCCACACTCGACTCACTCAAAGCGATGCCGCGTAAAATCCAGTGGATTCTTGACACGCAAGCCAAGTCCGTGCAGAAAGCCGCCGAACAGATGGTGAACGCAAAATCGTTCCTGTTCCTCGGCCGTCACGTCGGTTATCCGGTCGCAATGGAAGGCGCGTTGAAGCTCAAGGAAATCGCATACACGTTCACGGAAGGATTCGCGGCCGGCGAATTGAAGCACGGTCCGATCGCGCTTGTGGATGAAGGCGAACCGATCGTGTTCATCGTGCCTCCTGAACGCGGTCGCAACGTGTTGCATGCGAAGGTGATTTCCGGCATCGAGGAAGTCCGCGCCCGTGGTGCGTTTATCATCGCTGTGGCAGAAGAAGGCGACCCGGATGTGGAGAGGTATGCGGACGTCGTGTTCTGGCGGCCGCAATGCCCGACGCTGATGAGCCCGCTCGTTGATGTGGTGCCGCTGCAGCTGTTCGCGATGGATATGGCCAAGCTCAAGGGATATGATGTCGATAAGCCGCGCAATCTCGCCAAATCTGTCACTGTTGAGTAGTTGGTACACAAGCCGGTTAGTCTAGGTTCTCGCACCGGAATAGTTTTGGCGGGGTCGGTGACGGTCGGTGTGTATGTTGTTCGACACGCTCCGGGCCGCTCGGCCAAGTCTTACGGTCGAACAACATACATACCGACCGTCACCTCGTCTTGTGCACATGTTGCGTTGTGCTTCCTGTTTTTTGGTATGGCTAAAAGCTCTGCTAAGCCAACTTTGATATATGGTTGAAACTACCCCTCAGTCGGCTTCGCCGACAGCTCCCCTAGCAAGGGGAGCCAAGAAAAAGAGGTCAATGTCAATTCTGGTTTGACTGAGTCTAACTAAATCCATCACAATGTAACATTGCATACTACGTAGGGATGGGCTGGGATATATGTTGCCCGACCGTAAGACTTGGCCGAGCGGCCCGGAGCGTGTCGGGCAACATATATCCCAGCCCCTCCCGTCCCCGCTGGAACTGTTCATATCCGGCGACGGATGCTGGGACTGAAATTAAGGAAAGCACGGGTGAAGATGGCGCAACATCATCGCTGGGTGACGGATGAGCCGCGTATTCCGTTCGATATGAACGTGCTGTATGAGGATGCGGGCATTATCGTGATTGATAAGCCCCATTTTCTCGCTACGACGCCGCGCGGCATGTGGTATCGCGAAACTGCACTCATCCGATTGCGCGAGCAATATGGTGAGCCGGATATTGTGCCAGCTCACCGGCTGGATCGGCTCACTGCGGGCGTGGTGGTGTTCGTGCGAGATCCAGCGTTGCGTGGTGCATATCAGATGTTGTTTCAAGAACGGCGTACGACCAAGGTGTACGAGTGTTTGGCGCCGGCTCGGCCGATCGAACGTCCCCGTTACGGCACGATCGAGTCGCTTGAGCCGCCGCGCGTGTTTCCGCTGCGTCGTCGTTCGCGTATCGTCAAACAGCGCAGTATTTTGCAGGCGTTTGAAGAGACGGGCGAAGTTAATGCTGAAACCGTGATCGAACTGGGCGTTTCATCTCATCATTCAGTTCGCTATATGGACAACGGCATGGCTGACAAAGCGGCTGGAAATGAGTCCAGTGCCATTGCCAACGGTGTAGCTACTCACGCAGTCGGCAATACGGATATGCTGAATGCGCAGCAGATGAATCACCGAAACAGTTGTCTACTCATCCGCGCGTACACACTGCATCCGCGCACTGGTAAAACGCATCAGTTGCGCGTGCATATGAATTCGCTCGGTTTACCGATCATTGGCGACGATTTCTACCCGCGTATCATCGAGCGTCCTTACGATGACTTCAGCCAGCCGCTCGAACTCGTCGCTCGCCGCCTATCCTTCATCGATCCAGTCAGTCACGAGCCACGCACTTTCATCTCGCGCATTCCGCTCGGCGGCGGATCCTGCGTGGCAGAAAACGCTCGCTGAGTACCCTCTCAGCGAGCGTTTTCTGCCACGCAGGATCCGCTTCATCGGGTAAGATCGCGCACGGATGCGCGCTCAACGAGTTCAGCCGGTATCGCATGACGTACGCCGCACGGCACTGACTCGCCTTCGCACTGGCGCATCACCATCGAAAATGCTTCACGACCGATCTCATCAAAGTTCATACGCATGGTCGTCAGCCCTAGCCGCGGCACCGTCCCGACCAGCGAATCATCCACACCGATGACGCTCACGTCTTCAGGTACGCGTTTGCCAGCCGCGCGCAGTCCAAGAATCGCACCGTACGCCATCTGATCGTTTGCCGCATACACGGCTGTGCAGCCTGATTCGTGAGCCAGCGCGAGTCCGGCTTGGTATCCGCTGTCTGCTTCCCAATCGCCGGTATACATCGGGGGTGCGGTCAGTCCTCGTTCTTGCAACGCTTG
Organism: Bifidobacterium hapali; assembly: GCF_002259755.1. Lineage (GTDB taxonomy): Bacteria > Actinomycetota > Actinomycetes > Actinomycetales > Bifidobacteriaceae > Bifidobacterium > Bifidobacterium hapali. The sequence continues at coordinate 65,740 of NZ_MWWY01000022.1, forward strand.
CTGCCATCCTTCCACACGATTTGTAGCAGCAATCGACGTGCGTGGACCTGCAATGTGATACACAGTGCGATGCCCGTGATTGAGCAAATAATCGACGACAGTGCGCGAACAGCCGTGCTGATCGGCATCAACAGTCGGGCAGTGATCGGTTGGGTTCTCGGAAATGACAACCACTGGCAGATCGGTTGGCGGCGTAAAGTCAAGAAAATCAGTGGTCTGCTCTTCCATTACCACGATCATGCCGTCTACCGGCAACTGTTTCATTCGTTCGACTGCGGCTTGCAGCGTGCGATCTCGCCCTTGACCGATAGTGAGCATAGTGATTGCGTAACCATGCTCGTTCGCGGCGGTTGAAATTGCGTTGAGAATACGCACGTTGCCGTATGCACTCATGTCGAACATGACGACGCCGATGTCGTTAAATCGACCGTGTTTGAGTGCGCGCGCGGCATAGTTAGGTCGGTAGCCGAGTTTGCGCATCGCTGCTTCGACTCGTTCGCGTGTCTCGCTGCGCACGGCTGCGCTGCCGTTGGCGACACGGGAGACGGTTTGTGGTGAGACGCCAGCCTCTGCGGCTACGTCTTGCATCGATATCGTGGATGGACGGTTCATAACTCACTTCCGAACGGCGATGTTTTCGTTGCCATTATACGGGACGGCTATAGCTGGTGCGTTCGCTTGGCTCAGTTCGTGCGGTTGCGGCTGGTGCGTTCGCTCGGCGTAGTGGTTGTGAGTGGCAGAAATCTCTCACTGAGCGCCGCTCAGTGAGAGATTTCTGCCACTCACAACCACACAATGCGACTGTGCGCGCGAAATGGCTGAGAAAAGTGTGGAACATTCGCCCGGCGTGGCGTGTGCGGGGGAGTGCGCTATGATGGCAGTGCGAAAGGATGATAACGCAAACATTTGCGTTCCGCGCAACATACGAAAGGACAGCAATGACGCAGCGCAGGGCGTTCCACTGGCCGCAACCGCTTGAGGGGCAGACGGCCCGCATCTGGTACGGCGGCGACTACAATCCCGATCAATGGCCGGAAGAGGTCTGGGACGACGACATCCGTCTCATGACCAAAGCCGGTGTCAACCTCGTCTCGGTTGGCATCTTTAGCTGGGCGAAAATCGAACCGCGTGAAGGCGTGTTCGATTTCGACTGGCTCGACCGCATTATCGATAAACTTGGCAAGGCTGGCATTGCCGTTGATCTTGCCTCGGCGACCGCATCGCCGCCGCTGTGGCTCACGCAAGCCCACCCGGAAGTCCTGTGGCAGGATTACCGCGGCGACGTGTGCTGGCCTGGCGCACGCCAGCATTGGCGTCCGACCAGCCCGATCTTCCGCGAGTACGCGCTCAAACTGTGCCGCGCGATGGCCGAGCACTACAAGGGCAACCCGTATGTCGTCGCATGGCATGTGAGCAACGAATACGGTTGCCACAACCGTTTCGACTACTCCGACGACGCCATGCGCGCCTTCCAGGATTGGTGCAAGGCTCGTTACGGCACCATCGACGCCGTCAACGACGCATGGGGTACCGCCTTCTGGGCTCAGCACATGAACGACTTCTCCGAGATCATTCCGCCCCGCTTCATCGGCGATGGCAACTTCATGAACCCGGGCAAGCTGCTCGACTGGAAGCGCTTCAGCTCCGACGCACTCAAGGCGTTCTACACTGCCGAGCGCGACCTGCTCGAATCCATCACGCCCGGCCTGCCACTGACCACCAACTTCATGGTTTCCGCAGGCGGCACCGGTCTCGACTATGACGACTGGGGAGCCGAAGTCGATTTCGTTTCCAACGACCACTATTTCACGCCGGGTGAATCGCACCTCGACGAAATGGCCTACGCCGCTTCGCTCACCGACGGCATCGCCCGCAAGAACCCGTGGTTCCTCATGGAGAACTCGACCGGCGCAGTCAACTGGCGTCCGATCAACTATCGCAAGGAACCGGGCCAGCTGGTACGCGACGCGCTCGTGCACCTGTCGATGGGCGCGAACGCGATCTGCTACTTCCAGTGGCGTCAATCCAAGGCTGGTGCGGAGAAGTTCCACACCGCAATGGTCCCTCACGCAGGCGAGGATTCTCAGGATTTCCGCGACGTATGCGAGCTCGGTGAAGATCTCCAGCGCCTAGCAGACGCGGGCGTACTTGACACGAAGCTCGCCAAGTCACGCGTGGCAGTCGTCTTCGACTACCAATCCGAATGGGCTACCGAACACACCGCAACCCCGACCCAGCAGGTGCGCCACTGGACTGAGCCGCTCGCATGGTTCCGTGCGCTCGCTGACAACGGCATCACCGCCGATGTGGTACCGGTGCGCTCCGACTGGGATTCGTACGAAGCGGTCGTGTTGCCGAGCTTGTACATCCTCGATGAGGAAACCACGCGTCGTGTGCGTGACTATGTCGCCAAGGGCGGCAAGCTGTTCGTGACCTACTACACCGGTATTTCCGACGAGAAGGATCACATCTGGCTCGGCGGTTACCCGGGTTCCATCCGCGACGTGGTCGGCGTGCGTATCGAAGAGTTTGCGCCGATGGGCTCCGATGCTGAAGGCACGCTCGATCACCTTGAACTCACCAACGGCACGGTCGCGCACGATTTCGCCGACGTGATCACCTCCACCGCCGATACTGCACGCGTGCTTGAGACGTACAAGTCTGAGCCGTGGATTGGCATGAACGGTGTTCCAGCGATCACGGTCAACGAGTATGGCGATGGTAAGGCCGCGTATGTGGGTTGCCGTTTGGGCCGCGAAGGCTTGGCGAAGAGCCTGCCTGAACTGCTCGAAGCAATGGGCCTTGAGACGTCAGGCAACAGTGCGAATGGCGATCTACTGCGCGTCGAGCGTACGAATGAAGCGGGCGACGTCACGTTCCACTTCCTGTTCAACCGCACGCACCAGCCGATCACCACGGCTGCTGACGGCGAGGTGATTGTCGCATCGCTCGCGCACACTGACGACAACGGTAGTGTGACGATCGACCCGAACGGTGTTGCGATTGTCAAGCGGTAACTAAACGGTTGAAACTGTGAACTGATATTCACCGCTATAACGGCGGTTTGTCTTGCGCATAGTGTGAGACAAACCGCCGTTTTTGTATCTGTTCGTCTCTGTCGTGCGTATGACTTCGCAGCCACGTTGTGTACACTCAAGTACGGCAGTAACACAGCACCACGGCAGTAACGCAATACGGTATAACGTAAGGAGCGGCGCATGATATGGCGACAGCAGTCACAAATGACTAAGCGAGTGCAGCGTATCACTGCTGCAATTTTGTCGTTCGTCTGTTTGCTCGCTGTTGCTGCGTGCGGCCAGCGTGATATGCGTACTGAGATTGTCGTCTGGTCGTGGGAGCCGAGTATGAAGTCGGTTGCTGCGTCGTTTGAGGATGCGAATCCAGACATTCGTGTCACGATTAAGGATACGAGTGGTTACGAAAATCTCAATAATGCGATTCAAGATGGGTACGGTTTGCCTGACGTTGCACAGCTTGAGTATTTTGCACTGCCACAGTACGCAGTCAGTGGGCAATTACTTGATATTACGGATCGCGTATCTGGTTACGGTGATTTTTATACGCCCGGTACATGGGGTTCGGTGCAGCTTGGTGGGCGTATGTACGGTTTGCCGATGGATTCTGGTCCGATGGCGTTTTTCTATAACAAAGATGTTTTTGACCAAGCTGGTGTTGACGCTACAGCAATTCGTACGTGGGATGATTATTATCAGGCTGCGAAAAAGCTCAAAGCAATTGATGTGTATATTGCCGCTGATGCTGGTGATGCGAGCTTCTACAATGCGATGATTTGGCTTGCTGGCGGCCGTCCGTTTCATACAACATCGGACGGGAAGACTGTCACGGTTGATTTGACGAGTGATGAAGGTACGAAAACGTTCACTGCATTTTGGCAGCGGATGATTAATGAAGGACTCGTTGATACGACGAATAAAACATGGTCGGATGGCTGGAAAAAGAAGCTCGGTTCGGGTCAAGTGGCTTCCGTATTTGCTGGCGCGTGGATGCCGTCGTTACTTTTGTCGGATGTGCCTGGTGGTGCTGGATTGTGGCGTGTTGCGCAAATGCCGACTGCGGATGGGAGCGCGGTTACCGCTGAAAACGGTGGATCGGCGTTAAGTGTGTTGCAGTCTACGCGCAAACCTGATGCGGCATTCCGATTTGTTGATTACGTGTGTCATCAGGCGGCTGGAATTGCGGTGCGTGTTGATGGCGGGTCATTCCCAGCTGATAAGGCGACACTTGCCGATACAGATTTCGCCAATCGGACTACGGTACGCGATACGCGCAGTATTGACATTCCATATTTCGGCGGTCAGCAATATAACAAAGTACTGTCTGAGGCTGCCAGCAACGTGTCTACCGGCTATCAATACCTACCATTTGAAGTATATGCCCGCAACGATTTCAGTACTACAGTCGGCAAAGCGTACGATTGGTCGGCCGCAAAATATCAGTATGAGAATGTCAAAGATCGTATTGAAGCTGGCGAAACCGCGTCCAATGGTAAACCACTCAAGCTGCCTGAGCATCCTGGCAAGCGCATCACGCTGATGGACGGTATCACTACGTGGCAGAAAGATCTCAAGGAATACGGGTTGAACCAGGGCTTCACTATTCGGTGATCGTGTGTGACTTTTAGCGGTCTTCAGTAAGGTCAGGGACCTCGGCAAGATCACCGAATAACGATCTCACTATCGCGTAGTATTGCGCTCGTAAATCGAAGCCATACCTTTGAAAATCAGATCTGGATCGTACACGTCAATCATTTCCGTATCATTTTCAAGCACGCGACCGAGTCCGCCCGTTGCGATGACTTGAAAATCTTCACCAATCTCATCATGGAATTGGCGAATTGTCCGTTCTGTACCACCGAGGAAGTTGTAATACAAACCAGCTTGCATGGCAGTGCGCGTATTCGTTGCGAGAATCGAATGCGGACGCGTAATCTCGACTTCCGGTAGCTGCGCAGTCTCGCCCCACAAAGCTGCGGCAGACGTCCGAATACCGGTCGTGATAATACCAGCCGTAATCGTGCCCTTCGCATCCACATAATCGAACGTTGTCGCCGTACCAAAATCAACCACCAACACAGGCCCACCGTACGTCACATACGCGCCCACTGAATCGGCAAGCATGTCTGCGCCAAGCGACTTCGGGTCGTCAATACGAATATTGATTCCCGTTTTCACGCCGGGCCCAACGATCATCGGATCAACGTCGAGGAACTTAATCATGCTCGCCCGGAACGAATGCATGACCTTCGGCACGACTGAGCAAATAATCACATCGTCCACATCGTCGGGAGAGTAGCCGCTTAGCTCAAGGAATTGCATAATCATCAGCCCATACTCGTCGGATGTATGATTTGCTTTCGTTGTGATACGATACGTGCCCACAATGTCGCCTCGATCGAGGAAACCGAGCACAATGTTAGTGTTGCCAATATCGACCGCGACAAGCATGAGAGCCTCCTTGGCTAGTTATGCGACTGTGCGTCGCTGGTTGCGACGCTCACTGTGTCTGATGCTCCAGTCTAGTCGACATGCGCTTTGCAGATGGCGGAAGCGTGCCGTTACCGTTGACTGAATGCGGGTACAGTGACGGATATGATCCACGGCATGAAGAGCAACACAAGCGGCAATCAGCAGCAACACAACAGATTCGGCAACCAGCACGGTCTACTTGTTCTGGTACTAACCGGACTAGCTTGCGGACTGTTATCTGGACTGTTTGGCATCGGCGGCGGCACGATTATCGTGCCCGCACTAGTTTGGCTTGGACTCAGCCAACGACACGCAGCAGCAACATCGCTCGCCGCTATCGTACCCACGTCGATTTCCGGCGTGATCTCGTACGCGTCCGGTGGCAACGTCAACTGGCTGGCCGCAGCGTTGCTTGCGCTTGGCGTCATCGCCGGTAGCCAACTTGGCTCGCTACTGTTGAGCCGACTGCCTGAAATTGTGTTGCGTTGGATATGGGTGGCATTCCTCGTATTTGTGATTATCCAACAGATCACGTTTACGCCGTCGCGCGACGGACACCTCGTACTACACGTGTGGTCTGGCGTATTTCTTGTGGTGCTCGGCGTAGTCACGGGTGCGCTCGCTGGTGTGCTTGGTATTGGGGGTGGGGCGATTATGATGCCGGCGCTTTCATTTTTGTTCGGTGCGAGCGATTTGATGGCGCGTGGCACGTCACTGCTAGTGATGTTCCCCGGTGCGATTTCCGGCACGATTGCGAATTGGAAACGTGAACTGGTGCATTTGCGCAGTGGACTGATCATTGGCTGTTGCGCGGTGATTACAGCGCCGCTTGGTACCATGATTGCCGGATGGATATCGCCGCGTGCTGGTTCGCTTCTGTTTGCTGCATGGTTGACGTTCCTCGCTGTGCGCAGTACGTTGTCTGCGATAAAAATATCCGGCGGGTTGTCAGCGAAATCATAGATCAACGGGTAGGATGGGACCCGTGATACACACCGTTGCGGGTGCGATGAGTGCTCTCGCAACACTGTTTAAAGGAGAACAGTTATGTCCGTTTATCGCATGATTTTCAATCAGACTGCGTATTTTGGTCGCGGTGCAATCAAGGAGATTCCGGCTGTTGCCAAGTCTCATGGCTTCACGAAGGCGTTTATTGTTACCGACCCGGTATTGCTGGAAACTGGCACGGTGCAGAAGGTCACTAAAGTACTCGATGAAGCTGGTTTGCCGTATGAAGTGTTTAGCAATGTGAAGCCAAATCCGCCGGTGGAGTGCATTCAAGATGGTGTTGCTAAGTTCGCTGATTCTGGCGCTGATTTCCTGATCGGTCTCGGTGGAGGCTCGCCGCAGGATACGTGCAAGGGTATCGGTATTATCACTGCGAATCCGGAATTTGCTGATGTTCTCTCGCTTGAAGGTGTTGCCGATACAAAGCATCCGTCTGTACCGATTTTCGGTGTGCCAACTACGGCTGGCACCGCGTCTGAAACCACGATTAATTATGTGATTACGGATACGGCGAACAAGCGTAAGTTTGTCGCTGTTGACCCACATGATATTCCAATTGTTGCGTTCGTTGACCCTGATTTAACTGACTCTATGCCTCGTGGACTTAAGGTGGCCACTGGTCTCGACGCGCTTACTCACGCGATCGAAGGCTTTATTACGCCGGGTGCATGGGCACTGTCTGATTGCTTGTCGATGCAGACTATTCGTATGATTGCGAAGAATCTCGCTAAGTCTGCTGACGGTGATATTCCGGCTGGCGAGCAGATGGCGTATGCTTCGTACATCACTGGCATGGCGTATTCAAACGTTGGCCTCGGTCTTGTGCACGGTATGGCACACCCGCTGGGCGGTCGTCTCGGCGTTGCGCACGGTGTGGCAAACGGTATTCTGCTGGCACCGGTTATGGAATACAACAAGGATTACACTGGCGAAAAGTACCGTGATATTGCTGACGCGTTCGGCATTGCGGATGCATACACTGGCGATCTTGAGACGATTCGTGAAGCAGCGGTGCAGGCTGTGCACCAGCTGACGGTGGATTTGAAGAATCCGACGACGATTTCCGAGGTTGGTGCGACGGAGGCTGATCTTAAGCCGCTGGCACATGACGCGTTTAACGATGTGTGCACGCCGGGCAACCCGCGCAAGGCAACCGAAGAGGATATTCTCGCGATTTACACGTCGCTGATGTAAATCGCATCGATGCGATCATAATGGGTTATAGCGTAACTGCGCGCACTAACCATACCTGCGCGTAGTTACGCTAAATTTTAGCCTCAAAAACAAGCGTAACTGCGCGCAGGCCTAGTTATTGCGCGTAGTTACGCTAACAAAACACCCAGTTGTACTACCTTACGAGTATGGCTGAGTGGCAAGGGAAGCTGTGGAGTGACCACTAGCTGCCTTTATGCGCAATCGGCTTCCACTGCGCTTTGGCGAAAATAGCTTGGAACGAAATCGGCACATAGCTGAGCATATAAATCGGGAAGCTCAATACGTACGCGAGCAACTCCTTGTTCGTCGCGCCAATATGATCGCGCTCTACAATAATCGTCAATGCAGCGAGTGCCATCATCGTGACGACGGCTGTAATAATGCCGGAGGCCCATCCGCCCAGTGAAATGACCTGTGATTGCCATGTCACGAATCCGAATGCGGCGAATAACCAGCCTAAGACCATGCGCGCGATTGCTAACACGGTAAACGGGCATAAGAGAAGCGTGAAATCAACTGCGGAAAAGTCGCGTTCGCGTACGGCGCGTTTGATGAGTGCTGGCCCGTAGTAGCGGAAGACTTGGAGGAATCCTTTGCTCCAGCGTAGTCGTTGCCGCCAGCTTTGTTGGAAAGTAACTGGTTGTTCGTCGTAGAGCATTGCGGTGCCACAGTAACCTATTCGGTCGCCGTGTAGTACAGAGTCCAGTGTGAATTCGAGGTCTTCGGTTAAGAGGTGGAATTTCCATCCTTTGTTGCGTTTCATGACTTCACGCGAGAACATGAATCCGGTGCCTCCGACGTGGCAGCTGGTGCCGAGGCGCATGCGTGAGGCGCTTAAGAATCGTGATTCGCGGATGAACCATAATGCTGAGCCGGAGGACACCCAGTTGTCGGAGAGATTGACCGAGTTGCGGTAGCTGGTTAAGATTTTGAACCCGGACTGGAATGCTTTGTTCATTTCCTCGAAGTAATGCTTGTCGAGGCGGTTGTCGGCGTCGAAGACGAAGAACGCGTCGTATTTGTCGGATGCGCCGGATTCGTTCATGTGATCGAGCAGGTAGGTGAGGGCGTAGCCTTTGCCAATCAACTGTTTATTGAAGCGCTCGATAACATGGCATCCTTTGGATCGTGCAAGATCGGCTGTGTGGTCGTCGCAGTTGTCGGCGACGAGCCAGATATCGATGAGTTTGCTCGGGTATGTTTGGGTTTGAATGCAGTCGATGAGGTTGCCGATGACTTGTTCTTCGTTGCGAGCGGAGATCAGTACTGCGTAATGCTTGTCCATTGGCGCGTCTGGGAATGTGATTGGCTTATTAGCAACCAGTGAAATGACGACGCAGATGGCCTGATAGGCGATACCAACAGTACCGACAATATACATGAGGATGTCGAGTATGGACAGCAGTACCATTAGCGCCACTTGCTCCTTGGGTTGTCATCGGACGGTGTGCTGGTAGTAGCGGTGCCGGCGCCAGCACCATCTTGATTATCGGCGGTTTCGTTGGCATGGCGGGCATCCGCGTCGTTAGCGTTATCATCAGTTCCGGCGAGTCCTGATAAACCGCCGCGCTTCGTTGTGGTTTTACTCCAAGTATTGAACGCGTCTTTAGGAATTGCCATCGTTTCTGAGTCGTCAAGTTGCTGTGCAGTGGGCATACGGTAGACTTGCTCGGCTAGATGTTGGAGCTCTTCGTCCATTGGTACGCGCGCGCTCGAACCCTTGGCTGCGCGTGGCATATGATTGGTAACCGGCTTAAACACATGTTCGCCAATCGCTTCTGCTCCCTCAACCACTTTCGACTTTTTCACCGTGTCGGGATCGTATAGCAGCGGTGAATCGACAAGCTCGTACCGTTTGGTGTATACCTTGAATATCGCCTGCAAACTTGCGGTAATTGGCAGTGCGAGGAATGCGCCGAGCGCACCGAATACTGAACCGAATGCGAGTACTGCGAGGAATGCGATCGCAGGGTTGAGATCCATCGTTCGTTGTGAGATTTTCGGTGAAAGAATCAGGTTTTCGAACTGCTGATAGACGGTAATGAATACGAGCACGCCCACCGCGTACAGCACACCGTTCGAGCCCCATGCGAATACGACTGGCAGTGCGCCGCCAATATATGTGCCTACGGTCGGGATGAACTGTGAGACGATACCGCAGAATAGGGCGAGTGGCAACCAGTATGGTACGTGAATGATTTCGAGGAATATGGCCGTGCACGCGGCGTTAATTACGGCGAGAATCGAACGTGAGAACAGAAATCCGGAAATCTGATCTTGTACGACGGTCCATGCGAGTAGGAATCGACGTTGTTGACTGTCTCCGAGCCATTGGCACAAGCTGCGGCGCATTTTCGGTCCGGCTGCGGAAATGTAGTAGGTAACCATAACAACGGTCATGATATTAAGCAGCGCACTGAATAAACCAACAGTGGTATTGATTGCTTGACCGGCGAAGTTAGTGATCCATGAGGTTTGAATATTTTTAATAATTTCGCCGCCAAGACTGTCGATTTCCGGCAGTCGGAATGTTGTGTACTGACCTACAGCGTCGCGGATTTGATCGTAGAGTGCTGGTAGTCCGGTCACCATTGAGATCATTTGTTGCACGAACATGGAACCGAACAGTGAGAACAATGCGATGATGATTACTGCGAGACCAACGAGACTGATTGCGGATGCGACACTGCGGTTCCATCCGTGACGAATCATGATGAGCACCATTGGTTCGATGGCGAGCGCAACGAATACGGAGATCACTAGATCGAGTACGATGTAGTCAATCTTGCCCCATGAATTCCATACGAAATATGCGAGGAATACCGCGATTGCCGCGTATAAAAGCCCACGTCCCCACCAGTCTGGTGGTCGTCGTGAGTCGCCTTTTGCGGGGAACACTGACGCGAAATCGATTCTTTGATCATCCTGCTTGGTCATGGCTCCCTATTCTAACGTTGGGCGGTTATTTCGTTGGCTCTGAGCATGGAATATAAGGAATATATCGTGTGCGGCAATGTGCACAATATGGTTCTAAAGGATGATGGGCTGTTCGTGTCACACTTGTATGCTGGAGATATGCTGAATGTCTCGATCGTGATCCCCGCGTGGAACGAAGCTGAACGTATTGCTGACTGTTTGCTGAATACGATTCGTCAGACGGTGATGCCGTATGAGATTCTCGTTATTGACAATCGGTCAACTGATGATACGTGTGCGATTGTGGAACGGTTTATGGCCGAGCATCCTGAAGCGCCGGTTAAGTTGCTACATCAGAATGCAGAGCAGGGGCTGATTCCGACGCGTAATTTCGGTTTGAATGCGGCAACAGGCGACGTGCTGGGCCGTTTTGATGCGGATTGCATGATTAAGCCGGATTGGGTTGAGGTCGTGACCGGTATTTTCACCGAGGACCCGGAAGCGATGGGTGCGACTGGTCCGGTGATGTATTACGATATGCCGTCTCGTCACTTTGGGTTGAAGGGTGATAATTCGATTCGTAAGCGTATTTACCGTGCGGATGGTGGCCAGCCCTTGCTGTTCGGCTCGAATATGGCGGTACGTGCAAGTGCGTGGCATCAGATTGCGAATGAAGTGTGCCGTGATAAGTCTGATGTGATGCATGAGGATATTGATTTGTCGCTGCATCTTATTGGTCGCGGATTGAAGACGGTGTATTCGCCGCGCATGATTGCGGGTATGAGCGCGAGGCGTATGGATACGTCGTTGAGCTCGTTTTTGCGGTACATGCGTCGGTTTAAGAATACGTTTGATGCGCATCCGCAGCATTGGCGTAAGCATAAGCCGGAGATTTTGTTTACTGCGATGTATCCGGCGATGCACCTGTTTTACCCGGTGTGGCAGAAAGTGCTGAATACTGCGGATATTAACCCGGCTGAGGCTGCGTGGATTAATGAGCAGATGAACATTGCTGAGCGCGAAGGACACGAGTTGTATGACGAAACGCCGACCGATGAAGAGTGGGATGAGCATCACGAAGAGCGGTAGTACACGCCTGTCGACGAAATGATGGGGCAGTGGTGCCGGATAAGCTAGGGTGGATGTATGAGCATAGACAACATGCAGGGGAATGTTGGATTTTCACCAGCGCCCGCACAGCCCGTAATGTCGTCGGCACCTGTGCCGCCTGACCCGTCTGCCGCGGTTTCGATTCGTGGCCTGTTTAAGCAGTTCGATCGCAAAATCGCTGTCAACGGTTTGTCGTTGGATATTCCAGTTGGCGCGTTCTATGGTCTGGTTGGCCCCAATGGTGCCGGCAAGACCACGACACTCAACATGGTCACCGGCTTGCTGGTCCCGGATGCCGGTATGGCGATGATTTTGGGCCATGACGTGTGGCGCGATGTGAACACGGCGAAGCGCATGATTGGTGTCATGCCGCAGCCTGATCAGATTTTCGACCGTCTGACTGGCATGCAGTTGCTGGTGTATTCAGGCATGTTACGCGGTATGCGCCGCGATGAGGCAACGCGCCGTGCGAAGGACTTGTTGAATGCGTTTGATCTCGCACAGTCAGCGAACGTGATGGTTACGGATTATTCGGCTGGCATGACGAAGAAAATCTGCCTGGCTTCCGCGATGATTCACAGCCCGCGCATTCTCGTTCTCGATGAGCCATTCGAGTCGGTAGACCCGGTTTCCAGCGCGAATCTGAAAGATATCTTGATCGAATACGCCAAGACTGGCGGTACCGTGATTATTTCATCGCATGTGATGGCCTTGGTTGAGAAAATGTGTACGCATGTTGCGGTGATTAACAACGGTCAAGTGTGCGCGGCCGGCACGGTGGATGAGGTTGCGTCCGGCGAGGATTTGGAAGATCGTTTCCTGCAACTAGTTGGTGGCCGTCACGAGGCTGCTCATTTGGCTTGGCTTGACGGTGGCTCATCGCCGATTGCCCCGATATCGCAGCCGACGTCTGCTCATCCTGCCCCGCCGCAACAGTACGATCAGCCCGGGGGAGTGGCACGATGAACGCCGCTGTTACGCTTGTCCGTCTACGCTGGGCGCTCACATGGGCGACGTTACGTAAATCGGCGTGGCAAACGGTTGCTTACGTGCTTGCTGCCATACTGGCGCTCGGTGCAATCGCTGGCACGATCTCCGCAACATGGACTGTCGGCTCTCTGCCGCCATTTGTCCAAGCTGAGGATGGTACTGCATCCATTGCCATTCTCGGTCAGTCTGGTATCGTTCGTATGACGACTGTACTGGTCGGCGCGTTTGTCACATTGGTTATTGGCTTATTCCAGTTGATGATTCTTGGTGAAGGATCGACGATGAACCCGCGCAAGTTTGCGCTCTACGGTATCCCTGATCGCCAATTGCAGTTCGGCATACTGCTGTCTGGACTATCCGGCCTGCCAGCCATCACCGGCACGATTATGCTAGTGGTCTGGTCGTTCACGTACCGCAGTATGGGCGCGATTACGGTGATTGCCGCGATTATTGCAGCACCGCTCGCCATTATCACGATGATGAGCCTGTCGAAGTTGCTGATCGCTCTTTGAGGTGGTGCCGTTTTCTTGGACTGTGATCCGGGAGGAGCCATCATGGCGAGGTATACGAGGGAGCAGCGTCGGCGTGCGGTGGAGTTGTATGTGAGGTATGAGTGCTGCGCGGCGGACGCGATCCGGGAGTTGGGGTATCCCAGTCGTGAGGCGTTGCGTATGTGGCATCGGGACTGGCTCGAGGAACAGAAGACGGGAATACCCTCGACGCGTGGCGAGCGGTATTCGCGTTACACGTTGGAGCAGAGGCGGGACGCGGTGGACCATTACCTGACGCACGGGCGGCGAGCGAGCCGCACGATCCGCCAAATGGGGTATCCGAGCAAGACGCTGCTGGCCTCGTGGATTGACGAGCTCGCGCCCGGCGAACGCCGGCTTCGCCACGGGCCCATACCTGAGGAGCTCAAGCGCGAGGCCGTGCTCAAGGTCGTGTCCGGTGGAGCGAGCTCGCGTGAGGTGGCGGAGGGATTGGGAGTGGATTCGTCGGTAGTGAGAAACTGGAAGCGGCGATTGCTCGGCAAGACGAAAGGGGCCGCGGTGGCGAAGGACGAACCGGAACGCAAGGATACCGCACCGCAGGCTGATGCGGATGCGCTGCGCGGCGAGATCGCCTCGCTGAACGCCGATCTGGAGCGATTGCGCGCCGAATACCGGGCGATGGAGATCAGGCTGGCGATCATGAAGGGAGCGGTGGAATTGGTGGGAAAAGAGCCGGGCGCAGACCCGGACAA
>NZ_MWWY01000023.1 GCF_002259755.1 Bifidobacterium hapali
GACGATGGGCCAAGGACAAGGGGATACGTGCCGGACGCATCATCGACGACATGTTCAAGGCCATCGGTGAACAGACCGTTACCGTACCCGGCACCGACATGGCCGAGACCATCATCCCCTCGATCGCCCGCGACATCAAACAGATCAAGGACCGGCGCCGCAACCTCGCCTCGCAGGTCGAGGAGCTCCTCAACGATCACCCTCTTCTCACGGTCCTGACGTCGATGCCCGGGATAGGCGCCAGGACCGCAAGCAACATCCTCCTCGCAATCGGCGGGAACATCTCGAACTTCAAAAACGCGGCCCACCTCGCCGCGTACGCCGGCATCGCGCCCATCACCAGCCAATCCGGCACCAGCATCAAAGGCGAACACCCCGCCCGGGGCGGCAACAAACGCCTCAAGAACGCACTATGGCAGTCTGCGTTTGTCGCCTCCACTAAACACCCGCCATCCATCGCCTACTACAAACGCAAACGAGGACAAGGCAAACACCACAACGCCGCCATCATCTGCCTCGCCCGACGCCGCTGCGACGTGATCTACAGCATGCTCAAGAACGGCACCCTCTACCAGGAACAAACCCTCGCCGCCTGAACAAAACACAAACACCGGCTACGGCAACGAATCGCCAAGGCCAAAGCGAAGCACGCCCACCACAACCAACCAGAATGCGACACGTCAACCCCTCACACGGTTGACAAAAACATAGGAACACCCCCCCAACAAAACAGTCTGAGGGGTAGCCGCGCCCTTGGAATATCCAACCCGTGCAACTACCCCTCAGTCAGTATCTACAAACAACCTTACTGTTTGCTTTACAATGCTGTCCTAACAAAGAGAGCCACGATAAAAACGAATCACTCCCTCAGCGGTCACAGATGCTCGCGCAGTCCGCGCAAGCGAGCCAGCGACACCTCGCGGCCGACGATCTCCATCGACTCGAACAGCGGCGGCGACACGCGACGACCAGACATGGCCACACGCACCGGACCAAACGCCAGACGCGGCTTGTATCCACCGTCTTCCACCAGCGCCTTGTTCAGTGTCTCATGCAGGAAGTCAGTCTTCCAGTCAGCCTCAGACACACCTTCAAGCGTCGCAACCGCCAAGTCGAGCACCGCACCTGCGGAATCCTTGAGCTGCTTGCGCGCGTCGTCATCCGGCTCAATATAGCCATCGGTCGACAGCAGCGAGCCAACCATGCCAGCCACTTCGCCCAGCAGTCGCACGCGCGGCTGCACGAGCGGCGCCGCAGCAGTCAGCACAGCCTGCTCGCGCTCGGTCAGCGCATCCCACGAATCAGCCGACACCACGCCATCGCGATGCAGGTATGGCACCGAACGACGCAGGAAATCATCAGCGTCAAGCATACGAATATGCTCAGCGTTAATCGAAATCGCCTTATCCAGATCGAAACGCGCCGGGTTAGCCTTCACGTCGCGCACGTCGAACTTTTCGATCATCTCCTGCATGGAGAACACGTCGCGGTCGGGCGCAATCGACCAGCCGAGCAGCGCAAGATAGTTGAGCAGACCTTCACGAATGAAGCCGGCGTCGCGGTGGTTGAACAGGTTCGACTCTGGGTCACGCTTGGACAGCTTCTTGTTACCCTGACCCATCACGTACGGCATGTGGCCGAACAGCGGCGTGGTCTTAGCGATGCCGAGCGCCTCGAGATAGCGGTACAGCACGATCTGACGCGGGGTGGAGCTCAGGAGGTCCTCGCCACGTAGCACGACGTTGATCTCCATGAGCGCGTCGTCGACTGGGTTGGTGAGCGTGTACAGTGCGTCGCCGTTCGGACGCACGATCACGTAATCCGGCACAGAACCAGCCTTGAACTCAATACGACCGCGGATTAGATCGTCGAACGCGATATCCTCGTCGGGCATGCGGATGCGCAACGCGGGCTTGCGACCTTCGGCACGGAACGCAGCCTTCTGTTCCTCGGTCAGGTCACGATCGTAGCCATCGTAGCCGAATTCGGCCGGGCGACCGGCGGCAAGGTTGCGTTCCTTGATTTCTTCCGGCGTGGAATACGATTCGTACGCATAACCAGCGGCGAGCAGCTTGGCGGCGACGTCCTTATAAATATCAGTGCGCTCGGACTGACGGTACGGGCCGTGCGGACCACCGACGTCGATACCCTCGTCCCAGTCAATGCCGAGCCAGCGCAGGGCTTCGAGAATCTGGTTGTAGCTTTCCTCGGAGTCGCGCGCCGCGTCGGTATCCTCGATGCGGAAGATCAGTTTGCCGCCGGTGGCGCGAGCTTCAGCCCAGTTGAACAGGGCGGTGCGGACCATGCCGACGTGCGGCGTTCCGGTTGGCGACGGGCAGAAGCGCACGCGTACGTCTTTCGGCAGCGTGGGCTTGTCGTTTTTGGTTTCTTGTGCTGCGGATTGTGCAGCGTTTTCGGGTTCAGTCATAGGCCCCATTCTGCCGCGTTATCGGGACGTGGCGCAGGACCCGTGAGAGGTTGCGACATAAGACGCCGCAATATCACGGGTTGCGCAGATTTCGGATTCACTACAGGACGTTTTCGCACAGCAAAGCAAGGAAAGCAAGCGTAACTGCGCGCAATACCGAGGCTCGCGCGCAGTTACGCTGGATTTTGGACTGATTTTTCAGCGTAAGTGCGCGCACCCCTCGTTATTGCGCGCAGTTACGCTGCGTACGTGATCAACAAACGTATCGAGATCGTCACCGAGTTCGCGCACCATGTCCGCAGTGAGCGTGCCAGCTGCATCGGCCGCGCGCAGTACGTCGCGCAAGTCGTGACTGAACCGGTTCAGTGTACGTTCTGCTGCGATGATAACCGGCTCGTCTGTCACGTTGCGATACGCTGCTGTACTGCCTGTTAATCGGTTGAGTTCGTCATTGTTCATCGTGGTCGACGATGCGGACCGCAACGATCCAGACGACGATTCAGTCGACGTCGCAACTGACGATGCGAACGTAAGATCATCTTTCAGCGAGCGCATCGAATTGCGCACGTCTACGCGCATTTGATCAGCAAGCCTGCGGACAGATGAGTCAATGTCTGATTCCAGCTGATCAGTTTCGTTTCGACGAGCAACCAACTCTGCACGGCCGGCATCAGTGATCGCGTAAACAGTTTTGCGACCGACTGTTTCTTTCGTGATCAAACCATCGTCGGCGAGTTTGGCAAGGCGCGGATAAATAGTGCCGGCACTGGGAATGTACGCACCGTCGAACCGTTGCTCAATGGCTTGCATGAGTTCGTACCCATGCATCGGCGATTCAGCGAGCAATGACAGCAGATACAGGCGCATTTGACCGTGCGCAAAAATCGGAGCAGCCATACTTACGCCTTCTCATTGGAGTCGTAGTTGACCGCGTCATCAGCCACACGATCGCCGCTCGTGGCTTGCGCAACATCAGCCGTGTCACTAGCCGCACGTCGTACGATCTTCAGTTTGCCATTCATCGCATCGAACCGAATCGTCGTCACCGGACCGTCCGCTAAGCCATCCGCCGGACCGTCTTGATAGTCGAATCGACCACGCAGTTTACGCACGGTTCCGCCGATCTCAACCTTCCCGCTCATCGCATCTGCGCGGCAACGTACGCGCACGTCAGGGTCGAGTCGAATGACCGCACTGCCGTTCATTGAGTGGTATCGAATCGCTTCCGGCGAGCCAAACACGTCCGCATACAGCTTGCCACTGACCGCGTCGACTTTGATCGCCGTACAGTCACCACTGACAACCACGTCACCACTTACGGTGTCCGCTACCACGGAACCGTGATGGTTGCGCGCTTCAACTCGGCCAGACACACTGTTGAGTTTGAGTCTGCCGGATACATTGTCGGCGAGCAACGTGCCGGAAACGGTGTCGAGCTTGGCGCCGTTCGTCATGCCACCGATCAGCACGTCGCCTTTGACTGAGGAAATAGTTGCAGCTACGTCGCGCGGCACGAGCAGGCTGATATCGGCACTTGCGCGGTCATTGCCTGATGTTCCTGCAGAGAGGTCGCCGTGTTTGAGCAGCGAGCGAATGGCGCGGAATGCTGCGAATGGGTTGGACGTTGATACGTTCATGTTTATTGATTGACTGTCGTCAAAGTCACGCACGACAAGCTTGCCGTTGTTGACAGTGACTTCGACCGGCAGTCCGATTACGTTGGAGACTTCCAGACGGCAACCGGGATCGTCGTGGCCGATCACATCGATGCGACCTTTGACAACAGCGACGCACAGCTCGCGTATATCGTCGATGTCGAAGGTGGTGTTGTCGCCTTCTTCAACTATCCAACGTTCGCCGGCATGGTTGTAATCACGAGCTTCAGTGCCGATTCCATCGCTGGCCTCAGTGTCAGCTGTATCGTTCGCTTCGTCGTTCGTTGCGTCAGACGTACTGCCGCTTGTCTTATCGTTCGTATCGTTGCGATCGGCGTATTCAGTTCCCTGCGTCATCGTGACTCCTTCCGTTCGCCACTGATCGATTGACTGCCGCTCGATACATCGCAATGCGTAAACAACACTCATCACATTCGTATTTCGCGATATATCGCGTTCACAACATTCACTATAACACGATATATCGCGATATATCGTCGGCGTTTTGCTGCGGAAACATTGCCATTGGATTAATCCTCACTACAAACAGTGCGCCATATAAAGCGGCAATCGAACACGCTCACCTTCGACCTCCAGTTGCCTCGGATGTAGTACATATTCCTTGCCAAGTCGTTTACTGCCATACAGATTGCGGAATTTATCAAGAGATGAAACTCCGTATCGCTTCGTTGATTTCACTTCAATCGGACTTATACGCGGTTTCAGAGCAGCATTATCATAATCACGTACAATCAGGAAATCTATTTCCATTGTTCTCGTTGCATCCTCACGATTATTACGTGAGAAAAAATAAAGTGCGCGTCCATTGGCACGCAACTGTTGAGCAACCGCATTTTCTGTAAACATTCCCTCATTGATTGCTAATTTGCCAAACAAAATATCGCGGTACACATCATCCGTAGTCGTTTCTCGGTCAGCGAATATTTGTGAGACTAGCAATCCCGTATCAGCGAGATAGCATTTAAACGACCTACTGTCTGCATAGAGCCCAAGTCCTACCGTAGGGTCAGTTGCATTACGGCAAATATTTACTAATCGTGCATCCTCCAACCAGAAAAATGCCGCATCATATTCACGCATGCGAGCAGCCACATCGATCGACGAGAGCATAAACCGCTTCTCGTGTTTGGACAGCTGACCGGGAACCTGTGCGAAAATTCCACGCACACGAGCTGCATCGCCACCCGCAAACTTACCAATATCATCACTATAAAGCTGCAAAATTCCACGCTTAATATCATCAACATCCCCAAAATCGCGGTGTTCCACATAAGACACAACAGCTTGAGGCATGCCTCCAACCAAAAGGTACTCTCTCCATAATCGTGCCGCACGTTTATGCAACGCATCAGGTAACGCAGTTAACGATTCAAATGCACCGCGAATAGCATCCGCAAGTAATTCTTCGCTCATTGCCCAGCAGAACTCTTCAAAATCGAGAGGTCCCATGTCCAGCTTCCGCTCCTCGGAAGGAATGACAATATCAGCAACGTTCTTTTTAATAGAGATCAATGATCCGGTTTCCACATAGTCATACCGACCATCAGCCACTAAATATTTGATCATTTCACGCGCTTGCGGATACTGCTGTACTTCATCGAAAATAATGAGCGATTCGCGACGCACCAGTTTGGTGCGATAGTACGCAGATAGCATGAGAAAAAACGTATCCAAGTCGTCACGTTGATTATCGAACACATCTCGTATGTCACGAGGTAAACGAGCAAAATCAACAAGGATATACGATCGATATTGAGTTCGCCCAAACTCCTCAACTATGGTACTCTTACCAACTCGCCGCGCACCTTCAATAAGTAGCGCTTCACGACCTTGTGACTTAGTTTTCCACGAGATGAGCTTGTCAAGCATCTTTCTTCTTAACATAATTCACACCACCTTTCTACACGAAAACAACAGTACAGATACTGTAGATATTACACGAAAACAACAATATGGAAATCACCTATTTCACACGAAAACAACAATATGCGAGATTACTTTGTGACAGGTCAACGCATTACAACCATAACGTGCCGTTATTGCTACGGAAGCTGCGGAAAACGAGCGTAAGTGCGCGCAATAACGAAGGGTGCGCGCAGTTACGCTGGATTTTGGGCGATATTTCGAGCGTAAGTGCGCGCAGGTCCCGTTATTGCGCGCACTTATGCTCGAAATATCGGCGGAAACATACTGTGTAGACATACTGCATAGCAAAATCCCGATCGAGGTTTGCGCAATCGCGGCAGTATATGTTGCTCATCTGGCACGCTCGAGCAACATGACTACTGCGACAGAAACCCCGACCGGGAAGTATAGCAATTACTGGGATGGCCAGCGGATAAGCGACGCACGAACACGTCTATACACGCGTATAACAAACGGGACTGCGACATGGGAAAGAAGGAAAACCATGTCGCAGTCCCGCAAGAGGTGGTGCATAATCGGCACAGCATTAACTGCACGTATTCGGCACCATCTTCTGCTCAATTACCCGCCGATAGGAACCACAACCAGCAAGTAACAGAGCAAAGTACGGAGCGGATTCGCCCATATTGCCGCTGCCCTATACCGAGCACAGTCGGAAGCCCACCGGACTGTCCGCTTAACGGCTCAGCCCTTGACGGCTCCGATCATGACACCCTTGGTGAAGTACTTTTGCAGGAAGGGGTAGATCACGAGCAGCGGAAGCGTGGAGACGATGATGATACCGTACTTGATCGAATCAGCGAGCTGCTGACGCTCGATCATCGACTGGCCGTTACTCGAACCACCGCCAGACGTGGTGACCTGGTTCGCAAGCAGAATGTTCTGCAAAATCACCTGCAACGGCTGCTTATTCTGATCGCGAATGTAAATAAGACCCGTGAAGTAGTCGTTCCAGTGGCCCACGAAGTAGTACAGCGCGATCACACCGATAATCGCGGAAGATAGCGGCAGCACAATCTTCAGGAAGTAACGGAAGTAGCTCAAACCGTCAATCTGCGCCGCATCATGCAGTTCTTCTGGAATTGACGATTCAAAGAACGAGCGCACAATAATCACGTTGTACACGGAAACCGCACCGGGCAGAATGAACACCCACATCGTGTTCAAAATACCGAGGTCCTTGGCAAGCAGGTAGCCCGGGATCAGGCCGCCGGAGAAGAACATCGTGAACGTGAACAGGAACAGGATAATGCGGCGCGGCTTAAACTCGCGGCGAGACAGTGCGAAACCAACCGGCAGCGTAACGAGCATGTTGACCGCAGTACCAACCACCGAGTACAGAATAGTGTTACGATAGCCGATCCAAATACGCGGCTCTTGCAGCACCTTGATGTAACCGTTGATATTGATACCGCGCGGGAACAGCGTAACTTGACCTTGCGAAACAAGTCCAGCGTTGGAAATACTGGCGATTACGATAAACCATAGCGGGTAAATCGTCACCGCAACAACCAGCACGATAATGGCGGCAATAGTAATGTCGACCACCCAGTCCATCGGCTGCTTCTTCTGACGAACTTTGGGGTTGAACGGGATATCAGCGCTTGACGATGCCTTCGGCGCGATCGCGGATGCACTCATGATGACAATCCTTTCTTGAACGATTCAGTTCCGTAGGCATCAGAAGATGCTGGTGTTGGACGCACGCTTGGCGATCGCGTTCGCAGCGATGAGGAACGCGAAGTTGATCACCGTATTGAACAAGCCGATAGCGGTCGAATAACTGTACTGGTTAGAGACAAGACCCATCTTGTACACGAAGGTCGAGAGGACTTCCGAACCGGACAGGTTCAGCGAGTTCTGCATCAGGTAGACCTTCTCGAAACCGACGCCGAGCACGCCGCCCATGTTCAAGATGAGCAGGATGCCGCAAGTCGGCAGAATAGTCGGGATGTCAACGTATCGGATGAGCTGAAGTCGGCCAGCGCCGTCGATTTTCGCGGCTTCGTACAGCGCAGTGTCTACACCGGCGAGCGCAGCAAGGTAGATGATTGAGTTCCAGCCGACGTGCTGCCAGACTTCGGTGAGCCAGTAGATTGGTGCGAACGCGTCCGGATTGCCGAGGATGCTGGTTTTGCCGAGGAAACGGCCGATCATGCCGGAGTTCGGAGCGAAGAAAATGTTGATCATCGAGACGATGACCACGGTGGAGATGAAGTGCGGCATGTACGTGATTGTCTGCACGAACGACTTGGTGCGTTTGCCGCCGATTTGGTTGATGAGTAGTGCGAGGATGATCGGCGCGATGAAGCCGAGTACGAGCGTTCCGAGGGAGACGCGGATTGTGTTGACGATCAGGCTGGAGAACTGTGGGGATTCAAAGAATTTGGTGAAGTATTTGAAGCCGACCCACTTGCCGCCGGTCAAGCCTTTGCCGGGGACGAACTCGCGGAAGGCGAGCTGGATGCCGTACATCGGGACGTAGGCGAACAGCGTGATGAAGGCGATAGCCGGCAGTGACATGACCCACAGCTGCCAGTAGCGGCTCAAGTGAGTTGCGATGCGGGCTGGAAGTGGACGGTGACGAGCGATGTAGTCGTTGTCTGGGATGTCGTTGCCGGTACGGTTCGACTTGGATTGGGATACAACGGCTTCGGCGCTATGCGTGCCTTTGGTTGCGGAAGCCATAGTGGTCCTTTCCGAAAAGTGATTGAGTGTGATGCTATGGAAAGGCCCGCCCCACCGCCGCCGTGTTGGAGCGGTGGGACGGGCCTTCAGGTGATGAGGGAAGGTTCTCAGGTTTGGCTAGCTGGAGCTAGGGGTAGCCCCCATTCGCAGCCAGCGTTAGACCGATCAGGACTCGGACGCCTTCATGGTGTCGTCGTAAGCCTTCTGCCACAGGGCGATGTTGTCTTCGATACCACTCTTCTTGAGGGTGTCGATGTAGGTGTTCCAAGCATCGTCGGTCAGACCGCCGTCCTGAATCCACGTGGAGATGAGCGGCAGAGCGTAGTTCCAGATAGTCGAGTTGTTGTTCGACACCGTGGTGTTGTCTTCGGAGCTCAGGCGAGTGTACATCGGGATCAAATCCTTCTCGCCGATGTGCGACTGCTGGTTCTTGTAGACAGTGCCGTCCTTCTCAGCGAGGACCTTGTCCTGATCGCCCGTGACGCTCATGTTCTCGCGCACCCAAGTCAGACCGCGGTCAGCCAGGCCGAAGGTGGACAGATCATCCTGGAACTTGATGACGTTGTAAACACCGTCACCCTTGTTCTCGATGTACTTGCCGAGATCGCCGTAGTAGGATTCCATCGAGATGTCCGGATCGAGGAACTTGTCGATGATCTTGAGCGCAGCAGTCTTGTGTGCGTCATCAAGACCAGCCTTGACAGCTGCACCGTTGTAAATATCCTGCATCTCAGCTTCCCACGTAGTCTGCTCGTAGGAGACACCCGGAGCAGCCGGAACTTCGATGGACTCGTACTCGTCCTTCAGATCGCCAAAGTTACCAGTGTTCCAACCGTAGATCAGACCGACCTTAGCGGTCTTGCCGTCGGAGGAGATGTCAGCAGTGTTGAGTGAAGCGTCACGAGTGAGCACGTCGGCCGGCATGAGGCCAGCTTCGATCAGGGAGTGATAGTACTCGATGACTTTACGGAAGTTGTCAGACAGCATCCAGTTGCCGACCTTACCGTCCTTGACGTAGATGCCCTGCGAGCCAGAGCCGGTGGTGAACTGCGTGTTCTGACCAGTGCCGTTGAGCAGCAGGAACGGGCTCCACCAGCCGAAGCCTGCGGTGCCGAGCTGGTTGATGAGCATCGGGACTTCGTCAGCTTCACCGTTGCCGTTCGGGTCGTCGTTCTTGAATGCGGTGAGGACCTTGGTCAGGTCATCCCATGTCTTCGGAACCTCAAGGCCGAGCTTTTCGAGCCACTGCTTGTTGATCATGAGGTTCTGACCGCTGGACCACTTCGCACCGGAAGCGTTGCCGTAGTCAGACGGAACCTGCCAGATGTGGCCTTCGAGGTCGGAGCCGAACATCTTGGCTTCCGGAATCGTGTCGAAATATTCCTTGACGTTCGGCATCTGGTCGAGATCGTCGCTTAGGTCTTCCCAGTAGTTGTACTGGGCGAAGTTGTCGGCATTGTAGCCCCAGATGGTGATGTCGCCGACGTCGCCGGAGGCGAGCACGGTGGAAGCCTGCTGAGCCCACTGTGTATCGAGGATTTCTTCCCACTTGATTTCGCAGTCGCACGCGGCTTCGAGATCCTTGGTGAGGTTCATTTCCTTGGCTTCGATCTGAGTGCTGCGCTTGATCAGCGTGATCTTGACAACTGGCTTACCGTCAGCGTTGGTTTCGCTCTTCTGCTCTCCACAGCCGGAAAGTCCGAGCGTGGCAAGCATCGTTAGTGCGATACCGGCAGCAAGTGGCTTCCTGATATGCATAGTTTTCTCCTTTGATTACTTCTCCTGACTTGCGTCAGGCTTTGTGTTGCCTGCGATGACGGGCTGCAACGACTTCCTTCAGCCCGATGGATCGGTGAGCCTCCGCGCTCGTTTGCAACGATGTAAATGATTGTACAGCGATTTTCATCGTTGTACAAATCCGACACGCGGATGGATCATTCTTCGTATTGAGTTGTATTCATGCGCGAACCCACAGCCTGCCGAACACGCAACGCGTGGCGGTTTTCGCTCACTGAGAGCCGCTCAGCGAGCGTTTTCTGCCACACACTAATACGCGTGGCGGTATGCCGCCAAGGGTGCGACGAACATCGTAAACGAGCTTCTGACGCAGAATACTCGGCACGCTGCCTCGCGCAGATTATTCAGGATGCGATATTGACTGGTGTTCCCGCCAATTCACCACCGTCAGGCGGTAGCACATCGGTTGTTGACGGCGTCCACAGTGTATCCGGCTCAGGCACACCAAAATCAGGTGTACCATCAGCATTCCAATTCACCACACCAACGCGAGCGTGACGATTCGGGTCGAATAGCGGATCACCCTTTATATCGGTGTAATTGCGAGCATGGTAAATCATCAAATCTTGCGTACCATCTTCAGACTTAGTGAACGAGTTATGACCCGGACCATACTGACCGTTCTGCGCGCACGTCTTAAACACCGGAACCGGGCTCTTCGTCCAGCTCGCCGGGTCCATCAGGTCGCTGCCACGTTCAGCAGTCAACAAGCCCACCGCATACGGCACGCCAGTACCGGACGCCGAATAGGTAATGAAAATCTTGTCATCGTGGAACAGGAACGCCGGGCCTTCGTTGACAAGGAAATCAATGCACTCCCAGTCATATTCAGGCTTAGTGAGCATCACCGGGTCGGCCGCAAGTGTCCACGGATTTGCCATCGGAGCGATGTACAGGTTGGAATTGCCGGGAATATCCGGATCTTTTTGCGCCCAAACGAGGTATTGCACGCCATCGATCACTTCGGTGGTTGCGTCGAGCGAGAATGAGTCGATCGGAGTGACGATCTGCCCCTTTTCTACCCAGTTGTCGGAAGTCGGGTCGTCATCGGTGTTTTCCAACACGAACATACGATGCGTCGGCATGCCAGATGATTCAAAGTCTGTTTCCGCACCAGCGAAGTAGATGTACCACGCGTTATTTACGCGATGGAGTTCGGGGGCCCAAATGTACTTGCTGCACGGACCGGATTCGTGCTTGCGCCAGACTACCGTCTCCGGAGCCTGCTGCAAGTCATTGATCGTCGACGCATGGCGGATGGCGATGGTGTTGTATTCCGGGTCGGAACCAGTGAAGTAATACTCACCGTTGACGTTGAGCACCCACGGGTCCGCACGCTGGAGCACGATCGGATTGTTGTAAACAGCCATTGTTTGTCCTTTGGCAATCCAGATAATCTATTTTTACATCGATGAATATAACAGAATTACATCGTTGTAACAACTCGGCGTTTCTCCACACCACCGCAACGCCGCAACGTTATCTTGAACACCATCCCATCGTTATAACCACTCCACTAAACTCAATACCGCATACACCCCATTACGCAACTTTTACCCCAACGTCAAGCAACCCAACACCCACAACACGCACATCCCACCTCAATGATAATCTTGCATATATGCAATCATCTGATATTCTCCGGCAGCTTATGCAACGTAGCGGCATGAATGCGGCGCAATTAGCCCAATCCACGGGCCTGAGCGAATCGCTAATATCGCGTGCGCTCCACGGCCGCATTGACCCAGCGTTCGGAAAAATATCAGCCGCTGCGGAGCACATGGGATATCAGCTAATACTCAGCCCATTGGAACAGGCCACTCTTGACGCATGCAACTTGCATATGGAAGATCTCATTACAACCATCAATACCTACGCCAAAACCAACAAAGCTGACTCATGGCCTCCAATATCAGCCAGCATGCGTGAATTGTTGGAATCCTACGCATCCTCTAGCTCCAAGAACACTCCCGATGACTTATCCATCGTCCTGAAACGTATGCCAAACAAAGAGTGGAGAGCGTTCATGTCCGGACTGTATTACAAACAACACTGGCCAAACGAGCAGGACCTTACAGCATCTGATTTGCGCCTCGACGAGCAGTGGACTCCCCTGCGCAAAATATATCGTTCCGCCACACAACCTGACCCAGATTTTCTTACCTTCAACGTGTATCTACCGCAGGGAGAACTACAATGGAAATGACTCACGGCGAGCTCATGACACTCATTGACGAGTTGGCAAAAGAGTGCGTAGCACATCGAATAACAGGAACAATGACAATATACGGCGGCTGCGCGATGATGTTCCATCATCCCGATCTTCGTGCGACGCACGATGTGGACTGAGCTGCAGAACTAGCAGCCCAGTCCCCGACAGTTTAAGGTATCTGCACCACAAGAAAATCACAGATCGACTACGCCACCGCGGGCTGACGGGTGGAATCGCGCACGACTAGTGTGGAGGACACTTTGCGGAATACCGCCGCATCGGTGTCGTTGCCGAGCGGATGCTGCCCGGCGATACGCTCGTTCAACACGCGCACCGACAGTCGCGCCACTGCCTCAAGCCCCGGCGAAATCGATGTCAATGCCGGCGATAAATACTGCGAATCGTCAGAATTATCGAAACCAACCACTGAAATATCATCCGGTACGCGAAGCCCACGCATCTGAATCGCATGCATCGCACCAGCCGCAAGCATATCGTTCAACGCCACAACGCCATCCGGCTGCGCGCCAGAATCGAGCAGATGGTTCATCGCTTCCACGCCATCGGTACGATGCCACATACCAACCGGCGCCTCAAGACGGGGGTCAAAATCAACACCAGCCTCTTCAAGCGCCTCCTTGTAACCCTGCAATCGCAACGATGCGGAACCAATATCCTCGCCGGGATGCGTACCAAGCACCGCCACACGCTTGCAGCCAATCTGCAATAAATATTGCGTCGCACGCTTGGCACCTTCAACATTTTCGGTGGCAATATGATCGAATCGATCGGTAAAAATACGCTCACCCACCAGCACCATCGGATATTCGAGCTTAATATCTTCAATATCAGCAACTCCGAGCTGCAACGGACTGTAAATCAACCCGTCCATCATGGTTTGCTGGGAGCCGAGCAGCGCATCAAACTCACCTTCGCGCGAGTACAGCGTCGGCTCAACGATTACGCGCAACCCAACTTTTTTCGCTTCTTCAATCACCAGCGACGACAGTTGCGCAAAATACGGCATCTGTAAATCAGGAATCGACAGACCGATAATGCCCGTTCGTCCGCGCCGCAGATTGCGCGCAGACACGTTCATCACATAGCCGAGCCGTTCGATCGCTTCATTGACTTTGGCTCGCGTTTTATCCGACACAAATTCGTAATCATTGACCACGTTTGACACCGTTTTGATCGATACGCCAGCCGCTTTCGCTACATCGCGCATCGTCACCACATGGTCGTCTTTCGATACACTGCTGCCCATTGGTTGCTCCATATTCTGTTCTCGTCGCCTGATAGATCGCGCGTTGCGGCTTGTTACTGCCGTATCGTATGCGGTTCGCTCGTCTGCGCGCGTGAGACGAGCGAACCGTAAGACTTACCGCACCGTGATATCCATCGTTACCTCAGCATAGGCCGGATTGAGTTCCTCGTTGGTCTGCATGTCGAGAATCGGCATACCTTCGGCCGACCAGTGGACGCGGCGGACTTGCGCATCGCGTCCACCGTACCGACCGTTGACATACTCGGCATTGTGGAACACGTAGATGAGATTGCCATCTTCGTCGTGCGACCACATGCCGTGACCAGTACCAAGCTGCCATTCATCGTTGTAAATTCCGGATTTTTGCAGCGGATAGTCAAGTTTCGTCCACGTACTCGGATCGGTGAGATCAGCACGACGACCTGCTGGCGCGCTCACTACACCAGTGGTGTAGTCGATACCAACCAACGAACCTGAATAGATCAGCCAAATGCGACCGTCATGCACAACCGCGTTCGGACCTTCCGCAATCATGTTGTCCCACGCAAACTCTGGCACGATGATTTGCCGCGGCTCGCTGGTGAGTCGCGTTGGCTGAGCTGGGTCGAACGACGCGATCCACACGCTGCCGACCTGCTGCCACGCATAGTACCAGCGGCCAGAATCTTGGATGACGGTCATGTCGAGACTGATACGTTGCACTGGATTGAGCGGACCGCCGCTCGACGTGAGAATTGGTGCGGGAGTATCCCAGTTAGCTGGGTTGCGCGGGTCGAGATCGCGGCCGTCTGCTGTTTGCTTGAGCTGCATGATATGGCAACTGCCAGTCCACATGTCCGGTTTGCCGGCGCGATTATTTGCGGTTCCGTCTGGATTGGTCGGCTCGCCGTCGAAGCATGGCATGAACAGTACCGACAGTCGACCGCCGATCACATGCAGTTCAGGCGCCCAGAAACAGCCGGTCATCGCACGACCTTCACTATTGAGATCGCCGCACTTGAGCAAGTCGATCTCACGATCGCGACCGCCGTTTGCATCGGCAAGATCGGCAATACGCGATGCAACGCGCAACGGCATGTGCGTAGCACCACCGTTGGGATCGATGCAATTGCCATCCGTGTCGTCGGTAGCGATAAACAAGAACAGTTGTTCACCGTTGTAATTCCACGCGAACACGGACGGATCGGCACGTTCGACCGCAAAGGGAACTGGATGCACTGTTTGCCGGATATATCCACGAATAGTGCGGCGCTCGCCAGACTTGAGTTGTCCCGCCGATGCGTCGTTTGCGAGTGCTGCGAGTTGATCTGCATTCCAGTCCACGGCACGCATCGCAGTTGATCCGTCGGAATACTGCAGTTTCGCAGTCGTGCGAGCAAGCGAGCCGATCAAGTCGCGCGCTTCGCCGTCAACAAGCGTGGACGGTATGGTCATCGCCGGCAAGCTCACGCCGGTATTGTATATACGACCGAACCGTTCGATCAGTGCACTCGCTTCCGCATCGCTGACAGTGATGACGTTGCCAGGAACAATACGGCCGAGGCCGGGGATAGTGGCGTCTCGCGTCGGTACACCAGTCGATGCGTCAGCCGATGCGAACGCGGTCGTTACATCGTTGTCAATCGCAGTATCGTCAGTCGTGATCGCAGTCGGCAGTACAGTTCTCTGCTCAGCAGATCGTACGATATCGTCTGTAAACGCAACGCAAGTCTGTCCATCGTCATTTTGCCAGCGAATGACATACTGTTGCGTTGCCGTGTCGAACGTAACTGACGGTTCGTGTACGCCGGCCGTCGTGTCAAGATGAACTTGGCCGAGTCGCGTGTACGACAGTAGATCGCGGCTCACGGCAAGCAGAAACGACGAGCGTTCGGAACCGTCTGATGCACCGCCGCGAGCGGTTCTCGTGGCAACGATCGCAAAACGTCCGTCTGCGAGTCGGAAGAGATAGGGATCGCGCAAACTTTTGAATTCAATATCAACGCCGGGCATGACGGCACGGTAAGCCAGTGCGTCGCTTAACGGTTGCGATGACATGTCACCTTGTGCGGCTGGCTCGGTCGATAATTGTGCGGCGGCAGTACAGGCAGTGCGCGCGTCGGCCGGCACACCGTCTCGCGGGACTGCTGCAGCAAAGAAAATACCGTAATTTTCGTTGAGTGCAGTCCATGCACCGCTGATGGATGAACGCAGCGCAAGGTGCATGCTCAGGGCAATATCCTCATTGTTCGCTTCATCGCGTGTCGTGGGGATTCTGGTGTAGCACAGCAGGGAATATGAGCCCTCCATGACATCGGCCTTTCATGTCATTTGAATTTTACAACGATGTACAGTATACTCAAACTTACAACGATGTACAAACTCATCGTCGCGTCGCACATGCTGTTTATACAGAATCGCCGATATGCGTACGCATGTTGTTGCAACCTATGCAGTATTCAGCGCTACTCATACCGCGCACTCGGCGACCGCCGTCCGTTTAAAGGAAGTCCTATGAGAAGAAACCCACTTGTACGCCGCATTGCCGCACTCACCGCAGCCATCACCATGCTGCTCCCCATATCAGCATGTTCCGCACTGCCCGGCGGCGCATCATCGAGCGGTGCAGTCGTATCCAAAGTATCCGACATCAAACGAGCTTCTTCACATGACCCAACCATCGCCAAAGACGGTGACACCTACTACATCTACGGCTCGCACCGCGCATGGTACAAAAGCAAAGATCTCGTCAACTGGGAAACATTCAGCGACAACTTAAGCACCGACTTCAAAGACATCCTCGGCGACATCTGGGAAGAATGGCCCAAGCAACCCGCCAACTCCGATTTGACCGGCAATATGTGGGCGCCGGAAGTCGTGTACAACGAAACCATGAAAAAATGGTGCATGTACATGTCCGTCAATGGCACCAACTATAAGTCCGTGATCGTGCTGCTCACGGCAGATCATCTCGGCGGCGACTGGACGTACGTCGGACCGGTCGTCTACTCCGGATTCCGCACCGATACAATGGACAAAACCGACGTCGGCAAAGTACTCGGCACCAACGAAGTACCAACCCGTTACCTCTCCCCAGGCGACACTGAAATCAACGCAATCGACCCAAGCGTAGCAACCGACGACAACGGCGACATGTGGATGACATTCGGCTCATGGTTCGGCGGTCTGTGGATGTTCAAACTCGACCCAGCCACCGGATTGCGCGACTACACAACCACCTACGAAACCGTGCCAGACAAGTCCGATCAGTACTACGGCGTCAAACTCGCCGGCGGTTACGGTAACTCCGGCGAAGGCTCGTATCTCGTGCACACCAACGGATACTGGTATCTGTTCGCATCTTACGGCGGATTACAGCAGACCGCAGGCTACCAGATGCGCATGTTCCGCTCCAAAGACATCACCGGACCGTACGTCGATCAGAACGGCAATCCGGCCGTATATACCAAGTCCGTCGCCAACAATTGGACGTCGGATATCGGTGTGCGACTCATGGCGTCAATCAAATGGAGTGGCAACGATAACACCAACGTTGAAGTCGCGCAGGGCGGCAATTCGCTGCTCGTTGACGACGACGGCACCGTATATAACGTTTACCACACGCGATTCTCCAACCGCGGCGAAGAACACGAAGTACGCGTACACGAGATGCTGTCCACCGCAGACGGATGGATTGTGGCCGCGCCGTACGAATACACCGGTGTAAAAGCCAATAAGAAAGGCTATGACAAGTCTGCACTCGCCGGCGACTACGAGCTGGTGACGCACACGCAAAATACGTTCTTCCAAGGTAAAACAAACATCGCCGACAAAGACAGCACCGATTACAAGGGTGTGGATGAGGCAGTGAATATCACGCTCAAGGACGACGGCACCGTAACCGGCGACCAGAGCGGTACGTGGAGCGTTGACGACGGCACGAATCAGATGAGCATTACTCTTGGCGACGTGACATATCAGGGCGCGTTCGACCAGCTGCCGCGCGACAAAGACCTCAAGAATGTGATGACATTCTCCGCGATCGGCGGGAATGTATGCATTTGGGGTTCGCAGAAGTAAGTGAGAGTCTGAAAGTGGACGAAATGAACGAAATAAACGGGAATGGAGCGAGTAGCGAGCACTCCGCGAGCAATCTCATGCAGCCTCGTCATGCCAAGATTCACGATCCGGCGATTATTGAAGACCACGGCACATATTACATCGTTGGCACACACCGTCAATTCGCGCGTAGTACTGATCTCGTCAATTGGGAGCCGTTCGAAAACAATTTGACTCGCGACCCATACGCAGTACTTGGCGATATCTGGCAGGATTGGCCATGCCAGCCTGAAAACCCAGATCTGGCCGGCAATATGTGGGCGCCGGACGTGATATGGAATGAGGTCATGCGCAAATGGTGCATGTACTTGTCCGTCAATGGACATGAGTATCGCTCGGTGATCGTGTTGCTCACAGCCGATCGACTTGATGGAGACTGGACGTACGTTGGTCCTGTTGTATACTCAGGCTTTTCACCGGATAATGTGGACCGCACCGACGTGCCTCGCGTGCTTGGTGAAGAGGCTGCACATGGTGATTTATCACGATATGCATCGTTGAAGAATACCCGTATCAATGCGATTGATGCAGCGCCAATTCACTGCGAGCACGGCGAAATGTGGATGAGCGTCGGCTCATGGTTCGGCGGCATCTGGATGTTCAAGCTCGACCCAGCTACCGGTTTGCGCGACTATCGCGTACGCTACCCGCTCGTACCCGATGCAGCGGACCCGTACTACGGCGTTAAAGTAGCTGGTGGATACTGGAATTCCGGCGAAGGCTCGTATTTCGTACGCCATAACGGCTGGTGGTATCTGTTCATGTCGTACGGTTGGCTCGGCCGCACCGGCGGATACCAAATCCGCTTGTTCCGCTCGAACAATCTCGTCGGACCATATGTCGATCAAAACGGTAATCCTGCGATTTCTAACGGTGAAATACCCGACAATTGCAGCAAAGACACTGGCATTCGTCTCACATCATCAGTCTGCTGGAGCGGTGGCCCAGCAGACGAGCACAATATCGAAGTCTCACAAGGACACAACTCAGTCCTCACACGCAGCTCAGATGGCCGGCTGTTCCTTGTCTATCACACGCGATTTGTCGGCCGTGATGAGAACGACTACGAATCACATATCCGTGAACTACTGCCGACCGCCGACGGATGGCTGGCCGCTGCGCCATATGAATACTGCGGTAGCGTTGCCATGCCGCCGTCAGCGAACAACGTCGGCGCGGTGACTGCCAGCCGATCGGCCGAGCAATTGGATGATCAGACTGTCGAATCGACCAGCGATCATCCAATCGAACTGGCCGGCGACTACGAACTCGTTCGCCACAATCCGCGCACATACTTCAACGGCGAGCGCAATGATGACGGATCATGGGTTGGCGTCAACCTGCCAGAAACGATCACATTGAAGCCGGACGGTCGCGTAACTAGCTGCAGTACAGTTGATTGTTCCGATACGACAGATGCGTCGCGATTGGCTGATAGTGCGGTTTCTCGCGGATCATGGCGTTTACTCGGCGCAACCACGGCCGGCATACGCTGCTGTGACAGTGATGTGGCGATCACGATTGACGGCATAACCTATACCGGCGTATTCGCCGTGCTGCCGCGCGAAACCGACGGCCGGCCGACGCTCACGTTCTCAGCAATCGGTGGCAACCGCGCCATCTGGGGCGCACGGAAGTAACAGGGCAATCGTCCTTCCCTTTCTGCTGAGTTACGGCCTTTCTCAGGCCCCGCAAAGGCCGTAACTCAGCGGGATCGTACGAAACGCGCTGAGTTACGGCCTTTTTAAGGGGCCAAGACGACCGTAACTCAGCAGAAACACAGAGATAGCGCTCAGTTACGGTCGTCATAGTCGTCACGGTCGCCACGGTCGTCAACGAATACCAAAACGGTCGTGCACGGGCACGGCTCGCGTTCGTCATCTGCTCGATGTTATGGGCGCAACTGACTACGACGATATACTCGTCGCCGGGTCCGAGCCACCGCTAGGTCAACCAAACAAAGAATACAGCGCGCAAATCGACCCGATCGCCGCACGCAAACTACTCACCGACTACGCGCTCTCGCTGTGGCAAGTACCGCGCAACACATACGTCAATGTCTCGTATCGACCGCCGAACTAGCCGCATACGTGCGATCATTCGGCGAGCTGAGGGCATACTGCCTCGGCGACTCGCCACTAGTGAGCTTGACCGCATTACTCACACCGTGGGATACCGCACCAGCGTCAAGTCAGTGAATGACAATTACGCGACCGACACGGGATTCCGACAGCACGCCGACCGACGCACTGCCAGTAAGCGAGCAAAGTGCACAAGCCAGGCGCGGTATCCACGTCATCGGTATTTGGCTGCAGGCTGCGTTCAACTCATTCCGTACGCCGCTGATTTTCGCGGCCGCCATTGTGATCGTGGCAGAGACGGGGATACTGCTCGGTGCAATTTCGTTGCTTGAATGGGTATTTCTCGGTGAGGATGATACTGTGGACGACAATTCTGAGGGCGACTGAGATAGCGACAAGAACGAGTCTTACTGATTGCTTGCTTGTTTCTAGTTTTCTATAGTTTTTACTGTTAAAAATGTATATCCTTCCATTTTTAACATGTTAAAAGTGTAGTAACATACATTTTTAACATGTTAAAAATGGAAGGATATACGCACGTATGCGCAGGCTCATCGACGACCAGCTTGATGCATGGAACAATTCCACTCATCGTAAGCCACTCGTATTGTTCGGTGCGAGACAGGTTGGCAAGACGTATGCCATCACCCACTTCGCGAAACGTTCGTTTGCCAATATGGCATACGTTGATTTTTCTCGCGACGAACAAGCTAGCGCAATATTCGATGCGTCAATTGCCCCAGCAGACCTTATTCATGGCCTTGAAAGCCTGCTACGCATGGAAATCAATGCCGAACACACGTTGATCGTATTAGACGAGATCCAGTTGTGCGAGCGAGCCTTAACATCTCTCAAATACTTTTGCGATGATGCTCCTCAATACCATGTCATCGCGGCTGGAAGTCTACTCGGTGTCAAAGTTAATCGCAGCAAATACTCATTCCCAGTAGGCAAAGTCGATATGCTCACGTTGCATCCCATGAATTTTGAGGAATACTTGTGGGCTACAAACGAACAGCGTCTCGCAGATGATATTCGTCAAGCATTCACACAACCAGATCGTCCGTTTACACTCCATGATCGAGCAATGGATTTAATCCGCGAATACATGCTTATTGGCGGTATGCCAGAACCAGTCAACGCATACGTGAACACTGATCACACGTTACAATACGCGCGCACACTGCAGCGCAACATCATTACCGCATACATTGCTGATATGGCTAAATACTCTTCAGCACGCGAAACTCAACGCATTGTCGAAGCATGGAATAGTATTCCCCGCCAACTCGCCAAAGAAAATCATAAGTTTCAATATAAAACCATTCGCCCGGGCGGCCGCGCCAACGCTTATCAAGGAGCACTAGCATGGCTCGTATCAGCAGGAATCATCACCCGTCTTACACAAGTAAGCGAACCAGTCACACCGCTCAAAGCATTCGAAGACTCATCCGCATTCAAAATATACATGGCAGATACTGGACTTCTGTCGTGCGACTATGACATCACCCCGACTGATCTCATACCAGCCGACAACAAAGCATCCGCGTTCCGAGGCGCGCTTAACGAAAATTATGTGCTCCAACAACTCACCGCAGCCGAAATTCCCACATATTATTGGGGAACTCTCAACCGTGGCGAAGTGGAATTCATCGCACGCGACCATGACGGGAACGTAATACCTATCGAAGTCAAATCTGGACACAACGTCACCGCACGCAGCCTCACGGCCTACCGAAGCAAATATCAACCCGCCTACGCTATACGACTGAGTGCAAAAAACTTCGGTATAGAAGGCGATCTACGAAGCGTGCCATTATATGCGGCTTGGGTACTCGCTGAACACATGCAGCACTCATGACCTTTGTATCTATGATCTGTATCTATGATCTGTATCTATGATCGAACAGTTCGCCAACCAGCTGCCGACTGAATCATTTTTCTCTTTGTGACTGCGAGTCTCTCGCGCAATACAAAACTTGCGCCGAATACACTCAAGTTTTTCACTGTGGGTAAAACTGGGGAATGCTTTGCTGACTGCGCCTATTGTGTGGGGTGAAAGGACAAGGCAGGAGCTCCGAGAGGGGTTCCGGGAGCGGTTACGATAACCGGTTGGCCGATCAAGAGTTCGCCAAGTAGCGAGCTTGCAAGAGGCTGGCTGGCGAGCCAAGCCGCTTCACTCCACGCATATTGTGTTAGGAGTACCGATTATGGCTATGCTTCCGGCTTTGATGAATGATACGATGTTCTCCGATCTGTTTGATGACCCGTTCTTTGAGGGTTGGCGCAGCACGGATAATGGTTCGTCCGCTGCTGTGATGCCGGCAAACATGATGTCGACGGATGTGCGTGAGACTGAGAACGCATATGACGTTGATATTGATATGCCGGGGTTTGATAAGAGCGATATTAAGCTTGAGCTGAACAACGGTTATCTGACCGTGTCGGCTCACAAGGATGAGAACCACGACGACAAGGCACAAGACGGCAAGTGGCTGCGTCGCGAACGTTATATCGGCACTTGCTCGCGTAGCTTCTACGTTGGCGAGGATGTCAAGGAGACTGACATTCACGCCTCGTACAAGAACGGCACGTTGTGCATTCAGGTGCCGAAGATGCAGGCTCAACCGCAGGTTGAGGCCAAGCATCAGATTGCCATCGAAGGCTGAATGAGGTCAGTTTGGTTCTCTGATCAGCCGAGCGCTGGCTGAATCAGTTGCGACTGTTTTCTCACGTCGCCTGATGGGCATTGTCCGCACGTGTGACCGTTCCGCGATTGCATGATCGCGGAGCCTGCCAGACGACGCGGAAACATGTAAGCCAACTAATAGCGAACACAAGGGGTGTTGGACGGTCATCATCAACCGTCCAACACCCCTTTTTGTTGCCTATTCCCCACCAATCACCCGGTCTTAGTCACCAAACACTTAGTGGCGGTTTTTGCTCGCTAAGCACCTCCCCAGTGAGCAATATCCGCCACTACTCATGTCTCGTGGCGGTTTTTGCTCACTGAGTGGCGCTCAGTGAGCAAAAACCGCCACGCACAGGCTGATGCTCACCGGACCATCACGCAATCGACGCAACCATCACGCAACCATCGCACGGCCATCGCACAATCGCCGCAAAAACGAGCGTAACTGCGCGCAATCTGCATACGCGCGCGCAGTTACGCTCGTTTTTGGCGTCATTTTCAAGCGTAACTGCGCGCAGGTGTCGTAAATGCGCGCAGTTACGCTT
Organism: Bifidobacterium hapali; assembly: GCF_002259755.1. Taxonomy (GTDB): domain Bacteria; phylum Actinomycetota; class Actinomycetes; order Actinomycetales; family Bifidobacteriaceae; genus Bifidobacterium; species Bifidobacterium hapali. The sequence goes on from NZ_MWWY01000023.1 coordinate 23,411, forward strand.
GAAATCACGGTTGAAATCACCGGTAGCAACCAACAAGAACCGATCACAACCACCGTTTACAGGGAATAAGCGAAAGCAAGCGAAAGCACGGTTCCAACAATTGCGCGACACGCCGATACGCAGACGGTGGTACAACACAAAAAAGCCCTGCCACGTACGGATACAAACCGTACGTGGCAGAGCATAATGCTTAAGCTCAGACTGTTATATATGGTGCTATATGGTGCCTGATGCGATACCTGCGTCAAGCAGGCAATCAGGCGTCAGTCTGGATATCCCGGCCGACTAACGACAGGTAACAGCAACAGCAGTCACCGTCACCACAGCCGCGAGTCACGGCCGGAACAGGGTCACTCGGCGACGACCTTCACGAAGAAGGACGCAGTGATCTCCGGGTGCAGAACAACCTTGGCCGGGAAGTCGCCGGTGGTCTTGATCGGCTCAACCTCGATGTTCTTCGGGTTGACAGCAGCCTTGTCAGACAGAGCGATAGCGATCTTGTCGGCAGAGATACCACCGAACAGCTTGCCGGACTCGGAAACCTTAGCAGCAATCTCGATCGTGGTGCCCTCGATGAGGTTCTTAGCAGCGACAGCCTCTTCACGGGTTGCCACAGCCTTGGCCAGACGAGCACGCTTCATCGCTTCGACCTGCGCAGCAGCGCCCTTGGTCCATGCGAAGGCGAGGCCCTGCGGGATCAGGTAGTTGCGAGCGTAGCCGGACTTGACCTCAACAACGTCACCAGAGTGGCCGAGGTTGGAAACGGTATCGGTGAGAATAACCTTGGTGTTAGCCATATTCCTTTACCTCCTCGATCAGCGGCCGGAAGTGGCGTACGGCAGCAGAGCCATCTCGCGGGCGTTCTTGATCGCCTTTGAGATCTCACGCTGTTCCTGAACAGTCACACCAGTGATGCGACGAGAACGGATCTTGCCACGATCGGAGATGAACTTGCGCAGCAGCGCAACATCCTTGTAATCGATCTCGGTGATCTTAGCAGCCTTCAGTGGGTTCGGCTTCTTCTTAAACGGCTTGACCGGCGGTTGCGGCCTCTTGCGGGACATGATGTTCTCCTTAAAACGTTAGGTTAATTCGCTTCGTGAGCGGCACGTTGCGTTACGCAACAGAAAAGATCAGAATTCTGGCTCGTCAGAGTTCCCGCCGAAATCGGAGCTACCTCCGAACGTCGAGAACCCACTGTTTGCAGACGCGTCCGACGACCACGGATCGGTCACGGGAGCTTGCTGCGCAGCAGGCGCAGTCGCGGGCATGCCAGCAGATTGCATCGGCTGCATCGAAGCCGGAGCCTGACCAGCAGACGCACCACCGGCATATCCGGCACCACCGGAATAACCGCCGTTGCCGCCAGCGTACCCAGCACCAGCACCACCAGCGTATCCGCCAGCAGCCTGACCAGCAGACGCGCCACCGTTAAATCCGCCCTGACCACGGCCAGCGAATCCGCCTTGACCGTTGTTCGACGTACGAGTTACTTGCGCGGTGGCATACCGCAGCGACGGACCGATCTCGTCCACAGTCATTTCGACCACGGTACGATTCGAGCCATCCTGGGCCTGATACGAGCGCTGCTGCAAACGGCCCTGAGCGATCACGCGCATGCCTTTAGTCAGGGTTTGTGCACAGTGATCGGCCAGATCACGCCATGCGGAACAGCGCATGAACAGCGCCGGACCGTCCTCAAATTGGCCGGACTGGCGGTTGAACGTGCGCGGTGTCGAGGCGATAGTGAAGCTCGCGACAGTCGCGCCGGAGCCGATAGTACGCAGCTCAGGATCGGACGTGAGGTTGCCGACCACGGTGATGATCGTTTCGCCTGCCATGACGTTACCTTCTTACTTACTCACGTTACTTACGCGTGAATGTGTCAACGTGTAAATGTGTGCAATGTGCTCACGGTTCAGCTATTGCTGAGGGAAGCTTTACTTGGCGTCCTTACGAAGGATCTTCGTACGGATCACGGATTCGTTGAGGTTCAGCACACGGTCGAGCTCGTCGCTAACAGCGGACTCGCAAGTGTAGTTGACCACGACGTAGTTACCTTCGGTCTTGCCAGCGATCTCGTAAGCGAGCTTGCGGCGTCCCCAAATATCGGTGTTCTCAACAGAACCACCGTCCTTGGTGACGAGTTCCAGATACTGCTCGGTCAACTTCTTCAGACCGTGCTCATCCAGTTCGGGATCGGCAATGAACATCAGTTCGTACTTATGCGCAGACATCACCCACCTCCTTCGGACTATTCGGCCACGGACTTTCCGCGGCAGGAGTGTGTATACGCGTCATCCGCACCTGCGTGCGGGCAACCTGTATAGAGTATCGTCACCTCACGACAGTGTCGGGCGCGTTACATACACCGTCGTTGTTATATTTGAATACGGCTATTTTCTTGACCGTTCGGCTGCGGCCGGATGGCACGAACGACTGGGAAGGCGGATCATGTCGGCAATTCTCGAAGGCACACCGGATAAGCGACTTGCGCTAGTGACGGGCCGTGCATACCCCGAATTGGCGGCTGAGGTCGCAAAATACATGGGCATCGACGTGCTGGAAACCACCGCGTACGATTTTGCGAACGGCGAGATGTACGTGCGTTACACCGAGCCGGTGCGTGGTGCGGATGCGTTTGTGCTGCAGTGTCACACGGACCCGATTAACAAGTGGATTATGGAGCAGCTGATTATGATCGACGCGATGAAGCGTGCGTCGGCTCGCTCGATCACTGTGGTTGCGCCATTCCTTGGCTATTCACGTCAGGATAAGAAGCATCTCGGCCGCGAGCCTATTACCGCTCGTCTTATTTTTGATCTGTTCCGCGCAGCCGGTGCTGACCGTATGATTACGATCGATCTGCACGCCGCGCAAGAGCAAGGTTTCTTCGACGGTCCGGTCGATCATTTAACTGCAACGCCGGTTTTGCTTGACTATGTGCGCAACAATGTGCCGATGGATCGCGCGACGATCGTCTCTCCTGACGCCGGTCGTATCAAGGTGTCTGAACAGTGGGCTGCCAAGCTCGGTAATCTGCCGCTCGCGTTTATTCACAAGACGCGCGATACGACTCGGCCGAATCATGCGACTGCACACGGCATTATCGGTGAGGTGCAAGGTCGCGATTGCGTGGTTGTCGATGACATGATCGACACTGCTGGCACGATCTGTGAGGCGGTGCGCACGTTGCGTGAAGCTGGCGCGGCATCGGTGACGCTTGTTGCTACGCACGGTTTGCTGTCTGGTCCGGCTGTTGAGCGACTGCGCAATTGCGGTGCACGTGAAATTATTGTGACGAATACAGTACCGGTTCCCGAATCGAAGCGTCTGCCGAACATGACGGTACTGTCGGTGGCGCCGCTGCTGGCTGCGGGTATTCGTTCGGTATTTGAGTCGCGTTCGGTGATGCATCTGCTTGAGGGTCTGCCGAACGATATGCGCCCGCGCAACATGTACGCGTGATCGCGTATCGCGTATCGCACGTCGCGGATCGTGCGTAATACGTTTCTGAGTGGCGGTTTTCTCTCGCTAGGGGTACCCTCAGCGAGAGAAAACCGCCACTCGCGTATATGCAATGACGCCCCTACGTGTTCGTTGACCCCTGTGCGGTAGACTGCTGGAGAAATGAACATTGTGTTTGGAAGGTTGTGAGGTATGGCTCAGGACACGCAATATCCGGATTTAGTGATTGTAGGCGCTGGCTTGTTTGGCTTAACAGTGGCTCAACAAGCAGTCGAACGCGCGGGCGCGCGCGTACATATTATCGATGTGCGTGATCATATTGGCGGTAACGCATACTCGTATTTTGATAAGGAAACCGGCGCAGAAATCCACAAGTACGGTGCACACTTGTTCCACACGTCCAACAAACGCGTATGGGAGTATGTGAACCGGTTCACTGAATTCACGAACTACGTGCACCGCGTCTACGCAACACACGATGGCGTCGTCTACCCGCTACCAATCAACTTGGGCACGATTAACCAATTCTTCCACGCATCCTACACGCCGGACGAGGCACGCAAGCTCATCGAAGAGCAGGCAGGCGAACTAGCTGGCACCGACCCAGCCAATCTTAACGATAAAGGTATTCAGCTGATCGGCCGTCCACTATATGAAGCGTTCATTAAGAATTACACCGGCAAGCAGTGGCAAACCGACCCGGCTGACCTTCCAGCAGACATTATCAAACGTCTACCGGTGCGGTTCAACTATGACAACCGGTATTTCAAGGACACGTGGGAGGGTCTGCCGAAGGACGGTTACACTGCGTGGATGGAACGCATGATCGACGACCCGCGTATCACGGTGTCGTTGAAGACTGATTTCTTCGACGAATCGCAACCGTACAACAAGAAGGCGTTGCTGGCGGCTGGCGTGCCGGTAGTGTACACCGGTCCGGTCGACCGGTATTTCGATTATGAGCTGGGTGACTTGAAGTGGCGTACGGTCGACTTCAAGGAAGTGCGCTACGACGAGGATGATCATTTCGGTTGCCCGGTTATGAATTATTCGGATGCGGACGTACCGTACACTCGCGCGATCGAGTTCAAGAACTTCAACCCGGAACGCCATGACTCGCAGAACCACGAGAAGACCGTGGTGTGGGAAGAGTACTCACGGTTCGCGAAGCGTGGTGACGAACCGTACTATCCGATCAACACTGACGAAGACAAATCCTTGTACGCGCAGTACGCGGCCAAAGCTGCGGCCGAGCCGAAAGTCGTGTTCGGCGGTCGCCTCGGCACATACAAGTACTACGACATGCACAACGTGATCGACACCGCACTCACCGCATTCGACGAACAAGTACTCCCCCTCATCACCAAATAGCCTGTAAGTCATACTGCGGAGGATCATGCGTATCGATATCATCGCTGTCGGCAAGGTCAAGGAATCGTACTTGCGCGACGCTATTGCCGAATACAGTAAGCGGCTGAGTCGATACTGCAAACTTGAAATCATCGAGGTCGCCGACGAAAAGACTCCCGAGCACGCAAGCGAGGGAGTCGAACGGCAGATCAAAGCGAAGGAAGGCGAGCGGATCGCGAAATATGTACGCGACGATGCGTACGTGATCGCGCTGACGATCGACGGTCGGATGCTGTCGAGCGAGGGACTGGCTGACGAGATCAATCAGCTAGGATTGCGTGGCGTGAGTCATATTCAGCTCGTGATCGGCGGGTCGATCGGACTGGATGATGCGATTGTGCGACGCGCAGACTATCGGCTGAGTTTCTCGAAAATGACGTTCCCGCATCAACTGATGCGCGTGATTTTGCTTGAGCAGATTTATCGTGCGTATAAAATCAACGCGCACGAACCGTATCATAAGTAACGCGTCAGTCGTACGTTAGTCGCGCGGATGCAGCGCACGGTACTGCAGCGAGTAACTGATGCGCGGCGTGCGCGACTCGTGTGCGGCGTTTGTTGACGATTCGCTGGGTACGGCATCGTTGGATGTGCCAGCCGCTGTTTCGTCGTTAACGGGCGCAGATGCCGTGCGACGACCTATGCGTGCACTCAGCGAGACAAACGGCGTGGTTTGTGGCGATGCGTTACTGCTGACTCGCGCGGCGATGCGTGTATCAGTGCGTGCGTTGGCGGCACGCGTGGCACTGGAAGAAGTAGCTGCTGTGCTGTTTATGGATGTTATGGATGATGTCGCAGCTGCGGATGGTGGCTGCGTGTCGACAATGATCGGTCGCATACGGCCGGTATTGGTGGGGAAGAAGCTCGGCGGGAGTGGCTGAGCAGGTTGCACGGATTCGTCGGCAACGTCGAGTCCTTCGTTTTCAAGATCAGATAGGGGAATTAGTCGGGTTTGCATCGACGTATCGCGCACGCTGTCCACGTGCCAGTGCTCGTCTTCGGACTCGGCCATACTCTTCTCCCTTTCATGCACTGTCCAGAGCCTACCGCGTTGTTCGCTGCCGCGAGAGGTAAAACGGCGTATGTGCGCAACTTCCCCACCTTGTGAGGATGTTAAGTAGTTTGATGGGTGGCGCTGGTGCTTCGTGCGACACGCCGACTCTTCCAGCAAAGTGAACATACCTAGTGTTTGATTTTGTGCATATGAACATGGGTCTATATGGCATACAAATAAAAGGATTGTACACGCCAACAAGTGTGTTAAATGGTTGTAAACCGCACATTAATGCGGATTATTGCACATAGCTTCAGTGATATTGTGGTGACTGTCGCGCAAGGCGACGACATAATCGTGGTGCTGAACTGAGTGATTTACGTGTTATATATAACATGTTTACGTTCAGTTTAGATGGTTCATCCGGTAGTCATCATGGCACTCGGTATGAGTTGATATCGGTCAGTGTCGGCCATTATTAGTCGGTCATTATTGGCTGGTGTCAGATAGCGAGTAGCGAGTTCGTGAGCGACTGCCATTGCACGAAGGGACAATCATGGCGGAGAACAAGGTAATCGTCGTCAATGAGTCGATGTTCGGTAAGGATGCAGCAGCTAAGACTGCGGCTGCAAACAAGGTTGCCAAGGAATATGGCATCAGTGACGAAGCGCTCGCTGCAGTCGAGGACTTCAAGAAGGCGCTGACTGACAACAACGCGTGGGATCTGCCGTTCATGGGATATGTGAACGAGGATGGTTACGGCTACGCGTACGTGCCGGACCGCGCGGTTGCTACTTCGGGTTGGGATGCATTCAAGGCATTCCGTGCATTGCCGGAAGATGTGCAGACTGCGTTCGCGATTCGTATGCTGTTCACGCACCGCGATGTAGATCGTTATGGTGCAGATATGTTCCTGCACTACGAACACGGCTTCAAGGTGCGCTTCGAAGGACCGGGCTCGAACAACTACTGATCGAGGCATTGGCGATTGACCGAACGGTTTGTACTGGGATGATGTCGGCGTCAGGGAGCACTGTGACGGGTTTGTTTCTCACATTCCCACGCCGACACGCCGAGCGAGCTGAGTTTGTATTATCGCGTCACTGTGCTATTCTCTATCAATTGTGTGCTGACGCAGTAATGTGACAGCTCACATAATGGAGGATTCGCCTAGTGGTCTATGGCGCACGCTTGGAAAGCGTGTTGGTGTAACAGCCTCACGAGTTCGAATCTCGTATCCTCCGCCATCGCCCTTTTCCCATCTAAAGGAAAAGGGCTTTTTCATTGCCAAAACGGCGGAATTCCAGCGATTTCAAGCCATTCCGCCGATTTGCCCGTCTTCCGTTTTGACCCGTCTCGGACCGTTTTCTGGGGTACCATAGTCGGTAATTAAACGGTACCGCTTACGGCTTGCTGCTCACCGCTCATCAGGGGAATCAACGACGATACGGCCGTCGACATTCAGGAAGGCGCGCTGCATGGCAAGGACGACACAAAACCGCCGCCGCAAGGGCGACAACCAGCCGATTCGCGAGACCACGAAGGACAAGTACCGTCAGTATGTGCGCGACTATCTGAACCCGGTACTCGGCGATCTGCCGATGGCGTCGATCAAGCCGGCGCATATCCGCGACTGGTACGACAGCATGAAGGTCACGAAGGACGGTCGGGGCGAGAGCATACGTCGGCACGTGTTCGAGCTGCTGAGCGCCATCATGGCCGAAGCGACGAACGCCTCGATGGACGATCAGGGCACGACGCTCATCAAGGTGAACCCGGTCCAGTTCAAGGTGCCTCGCCCGGCCACGAAGCATGTGTACGTGATCGCCACGCGCGAGCAGGTTCGCGCGCTCGCCGACGGCAATCCGACGCAGTGGGGCGACCAACAGACCGGCGGATTCGGACGGCTCGGACACGTCGGACGTCGTAGACGATGGAACAGACCGATGGATGCGAGTCGACCAGCGAGAAGACCGCCGCGTCAAGGCTCAGCCCGTCGGCTCCGGTGAGCAGCACCACCGGAGTGAAGCCTTCGACGTTTCCGGCCTCATTCCCCCCATATCCCAGCGATGGATGAATCATGCGTTCCCTTTTCACGACACACATTTGTTGATAATGATTATCATTATGGTACACTCGTGGACATGCCCAAACAATGTCAACTGCTGGGCACGCATGCCTCCACAGGCAACACCGTGTCCCATTCGCATAAGAAAACCCGCAGAACCTTCAGCCCGAACCTGCAATCCAAGCGGTATTGGGTTCCCTCGCAGGGGCGCTACGTCACACTGACGGTCAGCGCGAAAGGCATGAAGACCATCGATCGCATCGGCATCGAAGCGGCCTTGGCGCGCATCGAACGCCGCGCACCACACGGACGCTGAGCCAGCGACAGGCAAGCAGCGAGCCCAGAGGAACGCGCCGAAGCCATGCGCAGACTGCACGCGCTGCCGCGGGACGCCAGTCCCCCCCGTCTACGCAACCGCGACTCCATCGACGGCCGGCCACGCGGCTTCAACCGCAAGTTCGGACTGTCCCGCATCAACCTGCGCGAGAAGGCGCACAAGGGAGAACTGCCCGGCGTCGTCAAATCCAGCTGGTGATCCGCCGTACGACCGCGAGCGCGATCTCGTACGTCAGCTTCGGATACGACAACACAGCAACGAACACAACAACGAAGGATACGACATGAAACAGGGAATCCATCCCACATACAACCACGTGGTCTTCCACGACCGCTCCGCCGACAAGTATTTCCTCACCCGCTCCACGCTGGCAGCCAAGGCGGCAAGCCTGCCCACCATCGAATGGGAGGACGGCAACACCTATCCGCTGGTGAACGTGGAGGTCTCCAGCTACAGCCATCCGTTCTACACCGGCAGGAACGTCGTGCTCGACACGGCGGGACAGGTGCAGAAATTCAACGCGCGATACGGGCGGAAATAGCCACATCCATCGCCAACCCAACCACCAATCCGATAGGAACACATATGAAAGTCAAGGCATCGATCCGCTCGCTGGCACGCAAGGACGGCTCCGTCATCGTGCGCAGACGCGGGCATCTGTACGTCATCAACAAGAAGAACCCCCGGTGGAAAGCGAGGCAGGGCTGATGGCATTGCCGAAGGTAAGAAAATCACGCGCCAACACGCGCACGCGTCGATCCCAGTGGAAGGCGACAGTCCCGCAGTTGGCCACGGTCGCCACACCGGAAGGCGAAGTCGTCCGAGTCCCCCAGAATCTGGCCGCCGCCGTGCGAAAGGGATACGTGAAACCGTAAGGCCTCCATCATCCACCACGTCCGCACACCATAACCGCCCATCAGCGCATGCGCCCCGATCGGAAACATGTTTCTCCGCCGATCGGGGCGCATCATCATATCTCGCCATTCTTTGGGCGCGACGGCACCGGTGCACCGGACCGGCGCGACCATGGCGTCAGGTTCGCGGATTTCCCGCACAACCATCCGACTTGCCTTCTAAACGATAACCACTATCATTATCTAAGGGGAGAGGAGGGGAATACAGTGACCAATCATGACGGGCAACAGCGCGACGAGCGCGCGGTGCAGTCGCCCAACCCCCGCATTACCAGACCGCGCATGCTGATCGAGCAGACATTGTCGGAGTTGTCGCGTTTCGCCACCGCCCAGGAGATCACCGACATCCTGCGCAACCGCGGCACACGCATCGGCACCACCACCGCATACCGGAATCTGCAGATGATGGCCAGCCAAGGCAAACTCGACGTCATCCATCTCAACGGCGAAACCCTCTACCGCGCCTGCGTCGACCATCGTCACCACCACCACATCATGTGCCGGAACTGCGGAAAAACCATAGAGATCGAGATTCCCGGACTGGAACAGTGGATCGAACAGGCGGCGACCAAACTGCACTACGTCAACGTCGCCCACGAGCTGGAGATCTACGGCCTGTGTCCCCATTGCGCAAGGAACGCCGTCGAAGGCACCCGCAACGGCGACGAACAACGGAACCGGTAACCACTTTCACTAACTTTCACGCGCACCGCGCGCGACTTATCCTTTCAATCGAAAACAACGAACGTATTGAAAGGAACACTTATGACCATCAAGACCATCGACCAGCACGCCTACGAAATCGTCACCAAGGAAGGCACCTTCGCCGTCTGCAAGGACACGCTCGCCAAGTTCGACATCTCCACCCACGAGCACGGTGTGGCGGCCTGCGGCTGCTGCGGCTGCTGCCTGACCGGCGACTGCTGCGACGACAACGACTGCATGCACGGAACCGACGAGCAGTGCGAGGGCAAGGCCTGCATCCACACCTGCCACGAGAACCGCGAAGGCCACGAGTGCGCGTTCTGCCACCTCGCTTTCGACACCAACGAGGCCTGCCACGAGGCGATTCTGGCCGATCTGAAGGCGCTCAAAGCCGAACTCGCCGCCTGAAACGCGATGCGCCCGGCCCGCGCGATGAGTGAATTCATCGCGCGGGCCGGGGCCACAGGCCGTGCGCCCCTTCCCTTCCGAGCGGGCGTCCCCCGTCATTTAAGAGAGGTATCCCCCTCAGAATGACGGGGACGCCCGCTATGCATACGCCGCGATTACGCGCGATGCCGCGCACGGATCGACGCCCTGCACAAACCGGCGCTGCATACAAGCCCCGAACCACCGCCCAAAACGACGAGAAACACCACAATCCCCGCCATCGTCGGCACCGATTCGCGCCGTATTGCACTTTCCCCTCCCCCACGTGAATCGGAAGGCACGCGGACACCCGATACGAGAAGCCTATGGGTGTTCACCCCATACGAGGTGCAGATCATCTGCGTGACGCAGTCCTCTCCGAGAACAATCAGCAGTTGCGTCACGTCATCAGGCTCTATCACGCTGATGCGGTCGACGCGGTAGTCCATGCACCTGCCCAGCACGTCGATCGAGAACCTGTCACCGACCGCGACCTCGTCAAGATGGGTGAACATCACATCCCGCACCAACCCGCTGTGCGCCGTGATGGCCGCATGCATGGAGGGCCCGCCCACCGGCAGCGACGTGCCGTACAGATGGCCGGCGCCGCGCGCCAACGTCTGCTCGCCGGTGCCATGCCCGTGACGGAGACCGTGCCCTTGGCATCACCGTCGGAGGCGGTCACGAACTTCTCGTCCCTGCCGGAGACGGCGAATTCCGCGCCCTGCGGCGCGGAGACGGCGGCGGCATCGGTGAGCCGCACCTTCGCATCCACGGTCAGGGAGCCTCCGTCAAGCACCTTGTTCGCCCCCTGTCCGTTGACGTACTTGCCGAAATCGATGGTGGCGATGCCGCCAGGCGTCACGTCGAAGTCCTTGCCAGCCTCGAGCCTCTGCACCGACGCACCGTCCACGGACGTGACGGTCGCCACCACTTCGCTGCCGTCGAATTCGATGCCGGAACCGTCCTCGCCGCCGTCCTCGCCGAACGCCAGCGCCAGCGAGTAGATGCGCCCACCCAGCGGATACCCGGTGTACGAGGGAATCGTGGTGGAGACCTGCGTGTAGAAGTCATGCCCGATGGCGAAATCCGGCTGGCCGACGATGCGGAACGCACCCTTATCGGTCTTCTCCACCAAGGCGAGGTCCACCGTGGGCACGTTCTGGTTCTTCAGATTCACCTTGCCGAGCGGATGCGCGGGGTCGAACGACGCTCCGGACGCGTCGGTGGAGACGAGAATCGGAATCGAGCCGATAGTCGCTCCGAAATCGATGCCCTGAGGCGCAGTGACGGAGGCCTGACACAGTTACAGGAGATAGCCGCCGGTGGACAGGTAGGCCGTAGCGTCAGCGGTCAGCAGGATGGCGACAACGATCAGCACGCCATGCAGCACGCGGTTGAACATCGTCAGGTTCCGAGCCTTCCACTCGTCCAGTCTGGCGGCGAGCGCGTCAAGACGATTGCATTGGATGGCGGCGTACACGACCATCGTCAGGCATTGACTGACCACGAACCATAGGGTCAGCAGCAGCGCGGCCGTGACGACGCTGCACGATTCTCCGCCGATAAGCATCACCGCGTAGAACGTGGGGTCGGTAAACGAGGTGACCGCGAACACGAAACCCATGACGACATGCTCCAACGCACTGCCGCGGACAGTCTCACGCGGTTGTTTCTTCTCGCGGCCGGGACCAGCGAAGACCCTCTTCGCCACCCATATCAGGATGACGATGGATACGGCGAATTCCGCGATCGCCCAGAACCGGCTGTCGTCATCAGGCAGGATGCTTTGCAGGAAACCGGCCGCCGCGGCTCCCATCGACGCCGCAAGCACCGTGCCGACAAGAATCGTGGAGCCCGCGAAGGACAGGAAGAACAATGTGACGAGAGACTTCCTCTCCCCTCGCAGCCTCATCGACATCATGTACACGGCGGTAATGGGATCGATGCCGAGCGCTCCCAGCCCAATCGTGTTCAACATCCGGTGAATCAACGCACTTCCTCCAACTTCTCGATCTTGCGACGGAAGGAGTCAAGATAGCGATTCACCAGTCGCAGTATCTCCCGTTGATCCTCGACCGGCATCTCGTCGAACACCTCGCTTTCGGCGCGTTCGACTGGCAGCACCAGTTCACACATCACGCGTTCCCCCTGCGCGGTCAGATGCATGCGCATCTCCCGACCTTCACCTTGGCGCAGTTCGATAAGCCCGTCCTGCACCATCCTTCTGACGGACGAGTTCACCGTCTGCTTGTTCAGGCATGCGTACCGGCATACGGCAGTCTGGGTGCATCCTTCCCCCAAGACCAGCATTGCCTGCAGGATGCCGTATGCGCTGTCGGACAGCCCGCGGGCGACGGCTATCTCATGGTAGAGCCCATCGATTTGCCGGTTCAGCCGATCGAACTCCCGCAAAGTTTCGTTCTGCCTGAATTTCACAGTTGCAACCTCCCACACACCTCAAGTATGAAATCATACTCACAGAATAATATGATTTCATACTCGCGTCAACACTCACACCACCATCACAAGCGAAGGAGCCCAGTCCTGACGGCTGCCCCCCCCAAGAAAACCGTCTGCCATATCACAACTTGCAAACCATGACGTCTTCTGGTAGTCTGTGCCGTACACAGGTCCGCAGCAATGCGAGACTTCCAAGAGCCGGGGGTAATCCCCCGGCATTTTTTATTTCAGGGGGCGTTATGGCCGAAATCTCGATTTTCGCCGACGAAAGCGGCGAACAGGGATTCCAGTCCAAGTACTACGCGCTGACACTGGTGTTCCACAACCAGTCCGATCCCGTCATTCCTATGTTCGATGGTTATGAACAAACGCTCCGCGACGCAGGCCTGCCAGACATCCCCATGCACGCTTCACCGCTACTGAACGGCCATGACGCCTACCAACACCTCGGCATCAGCCAGCGCAAGCGCCTGCTCACCTACTTCTTGTCCATGCTGTTCAAACTGCCGGCACAATACGTGACGCTCATCTACCGAAAGACCGATTACGCGACCTTGGAACAGCTGGGCGCGCGCATCAAACGCGATATCGTCAACATCGTGTTCGACCATCTGACGCTCTTCCAGAGCTTCGACGCCATTAAGGTGTACTACGACGGAGGCCAAAGCCTTGTCACGCAGGCCATTCATGGCGCAATCAAATACGCGCTTTCGAAACAGGCCATTATCTACCGCAAAGGCTCGCCGACCGACTATCGGCTCGCGCAAGTGGCGGATTTCATCTGCACCATCGAACTAACAGCTCTCAAATATGAGAACCACGAACAGACCGCGACCGACGAACGCTTCTTCGGACCACTGGGAAATTTCAGAAAGAATTTCCTAAAAAAGGTCCGGAAGCATCAGCTGGCATCTCAGTAGATCTCACCCAAGCCGGCATTCACGCCGCATCGAGCATCTTCACCGACGCCGTCGAACCGCGGCAATCAGCGTATGGTCACATGTTCGCGACCGATACGCCAAACGTGATCGGCAGGATCTTGGCCAGAAACGCGAGCAACTTGTTGAACGGATGCGGCAGGTAGATGGCTTTGTTCCGCTTGACTGCACGGATTGAACCGACCGCCACGTCACGCGGGTCCAGTACCGGCAACGGCGTCCGTTTCCCCGGCCCCGCGTCCGAGACCGCACCGGCGGACGACTTCGAACCACGCGACAGCATCGGCGTATCCATCAGTCCTGGCTGTACCACAGTGACATGAATGCCGCGCGGCTTGAGCTCCTGCCGCAGCACGACGGACAAGGTGCGCACATAGGACTTGCTGGCACTGTATGCCGCCAGATTGCCCACCGGTGAGACGCCGAGAATGGAGCCGGTCTCCAAGATCATGGACCCGCGTTGCATGTACGGCAGGCATAGGCGCGTGACCATCGTGGTCGCCATGACGTTGAGCTGTACCAACTGCAGTAGGCGCTGCGGATCCTCATCAGCGAACGGCCGGCTCGCACCGATGCCCGCGTTGCTGACAAGCATACGGATAAACGGCTTAGTGGCGTCAAGCCTGTCACGCAGTTCGTCAAAGCTGCGCAAATCAGTCAGATCGAGCGGAACCGGCACGATGCGAACGCTCTGATATTCAGAGGCGATTCGTTCGAGTTTGCCTTTGCTGCGAGCGATTATCCAGATCTCCCGGATTTCCGGGCACTCACGGATGATCGCATCAATATACGCCCGGCCAAGGCCAGAACTTGCGCCGGTGATAATAGCGATAGGCATTGCCGATCCCCTCCCTTTCATTTGCGTTCATCAATTACCCGACGATCAGAACCGAACCACGACCTTGCCCGACGCACGCCCTCCCATGCCGGCGACAAGCTTGAGCGCCGCTTGAATGTCGTCAAGACGGAACATGTGCGGGTCGATGGAGGGGCGCACATCACGCTCCTTCACGATGTCGGTGACATGACGCAGCTGTTCGCCATCCGCACGCACGAAGATGAATTCGTACCGCTTGCCCTGCGCCTGCGCCTTCTTGTCGAGCTTCGATCCGGCGAGAGAGAACAGCGTGCGCTTGAGGAACGGCATCCGCATGCGTTCGGCGAACGCCTTGTTGGGCACGCCACGCAAGCTGAGCAACGTACCACCGGGCTTCAGCACAGACAGCTCACGGTCGAACTCGGCCGGCCCAAGCGCGTCGATCACGTAGTCGACACTGACGCCGGCCTGCCAGTAGTTCTCCGCGCGGTAGTCGAGATACCGGTCGGCGCCAAGGGCGAGAATCTCGTCGCGCGAGCGCTCGTTACCGGTGACGGTGACGTCCAGCCCCAGCGATTTGGCGATCGGCACCGCCATGCGTCCGAAGCTGCCCGAGCCTCCGGGAATGAGGACGCTCTGCCCCGGCTTGGCGACCAGAACCTCCGTGAACGCCTGCCACGCGGTCAGACCGGTGAGCGGGATGGTCGCAGCCTCGTCGAAATCATAGCCCTCGGGCATCGGTGCCACAACGTCGGCGGGCAATGCAACGAATTCAGCGAGCGCGCCGGGGTGGTCGATCGGCGTGCGGGCATACACGCGATCACCCGGCTGGAATCCGCACACCGCATCGCCCACGCGTTCCACGACGCCGGCGACCTCGTTGCCGAGCGTGACCGGCATCGGATAATCCTGGATCAGCTTGACTCCGCCGGTGACGACCAGCAATTCCAGCGGATTGACGGCCGCCGCCTTGACGCGGATCAGTATGTCGCGGTCGCCGATGGACGGTTCGGGGATCTCGTTGACCTCAACCCCCGCAATGGCCTTGGCGACGTCCTTCTCGTAACGGTTGATCTGCGCTGCTCGCATGGTGGCGCGTCCTTTCTTCGATTCCGCAGGTGTTGGATTTCCGACGACCCAGTAATGTAATATTTAGAATTACATTAAACCATATCGTGACGCCGGGATATCGTCAACACAGCAGCGTCGCAACGCATGAACATACGGGACGACGGCACGAAGGACGGGAGGACGCATGCATATCAGCATGAAATGCTCAGTGGCGGTGCACTGCCTCATCTTCATGAACGAAGCCGGCAGCGACGACCGCGTCACCAGCACGCTGCTAGCCGAAAGCACTGGCTGCAACCCGGCAAGCATTCGAGCGCTCTTCGCCGCGCTCAAAAAGGCCGGCATCATTGATGTCCAACGCGGCAACGTCGGTGCACACCTGATCCAAGACCCCAAGGATGTGACGTTGCTTGACATCCAGAACGCCGTCGAACCCGATGGACTGGCCACGATGATCGGCGTCCACCAATACAAGGGACAGTCATGCCCCGTGGCGCGGAATATCCACGCCACGCTCGCCCCCTCCTACGAGAAGATCGAACACGCCACAGCCGAGGCCATGCGCTCCATCACGCTGGCGGACATCATCGACGACTACCACGTCCAACTCAACGACAAACCCACGCAGCGCCAATGACACGGCGAGCACAGAGCATCCACAAGTGGACTCCAACGGATTCATCCCGCCCATTCTCACGCGACACGCCGAGAAGAGCGGTAATTTGAGCGGTAAGGCAGTTGGGCGGCACGACCGTTTTCGTTGAGATACTGCCAGTTACACGGCCTGAAGTTGTGAATCTCGTATCTTCCGCCATCGCCGGAAGCCTTTAATTTTTAAAGACTTTCGGCTTTTTATTGGTTTCTTCACTAGGCGCGGTGTTATTACTGTGCGACCTGTTCGGAGCTTTTTTGTTCCACGCCACCCACTCCCCCGATTTTCCCACAGCCGACCATTGTTTTGCAATCCGAGGCCGAATCTGGTACCGTGCCTCGCACACAGGTCCGCAGCAATGTGAGACTTCCAAGATCCGGGAGTAATCCCCCGGTATTTTAAAGTCATGTAAAACAACCGAATTCCGTAACGTTCAGCTCAGTAAATCACTAGTACCGATGCGGCAGAAAACCCACACCTCCAACCCACATGCGTGTGTTCAATGGAAAGCAGGCCGTACCGCATAACAGTCTCCAACCATGCCCCCGAGCAAGCATTTTCCGCCACTCCAACTAACGCGTGGCGGTTTTCACTCGCTGACAGCCCCCTCAGCGAGCGTTTCCGCCACGCACTATACGGAGTGGCGGTTTTTGCTCACTAGCGAGCACTCAGCGAGAGAAAACCGCCACGCACAATTGCGCGATATCATGCCACAACATCCCGAGAGATAAAGATACGCCCATCAAATCCTGAATGTTAACGAGGCACGCATCCGCCAATCACAATTCGCAAACTGAGAGGCAGATTTCAAAACTTACACGAGTCTATATGCAAAGTGAGAGGCAGCCACACCTGCATACACACGGAAAACACACCCCCGAAACCCCTCATATTAGGCGTAACAACAGAAACAACTGCCTCTCACTTTACAAATAGACCCATGCAACCATAAAAAACTGCCTCTCAGTTTGCACTTAGCCTGTACCCAACACCACATTCCCAACTCAAACATGCAAAATCACTCTTGGCCACTGAGGATCACGAGCATAGACCGACTACTCTTCATCGCATGTGGGTATGAACTGTTCACAGAGCGGCGAAATTTCTGCTTTTCATGAACAGTTCATACCCACAATCGACGAAATAACGAAATAATCATCAGTCCATGCCCACAACCAGTCCAATCAGCCCCAACTTCAAGCAAGTTACAGTACCCTGACAGGGCAACGGACCCATCAGCGAGCGCGAGCAAGCTGCACGGCCGTACCAGACGCGGTGACCATAAGCATGGAACCGTCTGTACCAAGCACTTCGTAATCAATATCCACGCCGACGACCGCGTGCGCGCCCAGCTCTTCCGCACGCTGCTGCATTTCGGCAATCGCTTCGTTGCGCGCGTTCGTCAGTTCCTCTTCATATCCCTGACTGCGACCGCCGAACATATTGCGGAAACTCGCGCCGATATCGCGGAACATGTTTACGCCGGCGACGACTTCGCCGAATACGATTCCTTGATAATTGGTGATGGTGTATCCGTCAACGGACGGTGTAGTGGTGACGAGGATCATGTCGATCTCCTTTGGTCGGTCTACTCATTATCTGGACATAGACATACTGACATACGGTGGATTGATTCGCGGGGCACTGAATTACTGAAACTTGCTGACAAACCAACCCCCATTTATATTTTACCCGGTGCGTCAGCACTCGTCAGCAAAACGACGTGACTCACGTTTTTTGAGCGCGTAATGGCTAGTGGTGCCTCATCGGAAATGAGCGCGAACGGTACCGGTCCTGTTTGGCTTGTCGTATGGAAGGCAAGATCAGCATGGCGACGAAGCGGCAGGTCACCCTGAGGTTCAGGGACGAGTACATGAAGGCATCGAAGAAGGACAAGGGGCGCATCCTCGACGAGATGTGCTCCGTGCTGAAGATCGGCAGAAGCACCGCGAGGCGCAGGCTCACCGAGGCCGGCACGCAGCCGCGCGAGCTGCCGGCGGCCAGGAAGACACGGCCGAAACGGTATTCGGAGCAGTCGCGCGAGCTGCTGGTGCGGGTGTGGCTGATGATGGATCTGCCGTGCGCGAAGTACCTCAAGCAGATGCTGCCCCTGTGGCTGCCCACGCTGAGAGCCCGTGGCGAGCTTGCCGAGTACGACGGGTTCGCGTTCAACGAATTGATGGCGATGAGCCCGGCCACGATGGACCGGTACCTCAGGAAGACGAGGGACGCGGCGCGTCCGAAGGGCCTGGCGGGCACGAGGCCCGCGTGCGAGCTTCGGCGCAAC
>NZ_MWWY01000024.1 GCF_002259755.1 Bifidobacterium hapali
GTTTCTTTTATTCAGATTCTCAAGAGTGATAAGGCCCGAAATTTTGCGCACTTTGGCTTGGGCTTGAGATGAAAGGGCATGGCTCGTGTCCTGTGTACGATTTTCTGTCGCCAAACAAAACAAATCGCGATTGGAAAGAGGGCACGAAGCCATGTCACAGCAGATTCTACAGGTCGACCAGGCCATGTTGGAGACCACCCTGGACCGGATGGTCCGTAGAAGCGTCGAGGAGACGTTGAACGCGATGCTCGACGCCGAGGCCGACGAGATCACGGGCGCCGCGCGCTACGAGCGCAGCGGGGATCGGAAGGCGTACCGGGCCGGCCATTACAAGCGCGACCTGACCGTCAAGGCCGGGAAAATGAGCCTGAAGGTGCCCAAGCTCAAGGGCGCGTTGTTCGAGTCGGCCGTGATCGAACGCTACCGACGGCGCGAGGAGAGCGTCGAGGAGGCGTTGATCGACATGTATCTGGCCGGCGTGTCCACGCGTCAGATCGATGACGTCAGCCAGCTGCTGTGGGGCGACCGCATGCCCTCGCAGACCCTTTCCGACAAGCTCAAGCGCATCTACGCGGATATCGACGCGTGGCGGGAGCGCCCGCTCGTGCAGGAGTATGCGTACGTGTTCATGGACGGCGTATGGCACAAGCGCTGCTGGGGTGGCTCGGTGGAGAACGTGAGTGTGCTGGTCGCCATCGGTGTTGGCATGGACGGGCGGCGCGAGGTGCTCTCCGTGGCGGAGGGTATGAAGGAGGACGCGGAAAGCTGGCGTTTGTTCATCACCGGCATGCTCGCACGCGGGTTGAAGGGCGTGCGATTGGTAACGGGTGACCGGTGCGCGGGGCTCGTGGCCGCCGTGAACGAACTGCTGCCCAACGCCCGTTATCAGCGGTGCATGGTGCATTTCGAACGTAATATCCTTGCCAAGGTCAACCCCAGAAACCGGGAATGGGCTGCGGACGCGCTCAAGGCCGTGTTCAGCATGGAATCACGCGACAAGGCGTTGGAGAAGGCGGAATCCGTTGCCAAGGACATGGAATCGCGCAAGCTCAAGGAGGCCGCCAAATGCCTGCGCGAAGGCATCGGCGAGACGACGACCTACCTGCTCGACGACTATCCGAGGGAGCATCGCCGGCGCATCCGTACGAACAACATGATCGAACGGCTGAACCGCGAGATCAGGCGACGCACGCGCGTAGTCGGCTCGTTCCCGGATGGCAGAAGCGCGTTGATGCTCATCTGCGCGCGCGTCCGCTACGTGACCTCCAACGAGTGGTCGACGCGCCGCTACCTCGACATGTCCCGACTCGGTGAGAGCGTACCAGTAGCGAACTGATCATCGTCGCAGAGCCGGGCGAAGACCAAAGTGCGCAAGAATCCGGGCACTACCGTCTAGAATCGGCTTGATTGCAATGGTATTCGGTCCACTCAAAATAGTTGGTTTTGCAAAGCGTCTCCATGAAAGGGCAGCAGCATTCTTCGATACAATTACAACGAGAATATGAAAGACCCTATAAGGAGCATGCTCGTGGCTAGTTTCGAGCAGATTGAGCAATTCGTCAATAATTATCCGCAGCAGGCGAAGATTATCGAACACAAAACGGCAATCATCGATCTGGTGTCCGGTGCGAAAGTGTTCGACATTACCAAAGCTGCCGCCACTTATATCGTAGAAGCCAAGGAAGGTGTGTTCGCTATTGTTGCATCAGCCGTAGGGCATCTGAAATGGCGTTCGCTTGGCCGAGCCTTGGGCCTGCATCAGATTCATTTGGCCTCGTCTGAACTTGTTAGAGAACATACCGGATATGATGTTGGTACGGTCGGCCCGTTGTTTTTGGGTGGCACGCGTATGTTCTTCGATAAACGGCTCTTAGAACATGAGAGGGTGTACTGTGGGACCGAGGATGCGCATCACACGCTTGCTATCGATCCGCAGCTTATCATCGACAGCAACGATATCGCTGGCTACTTCGACAGCAGCGAGTTCTTACAATAATTGAGGTCACGCGATGGCATGAAACCGGTATCATGCCATCGCGTGAGTAATGCTTCGATCACGGTATGGAAAACGTTGCGAAATGCCATCTCGTGATCGGCCTGTTTGATACGGATATGCTGTATACATAGGTGTCGTACAGTGTTGTGTCAGCATTGCTGCTTACGAATAATATGACGATCACATACAAGAAAAATATAGGAGTATCGCTATGGCAGATGTATCAACAAATCCTACAACTACTACGATCGACAATAATCCGCCGATGGTAATGGAGTTCATTGATGAGCTCGCTCCGTTGGTGCAAGTTCAACCGGAAGCAACGGTGTCACGAACGGTAATGCAGGTGGAGGGCGCGAATGTGGTGCTATTCTCCTTCGACAAAGGTCAGGAACTGAGTGAACATACCGCTGCCATGCCAGTATTGGTCCAGTGTCTCGAAGGTCATCTCAAAGTGACCGGTGGTGGTAAAACTGTGGATCTCGTTCCGGGCGGTATCCTGCATTTTCCGACTCGACTGCCACACGCGGTGTACGCGGTAGAACCATCCAAAATGATGCTTATCATGATGCGGTAAATCTTCCATGATGCGGTAAATCTCACATGGTGCGGTTTATGTCGAAGCGCGATCAGCGTAATATCCGCAGAATAAAGCCATTATGCTTAACCGCATCATGGGAGTTTTACCACATTATGGAGTAATAAGGGGTTTCTCATGATTGTTGACAAACGTATTGATGATGGCACGCCGTTCGACTGGGGACGCGCTTCGGCGGACTATGCCAAGTATCGTGACATTTATCCTGAGCAGTTTTACCAGATGATTCTCGACAGGGGACTGTGCCAAGGCGCGCAGCATGTGCTTGACTTGGGTACGGGTACCGGCGTGCTTCCAAGAAACATGGCACAATACGGTGCCACATGGATTGGTGTCGACGTATCGGAACAACAGATCGAACAGGCGCGTCGACTGTCAACAAACATACCCAATATCGAATATCAGGTATCGTCAGCAGAAGACGTTGATTTCCCGGATGAATCGTTCGACGTGATTACCGCATGCCAATGCTATTGGTATTTCGATCATGAAATCACGTGTAAGAAACTGCATCGTTTACTCAAACCGGGTGGTCGATTACTGTTTTTGGTTATGGAATGGCTACCGTTTGAAGACCGGATCGCTGGTGCGAGCGAACAGCTCGTGCTCAAATACAGTCCACATTGGAGTGGTGCTGGCGAACGCATGCATCCGATTGATATTCCTGCCTGCTACTCGAATGGTTTTACGCTTGCTTATCATGAGGAGCGTAAGTTCACGGTCCCGTTCACGAGAGACAGATGGAATGGCCGTATGAAAGCATGCCGTGGCATTGGCGCATCGCTTGCGCCGGAGCAGATTGCCGCATGGGAGCGAGAACATCTTGCGATGTTGGAACGTATCGCTCCTGAACGGTTCAACATATTGCATTATGCGGCCTTGGCTGAGCTTGAGAAAATCTGATGTTCGTGGGGATGCTAATCAGTAACAGTAAGCGGTTTGACAAGCCAGCCATGACGTCCGTTCTCATATACGTCATCGGTTAGCCGGTAGCCGCGGCGTTCGTAGAACTGGTAATAATCACATTCCGCATGGACCGCTGCCGCAGTGCCTCCGGTTGCTGCGATGTGTTGCTCTGCCTCATCAAGTAGCGTAGAGCCGATTCGCCGACCGCGAGCGTCAGGTAGTACTGCTAGTCGTGCGATCACAAACGTGTTAGGATGCACAGACCGTTCGTCGTCAGAGCTCGCATACTGATCGTCCTTATAGAACCGGCATGTTCCTACCGCCTGCCCGACAGCATCAAACGCCAGCAGATGTGTTGACGCTCCCTGTTCGTCTCTTGCGTCGAATTCCGGGCGCCACGCGCGCTCGCGGATAAATACACGCTCACGAATGTCTCGCGCCTCGCGTGGCATTGCTGTATATGCTCGAATGGTCAGGGCCATCACACCCACCTTTGTACTTGTTTTGTACTTATGCATATGTGTATCCACGACGATGGACGTGCTCCAACGTGCGGGAATCGCGGATATCACATTGCACATGTGCTCACAGTGGGATATTCGATATACGATGAGCATCATGAGTGACATAAAAGATGAACGAACATCGCTGCCAGCAGACGGAACTGCTCCTGTTCACAAGGAACCGCAATCTACGAATGCAATTGTCGACACAGCCAACAAGAAGTCTGAACAGCCATCTCAACATACTCTGTTGGACTGGGCAATCGAACTGCAATCGCTAGCGCAAGCCGGACTCACGTACGGTGCGAGTCCATATGATCTCGAACGTTACCAGCGTATTCGAGACATTGCCGCCGAAATGCTCGCAGTACAAGCTGATATGCCGATCGAACGAGTACGTGACCTATTCTGCAACGAAATCGGCTATCAAACACCCAAACTCGACACACGTGCCGCCATATTCGACGAGCATGATCGTATTCTACTCGTACACGAATCCGACGGCTTATGGTCACTGCCCGGCGGCTGGGTGGACGTCAACCAGTCAGTGCGATCGAACACGATTAAGGAAGCCAAAGAAGAATCCGGTCTTGACGTAACTGCAGATAAAATCATTGCCATTCAAGATCGCGCACGACACAATCAACCTCCATATGCATACGGCGTATGCAAGATTTTCGTATTATGCACGCGTATTGGCGGGCAGTTTGCGACGAATATCGAAACTACAGAATCGCGATATTTCGCCGAGAACGAACTTCCTGAACTCGCTGAAGCAAAGAACACTACCGAGCAAATTGCCATGTGCTTTGCTGCACATCGCGATCCTCATTGGGTCACCATATTCGAGTGACATATAGTCTTCCAACTCACACGCATAATGGAATAGACCCACGTTCACCAGCACAAGGAGGAACCATGACACTTAACAACGCCAAAGTACTGATCATCGTAACCAACTGGGGCATCGAGGAAACCGAACTGACCCGTCCACTGCGCGATCTCAAGGCAGCCGGCGCACAAGTAACGCTCGCAGCACCCACACTCGAACCGTGCGAAACTGTACAACACGACCGCTACGAAGGCGAGACACTCACCCCGGATGCCTTGCTATCCGACGTGCAAGCCGCCGATTACGATCTGCTCGTCGTACCGGGAGGCACCTGCAACGTCGATCGCATTCGCGTAAACAAGGATGCGATCACGCTCGCACAAGAATTCGCACACGAAGGCAAGCCAATCGCCGCAATCTGCCACGGCGCATGGCTACTCGTCAACGCCGAACTCATCGCAGGCAAAACCGCATCACCATGCCGCTACATCGCTGCCGACATCGAAAACGCGGGTGGACACTACGTCGACCGCGAACTCACGGTAGATGATACAAACGGTTGGAAACTCATCACCTCACGTAAACCCGACGATCTCGACGCATTCGTCGGCGCAATCAAAAATGCGCTCGCAGCCTGAGCGAGCAGTGAATCTATAACTTCACAAGTATCGTCATCAATACGGGCATGCTCAGTGGCTCAGTGATATTGACTGAACCGCTGAACGTGTCCGTTCATTGTAGTTGCGCGGCATATTGAGCATGTACAGAGTCAATCTGATAACGGATGGGCAATCGCGAAGGTTACGCATCGCTGCTATACTGTATAGCAGCGATATGTGATCGATGAGGAGCGGGCAATGACGATGACACAATTGAACGTGCGTATTGATACGCTCGTGAAAGATGAAGTTGAACAAGTGCTGAAACAACAAGGAATATCAACGAGCGATGTTATTCGTTCACTATGGTCGTACATTGCTGACCACCATGAGATTCCGCAATTGGAGACTTTGCAGGAGCATCGAATTCGCGAAGAGCGCAAGATGCATAAGCTGTCGTTAATTGAGCATTCTTCGGGATATATTCAGCAGGAACTCGTCAAAGCTGGTGTGGCTAACAATGATGTTGATCTGGTGGAGGATGAGCAATATGAGCAACTGCATGATGATATGTATGATCAGCGGCTTGACGACTATCTGAATATGAAACGAGTGTGAGTATGACTGTTGACCGTGTGCGTCGCGTATTGCTCGATACGAATGTGCTACTTGATCATCTACTGCAACGTGACGAGCGGGCAGATGCTGTGAAAAGATTTATGGAATGCTGCGTACGCAGGGATGTCACTATGCTTTGTACTGCAATGTCATTGAAGGATATTGCTTATATATCTGTTGCGATGATCAAACGGCAGTGTAAGCCAGGAGATTCGGAACTGGAGAAAGCTACTTTACGCATGCTGATCGATAGTGTACCGTGGCGTTGTATTGAACAGTCTCGTGAACTGTGCGAAGTCGTTACTGTTGACCAGCAGACATGTGATGATGTGATGACCTATCGTGCACGGCATAATGATTTTGAGGATGATCTCATCATCGCAGCGGCGCGGCAGGCACATGCTGATTATGTAGTGACATCGGATGCTGAAATGATTGAACATTTCCCGGAATACTGTTGCAGTCTACAGCACATGACTATGCGGCTCAATGACTAAAGGATAGGCTCTGTTAAACCATTTTTGACATGTGCTGGCAGACTACCCTTCAGGCTACTCTTCAGTCGACAAAGGATAATTGACTGAGGAATAGTGTGCGAGCGTATATCAAAGTTGGTTTAACGAGAGCCGGAGGATGTGTTGTAATGCAAGTAACGCAACTGTATTCCTATGAGTTTCTCGGTAAGAAGTGTGTTTATGCAATGAAACGCAGGTAAGTGCGATCGTCGAACGATGCAAGATCGGGGGAGAAGCCTTTCGTAGTGCGATATTCATGAGTGAGCTGCGGATCGGTGATGTGCAATCGGTTCAGCTCCTGTTCTGATTCAGTGAGTGTCGGTCGAAGCAGGGGATAGCCGTCCGAGGCAAGCACGACGTCGTCGTCAGGGTTGATGGAAACTGTGCGAATCGGATACGTGAGGTCGGTGAATCCATCGAACACAAAATAACCATATTCGCCGCGTTGATTCGCAAACCGTGACTGCAATCGTAGGAATGGCATGATCGTATCGCGTGTCGGATCGGATGTTGTTGTAGCAGAGGCTGTTTGTTCGACAGACTCAGGACTCAGCTCTAGTGCTTGTGCGACGAACGCTCGCAAATCACCCAGCAGCACGTCCACACGTTTGACTGTGGGAATGTGAACGCTATTAACCATGATCTGACAGTCACCGAACAGCCATGCCTCATGCTGATACGCGCTATATATCACCGCATTTGCTTGCAGTCGTTCCCACGGCTCGGATGTGAACACAGTGGCATCGTCGGTAGTGCAGTGTTCATACTGTGCATGCAACCGCTCGTCAAGTGCGGCTTGCGTTTGACGCATGGTCGCGTCAGGCGCAAGTTGACTAATCTCGTCCAGTAGCAGATCCTTCGCTACAACGCCAGCACTTGGATGCCACAAGTGGCGTACACTTTTGCTGGTCACCCCATCCACAACAGCAGCAAACCCATCTGTGACAACCATCCCATCCTCATTCAAGGATTGATCATCACGCTTACCCTGACAGAACTGCTCAATGATATGCATATGATCACCATAACGCGAAATGTGTGTGCACGGTATTTTTCAGTCATTGGTTACTGAGTATAGGTTTCTCAGTAGATGTGCCCCCATGCTGCGCTCAATCGTTGCTAGCTCGTTTGCTGTGGATGTTACACCACGGCAGCTGGGAACAAACGCGAGATGATTTGTTGAGATATGTGGAAATACAACAGAGTTGAGATAGTAAGTCAGTAGTATCGAATCGGTTCGACACGCCGAGTGGCAATCGATTGCCGGAAATCGATTGCCGTGTTATCTTTAGTTACATCCGAGAGACGGCGATGATCGCCGCTAGCAACAACGAAATATGTTGCATTTTGGATGGAAGAGAACACATGGTTAAGGAGAACTTCATGGGACGCTGTGGTTTGCATGTTAACAAACTCGTCGTATCCGTCCTGATTGCGTCACTATGCGCAACGCTCGCCGGATGCGGACAAAAGAAGCCCACCGTCGACGCAGACGGCAAACCGATTGTGACCATTCGGGTGCGTCGTAACGTCACCGATCATCCAATGAAGAACACGGAATATTCCAAGCAACTGGAAGTAGCTTGCGATTGCACTATTAACTGGGAAGAGATCGCTGATAGCTCATGGGGTCAGCAGAAAGCACCAAAGATGGTGGCTAACGACTTCCCAGATATCGGCCTGACTCTTTACGATCCAACCGACGTTAGCCGTTACCCGAATCAGTTTGAAGATATTTCACAGCATCTCAACGAGCTGCCAAACGTGGAAAAATTCTTCCAGGCACATCCAGTAGCTAAGAAGATGGTTGAAAACAGCAACGGTGAGATCAAGTTGCTGCCATCTGACCGTGGTAAAGGTTACCGTGTTTCTGCCACGCATATGTTCATCAACAAGCAGTGGCTGGACAAGCTTGGGCTGAAGGTACCAACCACATGGGATGAGCTCAAGAATGTTCTTGAAGCGTTCAAAACGCAGGACCCCAACGGCAATGGTAAAGCTGACGAAGTGCCGATGAACATCCGCGGTCTCGGATTCGGCCTTTGGAGCCCGCTCGTATTGCTCAACTCTACTGGAATAGTCACCAGTTTTATGGGTTCTAGTGCTTCTACGCAAGGCTACTATGTCAAGGATGGCAAGGTTAAGAGTTACTACACATCTAATGAACTCAAAGATGTGATCACTTACCTGCACAGCTTGATGGCTGACGGCCTGATTCCGAAAGATACGTTTACTCGCGATGCTTCGCAATACGTTGCACAGGCAGTCAACGATGGTAAAACTGCATTGACTGGCGTCACCTTTGGATGGTCTGCGTACAGTGAATTCGGCAACGGACTTGCCAAGCAGTACATGAGCATTCCGCCTCTCAAGCAGTCCGCTTCCACACCAGATAAGGACGTTAAATGGGATTATTCACAAGACGCTACTGAGTTCGCATACAGCTTGTCTGTTAGCCCGAAGGCCGCGAATAAAATTGCCGTCTACAAAATCATAAACGCAATGTACAGCGAGAAACTGTCAGTGGAAGGATATTTTGGTTCTATCCCGACCACATTATCTGACGATGGTAATCACACTTACACCATCGACCGCGCTAAGGCATACGCCGAGTACCCAGATACACGCGCTATCGCATTGCAGGATCGTTTCGCTGGATGGGTGCCCGATGAAGCAACGATCGTCAACGATGATAACGCTGATCAGGTAACTGAAGCCAACAATGCCGTAGAGGAAGCATTGAGTCGCGTCGATCCAACCAAAGATGTCATCCCGATTTACGTGCGCCCTAGCAGTGATGATCTCGACACGCTATCCGACAACAACACGTCTATCAGTAACTACGCCGGCAACCAGTTGGCAAAGTGGGTACAGAGTGGCGGCATCGATAAGGAATGGGATAAGTATCTCAAGAACATTGCCGAACCTACGCTTGGACTCGAAGAGAATATTGCGATCTGGCAGAAATACTACGACAAGGCTGTCAAGTGACCATCGTCACCTGTGCTCTGTCACACGGCTGATCATTCTCAACCACAGATAATACTTGCGTCGTTTTTTTCCTTTTCCGGCGCAACTTCCTACAGGACTACGTCGGCTGTGACCGCCAATCCGGCCGACATGTCCTTATCTTTCTCAGTATCCGCAGTGGCCACAACACATGGTCTTACAGCACAAACAACATACGGTTCCTATCACATTGGAGCACATCATGTCATCCACCACTATCACTGCATCCAGCCGGTCCCCACAGCAGCCGATCAAAACTAGCTTGCCATCCCGTATTGCCGAACATTTTCGCCGATACTGGGAACTATGGCTGCTCACCCTGCCTGCACTCGTATTCGTTGCTTTGTTCGCATACGTTCCAATGTGGGGTATTCAGCTCGCCTTCCGCGAATTTGATCCTGACAAAGGCTTGACTGGTGGCGACTTCGTCGGATTCAAATACTTCAACAAATTTTTCCACTCGCCACTATTCGGTGAGATTATGACCAACACAGTCCGCATCAGCTTGTGGACCCTAGTAATGGGCTTTCTCTTCCCGATTATTCTGGCTCTGCTCATCAACCAGATTCATTCACCGAAGATCAAAGGCTTTGTGCAGACCATCACCTACATGCCACACTTCATTTCGATCGTGGTTATCGTTTCCATGCTCAACATCTTCCTCGCTCCGAATACCGGCATCATCGGTCAGTTCTTCGGCGACGAAAGCTTGATGGGTAGCACCGGCGCAATTACCGCAGTCTACTGGATTTCTGAAGTTTGGCAGCATTGCGGATGGAACGCCATTATCTATTTAGCTGCACTATCCTCAGTCGATACGTCTCTATATGAGGCTGCGAAACTCGATGGTGCTGGTCGCTTGCAACTCATCCGATACGTTGACTTCCCAGCAATTTTGCCTACCTGCGGCGTGCTGCTCATTCTCAACATGGGTTCCGTACTGAATGTTGGCTTCGACAAGATCTACCTTATGCAGAACACGCTGAACCTGCCGGCCACCGAAGTGATCTCCACTTACGTGTACAAGATCGGCATGATCAACTTCCAGTTCTCCTACTCTACGGCCATCGGCCTGTTCAATACGGTTATCAACTTCATCTTCCTAGTTTCGGCTAACGCAATCTCGAAGCGCGTCTCGAACGCGAGCATCTTCTAAAACGAGAGGAACACAGCAATGAGCGCATCAATCGCCATGAATGGCAATCCAGCTTCCAAATCAAACGGCAACGATATTCCGTGGAACAAAAAGCAACCGCAACATCTCACTATGGGAGATTGGGTGACCTCCGGTGTTATCAACGCCCTGATTGTGGTTGTCGTGTTGATCGTACTGTACCCACTATGGTTCGTTATCATCTCGTCATTCTCTGACCCGAACAGCGTCGCATCTGGTCAGACTCGATTGCTCCCCACGGGCGTCACCTTCGCGGGTTACGCGAAAATCTTCGCAAACGCACAGATTTGGCGCGGCTACTGGAACACGATCGTCTACTCGGTGCTCGGTACCGCAGTCAATATGGTGGTGACTATTCCGTGCGCGTTCGCACTGTCGCGCCGTGAGTTCAAGCCGCGTCGCGTTATCCTATTCCTGTTCACTGTCACCATGTTCTTCGCTGGTGGCCTCGTTCCGAACTACTTGCTCTTCCAACAACTCGGCATTATCGACACGATGTGGGTGTTCATTCTGCCCGGTGCAGTGAGCGTGTATAACGTGATTGTCGCTCGTTCATTCTTTGAAACCTCCATTCCGGAAGACCTGCACGACGCGGCACAGATCGATGGCCTTGGCTATCTCGGCTACTTCTTCCGCGTTGTCCTACCACTGAGCCCAGCAATTCTTGCGGTGATCGGTCTGTACTACTTCGTTGGACACTGGAACGACTTCATGACCGGTCTTATCTACATCACCGATCAGAACAAACAGCCGCTACAGGTCGTGCTCCAGCAGATTTTGCTCGTCTCGCAGTCAGTTGCCTCGAACCTCAACGCCGCTGCGCAGCAGCAACTCGCTGATCAGATCAAGTTCGGTGTGATTATCGTGGCTACGATTCCGCTGCTCGTGCTCTACCCGTGCCTGCAGAAGTACTTCAACAAGGGCGTCATGCTCGGAGCAGTCAAGGGCTGATCGGCTTATTCACGTTCGGCTATTCACTATGATCGAACGTACGTACCAGATTACGGACGGCAAGTCAATCGGAATCAATATTTTCCGTATCGACTTGCCGTCCGTTTGTACCATCTCGCTATTACACGATTACCCGCAACATGCGAGAAAAAGAACGGGATAGGCTACTATGATCGGTGCTGCGACAACACTTAACGCGACGGGAGCCACGCATGGTTACGATGAAAGATATCGCGCTGAAAACAGGCGTATCTACAGCAACAGTATCACGCGTGCTCAACGGTAAAGATCAAGGACGTATCAAACCAGAAATCGCTCGCGAAGTGCGTCACCAAGCCGAAGTACTGGGATACACGATCAATCCGATTGCCCGCGGTTTGCGCACTAATCGCAGTCATATGATCGGACTGATCAGCGACGCGATCGCCACCACACCATACGCTGGCCGCATCATTCTCGGTGCGCAAGATGCAGCCCGAGCATTCGGTTACCTATTAACAGTCGTGAACACTGGCGATGACGCTGAACTCGAACATGAACAGATCACTATGATGCGTCGATATGGTGTTGACGGATTCCTCTACGCAACCATGTACAACCAAATTCGCACACTGCCAGATGCGCTCGATGGCTGTGCAACTGTTATGGTTGATGCTGAAGATGCAGACGGGCAATGCCCATCCATCGGTCCAGATGAGTGGGGCATTGGCAAGGATGCAACCAATCGTTTGCTCGCTGCTGGATGCACGCGCATTGCGTACTTTGGTTGTCCTCCTGTGCTCATTGCACAACCGAGACGATTGGCTGGATATGAAGCAGCATTAGATCATGCTGGCATTGCGCCTGAAAATCGACTTGCTCTAACAGTAGACGAAAATGTTAACGGTGCGCAGAGAGCTGCAACAGTATTCGACGCCGGTGCAGACGGTATCTTCTGTTTCAATGATGTGCGCGTGCGATTCATCTACGAGGAAGCTGAACGACGAGGATTGCACATCGGCCAAGATGTGTCTGTTGTGAGCGTTGATAATTTTGAATTGCTCGCCGGATTTTTTGAACCTCGACTGACCTCTATTGAATTGCCACACTATGAAATGGGATACTGGGGTGCGTGCAAACTCATCTCAATGATCGAAGGACGCGATTTGAGTGATGCGCTTGACACGGTAGTCACTGACGCAGTAATGCCAGACCTATCGGTCGATCACGGTCACATTCGTTGCGCGATTATCGAGAAAGAATCTGTGCGCCAAGCATCATAAATAATCTAAATAATCGGTATAGAGGATTCGTATGAGGAGCCGTAATCATAGCTAGTTTGTCGAATTAGATTACGCTGACCATACACTATCCGACAATCTATATAACTCGGACACGGACGTACGGATACAAAAAGTAACCGTAACCGATACGATAACATTCATGAGCGAAACGACAACACCAGCAATCACCGATCCTTGGCCCGCGCCAATGCCGAACGGACCGATTAACGCTACTGTCACTATTCCCGGCAGCAAATCACTGTCGAACCGATATCTCATCCTCGCGGCTCTTGGTTCGCAGCCAGTCACCCTCGTCGGGCTGTTACGTTCACGAGACACTGAACTTATGATGGGCGCACTCGAACAACTCGGCGTGCACTGTGACGTTGACCCAAATACTGACACCACAGTAACGGTTACACCACCGGCAGACGGACACTTCCACGGTAACGTCGACATTTACTGTGGACTTGCCGGCACGGTTATGCGATTCGTGCCGGGGCTTGCTCTCTTCGCCGACGGGCCGGTGCATTTCGACGGCGATAAACAAGCGTACGCACGCCCTATGAAGCCGGTCCTCGACGGACTCGAACAGCTCGGCGCACGCGTCGACTATCATGCAGAACCCGGCTACTTGCCGTTTACGATCACGCCGCCCGCAACATTGCCGCAAAGCCTCGCCCAAGTAAGCATCGACTCATCTGGCTCGTCTCAGTTCATTTCCGGCCTGCTGTTGATCGGATCACGTCTGCCCGGCGGGCTGTCGTTGACGCATACGGGAGAAAAAACGCCAAGCTTACCGCACATTCGTATGACCGTTGCAGACGTAAACGGTGCTGGCGGCCACGCACTTGCCGACGAGGAACATCATCGTTGGTCGGTTTCGTCGCACTCGTTGCAGTTGCCAGAACGCGTGGTTGTCGAACCGGACTTGTCGAATGCGGCGCCATTTTTAGGCGCTGCATTGATTGCTGGTGGTACCGTGCGTGTGCCGCATTGGCCGGTGGAAACTACTCAACCGGGCGGTTTGTTACCTGGTTATCTTGAGCAGATGGGTGCGCGAGTGTTGTTCCCAGAACGTGAGGGTGTTCGGTACTGTGAGGTATCGTCCGATGGACATATTCACGGTCTTGGAGATTTCGATCTGACTGCAGCTGGAGAGATTGCGCCGTCACTGGCTGCAATCCTCGTGTTCGCTGATGCGCCGACACGTATGATCGGCATTGGCCATTTGCGCGGTCATGAGACGAATCGATTAGCGGCACTTGTTACAGAGATCCAACGTGTTGGGGGAGTAGCATGCGAACTGCCGGACGGTATTGAGATTACGCCGGTTGCGCGCGAAACAATGCACGGCGCGGTGATGGAATCGTATGCTGATCATCGCATGGCTACGTTCGCAGCGATGATTGGACTGGCAGTGCCGGGCGTGAGTATTGTCAACGTGGCAACCACTCGCAAAACCCTGCCTGACTTTGTTGGTATGTGGAACAGCATGTTGTCGTAGCGGGTCAACCTGTATGCTGCGTGGCGGAAAACGCTCGCTGAGCACTGTCTCAGCGAGCGTTTTCCGCCACGCAGGAAGGGGACATAGCGTATAAGCAAAAGGCTGGTGATTCCCTCTGTGGGAAATCACCAGCCTGTAACGACTCAAACGTTCAGTGTAGTGAGTCAGTTACTCACTTGGCGAACGTGTTGCCGTAGGCATCCTCGCCAGCTTCCGCGATAGCAGCGGACTTGCGAGCGATGGCCAGCTCCTCGTTGGTTGGGATCACAGCGATGATCACGGAGGAGTCTGGGGTGGAGATGACGCGCGGCTGCTTGGAGCGAGTCGCGTTCTTCTCCTCGTCGAGCTTGACGCCGAACGGAGCGAGCTTGTCGCACACCATCTTGCGCACGATATCATCGTTCTCGCCAACACCAGCGGTGAAGGTGATCACGTCTACGCCACCCATCTGAGCAGTGTAGTTGCCGATGTAGCTGACGATACGATGCACGTACACATCGAGAGCCAGCTTAGCGTCCTCGTTACCTTCAGCAACCAGACGGTGAACCTCACGCAGATCGCCGAAACCGGTCATACCCATCATGCCGGAACGCTTGTTGAACAGAGCATCCAGCTCATCCACGTTCATGTGAGCGTTACGGATGAGGTGGAAGACCACGGCCGGGTCGATATCGCCGGTACGGCCACCCATAACAAGGCCCTCAAGCGGGGTCAGACCCATAGAAGTCTCAACCGGCTTGCCGGAGATTTCAGCGGAAGCGGAAGCACCGTTGCCGATGTGCAGCACGATCTGCTTGAGACCCTCAGCTGGCTTGCCAATGACTTCCGGCACCACGGAGGAAATGTACTCGTGAGACGTGCCGTGAGCACCGTAACGACGGATGTGATACTGGTCGGCGATTTCCTTGTTCAGCGCGTAGGTGCTGGCAGCCTTCGGCAGCTGGAAGAAGAAGGAGGAGTCGAACACGAAGATCTGCGGAACATCCGGCAGCAGTGCGCGCATAACTTCAGCACCCTTGGCTTCCGGGCCATTGTGCAGTGGAGCGAGCACAGCCAGATCCTTAACCTGGTTGATGGTCTTATCGGTGACCAGAGCCGGGTTCGGGAAGATGGAGCCACCCTGAACCACACGGTGACCAACGGCCACAATGCCAGCCTCGGACAGGTCCGGGCCGTACTCCTTAAAGAAGCCGAGCACACGCTTCAAGCCCTGCTCGTGATCGTGAATCGGCTCCTCAAGCTCATGCTTCTCGCCGTTGTACTCGTGCTTGTAATGACCGTCGATCGGCTCGCCAATCTTCTCGACAAGACCAGAAGCGAGACCTTCGCCGGACTCAAGATCAACCAGCTGGTACTTGATCGAGCTGGAACCGGAATTGATGACAAGGACGGTTTTCGCCATTGTGGGCATCCTCCATTGTAATTTGTCTGTTTCCCGCTGACACGGGTTACCGTTTGTCAGATTACTCGCTGCTTACTACAAACTGCGAGTAATCCTGCTGCTACTTGCGTATTACCGTAGTACTACTGCTTACTGTTGCGCTTCAATAGCGGTGAGAGCAATCGTGTTGATGATATCTTGTACGAGCGCGCCACGTGACAGATCGTTGACCGGCTTGTTGAGTCCCTGCAGCACCGGGCCGATTGCAAGCGCGCCCGAGGAACGTTGCACGGCCTTGTAACCGATATTGCCTGCGCATAGATCCGGGAATACGAACACGTTCACATGACCGGCAACATCGTTGCCCTTGGCCTTAGTCGCAGCCACAGTTGGTGACCATGCAGCATCAAACTGGATAGAGCCCACCACTGGTAGCTCTGGCGCTTTCTCACGAACGATTCGAGTGGCCTCTTCGACAACATCCACATCCGGTCCCTTACCTGAACCGAGTGTGGAGTAGGAGAGCATGCCAACCTTCGGTTCAATGCCGAATGCTTTCGCTGTTTCGGCGGATTGAATAGCAATATCGGCTAGCTGTTCAGCAGTTGGATTGAGATTAATCGCGCAGTCCGCGAACACCGCCACATGATCTTTGAAACACATGAGGAACGAGCCGGAAACCAGAGACGCGCCCGGCTTCGTCTTAATAACCTGCAGTGCCGGACGCACCGTGTTCGCAGTCGAGTTAATTGAGCCAGATACCAAACCGTCAGCGTAACCGAGTACAACGAGCATCGTGCCGAAATAGCTGGCATCTTTGAGCTGCTCGCGAGCCTGTTCTTCAGTCATGCCCTTCTTCGCACGCAGTTCGCACAACTTAGCAACCATCGGCTTGACGATGTTTTCGTCATCCATTGACTGAAAACGTGCCTTATCAAGTGAATGCAGGCCGAGTTCCGCGCCGCGCGCGAGAATCGCATCACGATTGCCGACAATAATGAGATTGACAACTTCGCGTTCAAGCAGGTAATCAGCCGCCTTGATAATACGGTCTTCTTCGCCTTCTGGCAGGACGATCGTCTTCTTATTGATTTTCGCACGGCCGAGTAGACTGTGCTGGAATGCGTACGAGGTAACCGGGAATTCAATGTCTACATCGAGTGCCTTGAGCACTTCTTCAGTAGGCACATTATCTTGGAATGCTTTGAGTGCAGCGTCTGCTTGTGCTTCTTCAGTAAATGGTGTTTGCGGGATAGTCCATACGGGCAGGCCGAATTCAGCGAGCGTATTCTTAACGAACACCGAATGACGTGGGTCACAACCGGTAACGAAAATACCGAGTACCTTATTGCCAGCCGCTTCCATGCCTTCGATCGACAGCTGTACGGTTTCACGCAACTCGTCGGGCCAACGGTCGATCGTGCAGATCGCGAGAAAAACGCCAGCTTGCAAATCAGCTGCAATATTTGCGTTGAATTCATAAGCAGTCGGATCATTGACATGCGACTTGTCGGTGCCCACGATGAGTGCTGCATCAGCACGCGAAACGCTCATCGCATCGTCGAAAGCGGCAACAATATCGCCACGAGAGGCTTCCTTATCACGGCGCACTTTATGAATGTCAAGACCGCTAGACAGTGCAACACCGAGGCCTGCGTTCGACGCGCCGAGCAGAATCGGCGTGAAATGATCATGGTTAGAGACAGCAGGGCGGAACACCGCAGTCTTATATTTGGTGGTCAATGCCTTGAGAACGCCATAAGCGACGACATTGCGACCGTTAGCTCCTTCAGGACTGGCGATGTAGATATTGGTAACTGCCACAGTGAACTCCTTGCTTGGGGACAGACTGCCGTGTGACCGCTCTGTTCACACATATCGCTCATTCTAATACTTAGGTCGTGAGTCGGTGCGTTACGACTCACGACCTAAGTAATGTGGTACAGACAGACCACTTGCTTACTTGTGATACAAGCTCGTGCGTTCGTACTTCGGTTCGCAACACACGTTGATACCGAGCTTGCGATACAAGGCTTCATCAGCCGGTGAGATGATGACAGAGAAAAACGCGTCGCATCCGCGCAATTGCTCTAATCCTGCGATAACTTGAGCTGCGATAGGACTCGTGGAACTCGTAATAGACAGTGCGATAAGTGTCTCATCAGAATGCAGACGACGATTTGCCGCATGCAGATGTTCCGTTTTGAGTGTACAGATTGGTTCGATTGCAGCATCATCAATGACTGGAATTTGCGCGTCTACTCCAGTTACTGCTTTAAGCGCGTTCATGAGTAGCGCACTGGCCGCTCCCATGAGTACACCGGTTTTGCCAGTGACCACACGACCGTCGGGTAAAACCATTGCGCCTGCAGGCGCGCCAGTTGCTGTTTCTTTATCAAGCGCGGCCTGACGAGCAGGGGAGAGGTCGACATCTACACTGGCCCGCTTCATAATCGAACGCAATCGTTCGACCTGATCCTCTCCTTCACCAGTACGCTTGCAATGTTCAGCTGCAGCAAAATATCGACGCACAATCTCAAGATTTGCGGCCTCGCGGCATGCTTCATCATCTGAGATTGCATAACCGGCCATATTTACGCCCATGTCGGTTGGGCTTTGATACGGGCTGGTTCCCATAATGCGTTCCATCATGGCTTTGAGCACGGGGAACGCTTCAACATCGCGATTGTAGTTGACGGTTGTTTTGCCGTAAGCATCCAAATGGAATGGGTCGATAATGTTCGCATCGTCGAGATCGGCTGTTGCTGCCTCATAGGCAATATTGACCGGATGACTTAACGGTAGGTTCCAGATCGGGAATGTCTCGTATTTCGCATAACCGGCTGTGATACCGCGTTGATGCTCGTGATAGAGCTGTGACAGACAAGTGGCGAGTTTGCCGGAACCTGGACCTGGCGCGGTGACGACGACGAGCGGACGGCTAGTTTCGATGTAATCGTTGCGACCGTATCCTTCGGACGACACGATGCGTTCGATATCGTGAGGATAACCGGCAATCGGATAGTGCAGATAGCAGGTGATGCCGAGCTGAGTAAGTCGATGACGATACGCATCGGCGGCTGGTTGAGCAGCATATTGAGTAAGTACGACTGAACCGACGTAGAAGCCACGTGAGCGGAAAATATCGATGAGTCGTAATACGTCTTCGTCGTAAGTGATGCCAAGATCGCCGCGCATTTTTGATTTTTCGATATGGTTGGCGTTGATGGCGATAACGATTTCCACGTCCTGCTTCATGCTGTCAAGCATGCGGAATTTGGTATCCGGTTGGAAGCCTGGCAATACTCGTGACGCATGATAGTCGTCGAACAGTTTTCCGCCGAACTCGAGATACAGTTTGCCACCGAATTGTGCGATACGCTTCCTGATGTTGTCGGCTTGTAATTCGATGTACTTGTCGTTGTCGAATCCTTGTCGCATAGAGATTGGCAATCCTTTCGCACGGCGTCGTAAAACGACATGATTATACCGGAAATCCACAAAACGACAGATATAATGGAGACCGGCTCCCTGTCGTGCAGAACGTGGCAGCGAAGCAGGCCTGCACCAATACCAACCTCCGGACAGTAAGTGGTCCTTGGCAGGCCGGGCCGACCATCGGAAAGCGAACTCTCATGCGTGGTGATGCGAAAAAGCTGGCGAAAATGCTGCAGGGCGCGCAGACACGTTTCGTGATACCCGTCTACCAGCGGAACTACGACTGGAAACGCGAACAGTGTAAACGTCTCTTCGATGATCTTGAAGATGTCGTACAGCAAAGCCGAGAATCGCTTTTTTTGGCAGCATTGTCTCCCAGATGAATATGGATAGGCGCGTTCTCATCGACGGCCAGCAACGAGTGACCACCGTGTATCTTCTGCTTGCGGCACTGCTGAGGCAGATTAAGAGCGGAGCGATCGAAGCCAGAAAGGACACGCTGCCGGAATTCATCCGCTACGAGTATCTGATGGACAGATACGACGAGAGCGACCAGAAGCTCAAGCTCAAGCTCGTTAAAGACGATCAGGAAGCCCTCGGCAAGATCATGGACGAGGATGACCATCTTGTCGAAGGCTCAAACGTGACCGAAAACTACCGGTATTTTCTGGAGCGCATCAGCCAGACTGACCTTTCTGCCGACCAGCTCAAGGATGCCGTCGAAAGCCTTGAGGTTATCGATATTATGCTGGAGTCAGACGATGACGCGCAGCTTATTTTCGAGAGTCTGAATTCGACGGGTCTGAGCCTGAGCGAGGGAGACAAGATCCGAAACTACGTGCTCATGAACCTTCCCGAAGATTTGCAGAACCGATATTACGAGCAGTATTGGAATATCATTGAGGCCAACACCGACTACGAAGTCAGCTCCTTCATCCGCGACTACATCGCGGCGAAAACGAGAAAGACCCCGATCATCAGTCGTGTATACCCATCGTTCAGGTCGTATGCCAAGGCTTTCAAGACAGACTCCCGCTGGCTGATCTTTTACGGTATTCCGTGCATTACCGCCGAATCATCGGATTGGGACGAGCCAATTCGCGGGTAGATGTGGCTCTGCGGCGCCTCGGCCTGTTGGAGATGAGCATCACCGCCCCGTTCCTGCTCTCCATGCTTGATTACGCCGATGCAGGGAACCTTGCGGAGGATCAGGTTCTCGCAGCGATAGGCATCATCGAGGACTATCTGTTCAGACGCTGGGTGTGCAACATTGGGACGAACGCCCTCAACAAGGTCTTCGAGAACCTTCATTATGACGCCGTTCGAGGCGTGTCGGATGGCGCGGACTATTGTGAGGCGCTCAAATATTCCCTGCTTCGCAGGGAGTCGAACGGTCGCTTCCCTCGCGATGATGAGTTCAGACAATCGTATACTGAGCGCAATTTCTATGGCATCGGGCGCAAACGACTGTACCTGTACAACTGTCTGGAGAACCGAGACAATGTGGAACGAGTGAATGTCGTCGATATGCTTGAAGATGGCACGCTCTCTGTGGAACACATCATGCCGCAAACGCTGTCACGCAAATGGAGGGACTCGCTCGGAACGAACGCCGATGCCATTCATGAGCAATGGCTCAACCGTATGGGCAATCTGACACTGACCGGCTATAACTCCCAGTATTCGAACAACGAATTCTCTGATAAGCGTGATCGCGACCATGGATTCAAGGACAGCGGACTGAAACTTAACCGCTTTGTCTCCACTTGCGAGTCTTGGGGAGAGCCTGAGATGCGGGAGCGAGACGACCGCATCTGGCGGCGTTTTCTGACCATATGGCCTTGTATCACCACCGACTATCATCCGAAGGCCGAAGAACATGAGAGCCATCCGCTCGATGAAGATTTCAACTTCACGAACCGCAAGGTTGCCGCCTATGTCTTCCAGGGGGCACGACATACTGTGAAAACCTGGGTGGAGATGATGCAGAGCATTCTGGGATCCCTGTATGAGATCGATCCTGACGCGGTCCGCGCTGTAGCATTCGGAGATAAGTTCCCGGCGCGATACTTCTCAAACGATCCCTTGGAATATGGCTTCGAAATCGGACCGGGACTGTGGTTCAATCCGGGAAACTCCACAGCCACCAAGATCGAAGCTCTGCGCCGCATCATCGAGAGAATGCCTGACGTGGATTCTTCCGATTTGTCCTTTGAGTTGTATGACGAGCCGCATGCCGGTGCCAGGAACGAATCCGATTGAAGAATTCCGATGACATCGAAGCTTTCTTTGTGGGAGTACTCCAGCAAAGAAAGCTTCGACAATGATCCGCAACACCGCGTCGTTCATCAAGGAACCATGCAACAAGCGTTACCGTACGATCACGTTGTGAAATGCTCTGATGCGTGCGGTAGCAAGGCGCGGGAGATGAAGGCGTACGACGGTACGTCGAGTCTCCCGCAACGCAGCTAACGCTCCGTCATCACATTATTCCCATTCGATGGTTGCTGGGGGTTTGCTAGTGCAGTCCAGCACTACGCGGTTAATTTGGCGGCATTCGTTGGTGATGCGCGTGGAGATGGTGGCGAGGACGTCGTAGGGCAGACGTGACCAGTCGGCGGTCATAGCATCTTCGGAGGATACCGGGCGTAGAACGATGGGGGAGCCGTAGGTGCGTTCGTCGCCTTGTACACCAACGGAGTGAACATCGGCGAGGAGGACGACAGGGCACTGCCAGATGTCACGGTCGAGACCGGCCTTGGTGAGTTCTTCGCGAGCAATGGCATCGGCTTCACGCAAGAGGTCGAGACGTTCTTTGGTGATTTCGCCGATGATGCGGATGCCGAGGCCAGGGCCAGGGAACGGCTGACGCCAGACGATCTCGTCGGGCAATCCGAGTTCGGTGCCGATGGCTCGTACCTCGTCTTTGAAGAGGGTGCGCAATGGCTCGATAAGCTGGAATTTGAGGTCCTTGGGTAAGCCGCCTACATTGTGATGGCTCTTAATATTGGCCGCACCATCGCCGCCACCAGATTCGACGACATCGGGGTAGAGGGTACCTTGGACGAGGAATTTGACTTCTTTGCCGCGGGCACCTGCTTCTTCGAGTACTTGGCGCTGGGCTTTTTCGAAGGTGCGAATGAATTTTTCGCCGATAATCTTGCGCTTGCGTTCTGGTTCTGAGACGCCTTTAAGCGCGGTGAGGAAGTCGTCGGCCGCGTCGACGGTGATGAGTCGAATACCGGTTGCGGCAACGAAATCATGCTTGACCTGTTCGACTTCACCTTTGCGCAGCAGACCGTGGTCGACGAACACACAAGTGAGCTGGTCGCCGATTGCTTTGTGCACGAGTGCTGCGGCAACAGCAGAATCAACGCCACCGGAAAGACCGCAAATGACTTCCGCATCGCCAACCTGTTCGCGGATTTTCTTGACCTGATCTTCGATGATGCTGGATGCGTCCCAGTCGTTGGGCAGTCCGGCGCACTTGTGGAGGAAGGTTTCGATGAGCTGCTGGCCCATCGGTGTGTGCTTGACTTCCGGGTGCCACTGTACGCCGTAGAGCTTGCGGGATTCGTCTTGCATGGCGGCTACAGGTGCGCCTTCGGTGTGAGCGAGGACTTCAAATCCTTCAGGAGCGGTTTTAACGGCAACTCCGTGGCTCATCCACGTGTTCTGCTCGGATGGTGAACCGGCGAGTAGGCCGTCGGCGTGATCGATGGTAGTTTCTGTTTTACCGTATTCGCCGAGAGCCGCTTTGTCGACGTCAGCGCCGAGCGCGTAAGCCATAGCTTGGAATCCGTAGCAGATACCGAGCACGGGGACACCAGCGTCGAACAACTTTGTATCAACGCGTGGAGCGCCCGGTTCAAATACGGAGGCAGGGCCGCCGGACAGGATGATGGCCTTGGGATCTTTGGCGAGGATCTCGTTGACGGGCATGGAGTGGGGCACGAGCTCGGAGTAAACGCCGGCTTCGCGCACGCGTCGCGCGATAAGTTGGGCGTACTGGGCTCCGAAGTCAACGACGAGCACAGGACCTGTTGCCATGAATTCTCCCTTATATATGCAAGATGAGCTACGGATAATTACCAGTCCATTGTGACGGCGTAAGGCGACATTGCGTGTGTGAATTGGTGTATTGGCTTATATTGGTTTGTATTAGTCATAAATGTGACATCACGTTATGTTCAGTTGAACAACACGCGCGTGTCTGGTGATGGAAACGAACGTAGCGAAACGGTTCGAATCGTTGGTTTCGCTGGAATTTTGCCGTTTCTGGGTTACTGGAAGGTAAAGTGTGTGTTCACAAAACAACCATGAAAAGAAAACAAAAGAGGAAATTTTTATAACAATTTCGAACACACATGAAAAAAATCGGTCAAAAGTCGGGCTTCGATCGTATGATGCCAAGTGATTGGGATTGAGCACGGCTGAATCGCAAGGTGCGGCACGGCTCATGACCTACCGATAACAACCAATCGCACGATATAGTGCAGGAGTACAGGAGTACATATGACGAGTCCTGTTATTGGCACCCCTTGGAAGAAGCTCAACGCTCCGGTTTCCGAGGAAGCCCTCGAAGGCGTTGACAAGTACTGGCGCGCCGCCAACTACCTTTCTATTGGCCAGATTTATCTGCGTTCCAACCCGCTGATGAAGGCTCCCTTCACCCGTGACGATGTTAAGCACCGTCTGGTCGGCCACTGGGGCACCACTCCGGGTCTGAACTTCCTCATCGGTCACATCAACCGTTTCATCGCTGACCACGGCCAGAACACCGTGATCATCATGGGCCCGGGCCACGGTGGCCCGGCTGGTACCTCCCAGTCCTACCTGGACGGCACCTACACCGAGACCTTCCCGAAGATCACCAAGGATGAGGCTGGTCTGCAGAAGTTCTTCCGTCAGTTCTCCTACCCGGGCGGCATCCCGTCCCACTTCGCTCCGGAGACCCCGGGCTCCATCCACGAAGGTGGCGAGCTGGGTTACGCTCTGTCCCACGCTTACGGCGCAATCATGGACAACCCGAGCCTGTTCGTGCCGGCTATCGTCGGCGACGGCGAAGCTGAGACCGGCCCGTTGGCTACCGGTTGGCAGTCCAACAAGCTCGTGAACCCGCGCACCGATGGTATCGTTCTGCCGATCCTGCACCTCAACGGCTACAAGATCGCCAACCCGACCATCCTGTCCCGCATTTCCGACGAAGAGCTCCACGAGTTCTTCCACGGCATGGGCTACGAGCCGTACGAGTTCGTTGCTGGCTTCGACGATGAGGATCACATGTCCATCCACCGTCGTTTCGCCGAGCTGTGGGAGACCATCTGGGACGAGATCTGCGACATCAAGGCAACCGCCCAGACCGACAACGTGCATCGTCCGTTCTACCCGATGCTCATCTTCCGCACCCCGAAGGGTTGGACCTGCCCGAAGTACATCGACGGCAAGAAGACCGAAGGTTCTTGGCGTTCTCACCAGGTGCCGCTGGCTTCCGCTCGCGATACCGAGGCTCACTTCGAAGTCCTCAAGAACTGGCTCGAGTCCTACAAGCCGGAAGAGCTGTTCGACGAGAACGGTGCTGTGAAGGACGACGTTGTTGCCTTCATGCCGAAGGGCGAACTGCGCATTGGCGCCAACCCGAACGCTAACGGTGGTGTGATTCGCGACGACCTGAAGCTGCCGAACATCGAAGACTACGCCGTCAAGGAAGTCGAGAAGTATGGCCACGGCTGGGGCCAGCTTGAAGCTACCCGTACCCTCGGTGTGTACACCCGTGACATCATCAAGAACAACCCGCATGACTTCCGTATCTTCGGACCGGATGAG
Source organism: Bifidobacterium hapali (assembly GCF_002259755.1). GTDB lineage: Bacteria > Actinomycetota > Actinomycetes > Actinomycetales > Bifidobacteriaceae > Bifidobacterium > Bifidobacterium hapali. The sequence goes on from NZ_MWWY01000024.1 coordinate 25,116, forward strand.
ACTGCTTCCAACCGTCTGCAGGCTTCCTACGAAGTCACCAACAAGCAGTGGGATGCCGGCTACATCTCTGACGAGGTTGACGAGCATATGCACGTCTCCGGTCAGGTTGTCGAGCAGCTGTCCGAGCACCAGATGGAAGGCTTCCTCGAGGGCTACCTGCTGACCGGCCGTCACGGCATCTGGAGCTCCTACGAGTCCTTCGTGCACGTGATCGACTCCATGCTCAACCAGCACGCCAAGTGGCTTGAGGCTACCGTCCGCGAGATCCCGTGGCGTAAGCCGATCGCTTCCATGAACCTGCTCGTCTCCTCTCACGTGTGGCGTCAGGATCACAACGGCTTCTCGCACCAGGACCCGGGTGTCACCTCCCTGCTGCTGAACAAGTGCTTCCACAACGATCACGTCATCGGCATCTACTTCGCCACCGATGCGAACATGCTGCTGGCTATCGCTGAGAAGTGCTACAAGTCCACCAACAAGATCAACGCCATCATCGCTGGCAAGCAGCCGGCCGCCACGTGGCTGTCCCTCGACGAAGCTCGCGCTGAGCTCGAGAAGGGTGCTGCCGCTTGGGATTGGGCTTCCACCGCGAAGACCAACGATGAAGCCGAGATCGTCCTTGCCGCTGCTGGCGATGTCCCGACTCAGGAGATCATGGCCGCTTCCGACAAGCTCAAGGCTATGGGCATCAAGTTCAAGGTTGTCAACGTGGTGGATCTGCTCGCTCTGCAGTCCGCTAAGGAGAACGACGAAGCCCTCTCCAACGAGGAGTTCGCTGACATCTTCACCGCTGACAAGCCGGTCCTGTTCGCATACCACTCCTACGCACACGACGTGCGTGGCCTGATCTACGATCGCCCGAACCACGACAACTTCAACGTCCACGGCTACGAGGAGGAAGGCTCCACCACCACCCCGTACGACATGGTTCGCGTGAACGAGATCGATCGTTACGAGCTGACCGCTGAGGCTCTGCGCATGATCGACGCCGACAAGTACGCCGACAAGATCAACGAGCTCGAAGCCTTCCGTCAGGAAGCCTTCCAGTTCGCAGTCGATAACGGCTACGATCACCCGGATTACACCGACTGGGTGTACTCCGGCCTGAACACCGACGAGAAGGGTGCTGTCACCGCTACCGCTGCAACCGCTGGCGACAACGAGTGATAATAGCCTGATCGCTAGGTCATAAAGGTATTCGATGGCCCAGAGGCTTCGTGCCTCTGGGCCATCGTGTATGTGCAGACAGTAATCGCACAGTAATCAACTGTTATGATGCAGTGTTCCTCATGCACAGTTCTTGATATGCAGTATTGATACGACACGGCACGATGACAATAACTACGTAGTCAATGGTTCGACTACAATCAGAATCGTTGTTGCTCGCCCTCGAAGAAGAAGGAACTGATCCGCATTGGACGTGTCCTTGTCGTATTTCATCCAACAGGTGCTTACCAACCCAGCGTTAGCTGTAACAACGTTGCTAACGCTCGGCGTCATCTTTGTCAACGGATGGACTGATGCGCCTAACGCCATCGCAACTTGTGTGACAACGCGATGCATGCGCGTGCGCTCAGCGGTTATTATGGCGGCGATATTCAATTTTCTTGGCGTGCTTATTATGACGCAGCTTAATGCGTCAGTTGCTTCGACCATTTCAAATATGGTTGACTTCGGCGGTGATACCCATGCGGCACTCATCGCATTGTGCGCAGCGTTATTCTCCATTGTTATCTATAGCGTTGGAGCTTCGTTGCTGGGCATTCCCACGTCGGAAAGTCACAGTCTTATCGCGGGTCTTTCCGGTGCTGCTATTGCCATACAAGGCGGTATGGAAGGCATCAACATAGGCGAGTGGGTTAAAGTACTCTATGGCTTAGTCGCAAGCCTTGTCATCGGGTTCGGCATGGGTTGGATAGTGTGTAAAGCGGTCACTCTATTGTGCGCGAATCTTGACCGCAGACGTGCCAACGGATTTTTCACCTATGCGCAAGTGGTTGGAGCCGCAGCCATGAGTTTTATGCATGGTGCGCAAGATGGACAAAAGTTTATCGGCGTGCTCTTTCTCGGCATGGCATTTTGTGCGGGACAATCATCTGTCGCCAACGTGATCATTCCGTTGTGGCTCATGATTCTCTGCAGCATCATTATGGGCGTCGGCACGTCGGTCGGGGGAGAGCGGATTATCAAATCTGTTGGCATGGACATGGTCAAACTGGAGAAATATCAAGGATTTTCTGCTGATCTTTCCAGCGCCCTGTGCCTGTTAGTAATGACGGTCCTAGGCATACCAGTTTCTACCACACATACTAAAACCAGCGCCATCATGGGAGTCGGCGCCGTACGTCGATTGTCCGCCATCAATTTTGCTGTAGTACGCGACATGATGCTCACATGGGTATTCACTTTTCCCGGGTGTGGCATGATCAGCTTCGTTATGGCCAAACTGTTCATGCTCGTGTTCTAACCGTACTGATCTAACCGTACTGATACGTGTAAGGAGGATACCCATGACACGAAAAAATGATTCATTTTATTTCAACGGGTTCGCTCGTAGTGCTCATTGCGCGTGTGAAGCAGCTCGTTTGCTTCACGATACTATGCATGACTATGATCCTGCTCTGTTGCGTGAACGAATGGATGCTATGCATCGCATTGAGCAAGCGGCTGATGAAGTACGGCACGAGATGATGGATGAGTTAGTCACTGCATTCATTACGCCTTTTGACCGTGAAGACATTGCTCAGTTAAGCTACGTACTTGACGATGTGACTGACAGTATCGAAGGCGTGCTCGACCGTCTGTATTATGACAACGTGACCGTTATGCGTCAAGATGCGATCGAAATGACGGATATGATCGTGCGAGCCTGTGAACAAATCAAAGAACTCATGAGTGAGCTACCCAAGTTCAAACGTTCCGCATCATTGAGAGAACGCGTGTTTTCAATCAACACGATTGAAACAGACGCGGACCATATGTTCATCACGGCGATGCGCACTTTGCACACTACTAGTAATGATGCTTTGCAAGTGTTTGCATGGCATGACGTGTATCGTCATCTTGAGCAGTGTGCTGATGACTGCGAACGTGTTGCCAATACTGTTGACAGTATTGTGATGAAGAACAGCTGACATATTGCTGCAATGAACTATCGGTGAGTATTGATCCATAGAATAGCGAGTTGCGTACGATTTGTCAGTCCCAGCTTATCTAACATACTGCTGATACGGTTCCGTACGGTACCTTCGCTTAAGTAGAGCGTGGTCGCAATATCTCGGTTATCGAGTCCTTGCGCGACAAGTGATGCGATTGCACGATCACGCTCACTGAGAATATCAAATACTTGCGGATCGGTGTCATGACTGATCGTCGTGTCATCGTGCCGAGCGAGTTTATCTAATACGTCAGCGCCGAGTACGATTTGCCCAGCCATCACTGCCTGTAATGCTGGAGCGACTGAAGCAACATCCTGTTTGATGAGATAGCCTTTCGCGCCGAGATCAATGGCTTGCGCAATATATGCTCGGTCAGCAAACGTTGTGAGAAATAAAATACGTGCAGCGGGGTCTTGCGCAAGAATTGCTCGCGCCGCATCAAGACCGTTCGTACCAGGCATTTGAATATCAATAAGCAGCACATCAGGCCGACTTGATGGTGAAGCAAAATACTGACGTACAGCCGTGTCCCCATCGTTGGCAGTCCAGATCACATTTGCAGTACTAGTTGCAGTCAGAATAGTTTGCAGTGACTGGCATACGATTGAATCATCATCTACGATTGCTGTTCTCATGATTATCCCCTTTAACCATTATTACCGCCGTTCAATGATGTATCTTGGCGATGTTTTGGCACAGTCACAAACACACGCCAACCTCCATCATACGGGCCGCAAGAAGCCATACCGGCAAGGGCTCGCACTCGACTGTCAATATCCGCAAGACCCATGCCACGCATCGCATCATCGTCGTCAATCTGCTGCCGATCATCGTGCCGTGCAGGACCAGGATCTTGCACAACTAATTGCCATAATGCAGGAAATTCACGGATCGTTACACTTGCTGACGTTGCTCCACTATGCCGAACCACGTTCGATAATGATTCTCGAATCACCATCGAAAAGCATCGAGCGACCGCGGCAGGAGCGTCAGATACTTCATTAGAAAGCGTTACTGCAAAATCAGGTGACGCACTACCAACTGAGCGTACCGCATCTTCGATTTGCGCAGCAAAATCAGTACCATCATCTGCCAAATCGTGCACAGAACGACGTACCATCGTCATCGCGGCAGAAGCAGTATCTGTCAACGCAGCAAACTCATGTGCTGCTGTCTCATCTCCAGTCGCATCAGCCACAGCCTTACCAGCTTGCGCTTGCATAATCGCGCGTGTTAACAGATGTCCAACATTATCATGAATCTCACGCGCAATACGAGTACGCTCATTGAGCGTGGCCATACGCACCGACTGCGCGCGTTCCTCCTCGAACTCTGCTTTGCTACGACGTGACGTACGGGCTAATGTACGTGCGTGATCTTGCACACGACGTAATTCATGACGAAACTGCGCAGTATCGTGGGATGATGATCCCCACGCGAAGCTAATCACAGTGACAACTGCAATCACTACGATCGTACGATCAAACGCGGTTATACCATGCCACATGAGCGGCAAAACCCATATACAACGCGCAATCCACATCAACAGTGGAGCAAATGCAATCTCATTGCGCACGGGCAAACGCGGCATGTCATACACCACCACAGGTAACAGTACACACCATGAACCGATCGGAATACACGCCATAATAATGATGATGAGCAGTATCCACGCTATACAACTGTATTTGTTGGTTTGATACAGCAGCCATTCAACAAGGCATGAGCATGAAATCACTGTCAATACGCCAATCAGCGTACTAACGTCATCCGGGAACGTCAGTACCATTGCCAACAGTAACAGCAATGTTTTATCTATCAGCGATCGCATGCATTCACCCCCTCGCCTTTGTGCATTATGGTAGCCGGTCGGCGGGATGCGTGCGATTTGCGCACACAATCTCATCGCCTTGCCCAGCGTGCCGACACAGTATCGTAAGCACCGTATTCGTGACAAATGTCATCGTATCGGCCGCAAAAAGTGACAAACGGCTATAGTACAGCCGCTTACACACGTCGACAATAGAAGTATCGCACGGAAAGGAGCGAACATGACGACAGAATCGGCCGTCACTGTATCGAAACTGGTCAAACGATACGGCGATATGATAGCCCTCGACGACTTCAATCTTGACGTGAAAACCGGTGAAATTTTTGGCCTGCTCGGACCAAACGGCTCCGGCAAAACCACTGCAATCAACTGCATTCTCGCACTACTGACTTACGATGCCGGCACCATTCGTGTATTCGGACAACCAATGACCCCGAATTCGTACGCACTGAAACGCCGCATCGGCATCGTGCCACAAAACGTAGCCGTCTTCAACGAACTCACCGTGAGCGAAAACATCGACTATTTTTGCTCACTATACGTACCCAAAAAAGCCGAACGCGAGCCACTCGTCGAAGAAGCAATCGCTTTCGTCGGACTGCAAGACTTCCGTACATTCCGTCCCGGCAAACTCTCCGGCGGTCTTCTCAGACGACTTAACATCGCCTGCGGCATCGCACACAAACCGGACCTCATCTTCTTCGACGAACCAACCGTAGCAGTCGACCCGCAAAGCCGAAACGCCATCCTCGAAGGCATCACACAGCTCAACAAAGCCGGCGCCACCGTAATCTACACCAGCCACTACATGGAAGAAGTCGAACAAATCTGCGACCGTATTCTCATCATGGATCACGGCAAGCATCTCGCACTCGGCACCGCCGACGAGCTCAAATCCATGATCGACACCGGCGAACGTATCACCATCGAAACACTCGACCTGACCGACACAACGCTTGACAACGTTCGGGCCCTTGCCTTCGTCATCGAAGCCACATACAACGGCCGCGAACTGAACATACGCTGCCGGCGCGGCGACCACAATCTCGTAGACCTCCTCGGAATACTACACGGCGCTGGCGCAAACGTTGGTCATCTCACCAGCCAACCGCCCACGCTAAACGACGTCTTCCTTGAAATGACCGGCAAAGCGCTACGCGACTAACCGTGAACAACCGGAACACTAACCGGGAAAGGAGAACACGCATGTGGTCCACATTCATCATGACCATGAAGACGAACCTACGCAACAAAGCATCACTGTTCTGGCTCATCGTCTTCCCACTAGTACTTGCCACCCTATTCACCGGCATGTTCAGCAATCTCGCCAAAGGCTACGACGTCCAAGCCATGCCACTAGCCATCGTAGAGAACAACAATTGGAAGCAAGCCGCAGGAGCAAGCGCGCTCATTGACGCACTGTCTGACAAATCCGCACAGCCTACACAATCTCAATCCGGGCAATCTCAACCCGAGCAAACCAACAACCACATCGCCACACTGATCAACGCTACAACAGTCGACTCCATTGATCAGGCACGCAAGGCGCTCGCAGACGGTACTGTAGACGGTTACGTGCTTGTCGACAAGGATGGTCTCTTGGAGCTGACACTAGCTTCGGGTGTGGCTGGTAGCGCCGGGGATACCATGTCGTCTGGTTCAGCCAAAGCCATCACCATTGCTGCACTCGGCGGAGCAATCGATCTCTATAACCGAACTGACGTGATGACTCGCAAGCTGCTTGAACAGAATTCTCAAGCTGCAACTAGTCGAGCGTTCTGGTCGTCGCTGAGTGACGTCACCGGTATGACCCGCGAAGTGCAACTCACGAACTTCAAGCCAGAGGCAATGGCCCGGTATTATTATGCAATGCTTGGCATGGCTTGCCTGATGGCGATGGGATATTCGATTTCCGCAGTTACTACAGCGCAAGCAAATCTGTCTGCACTGGGGTTGCGCCGTTCGATTGCGCCGTTGAATCGAGTAACGCAACTGATGGCCGGATTCCTCGCCAGCTGGCTATGCTCAGGCGTGAGTCTTCTCATCGCGTTGGCTTATGTGCGATATGTGTGCGGTATTGAGATTGGAGGTCGTGAACCCGCGGCTGTACTCGCGGTGGCAGTTGCCTCGTTCATGGCATGTGCATTCGGCACGATGATTGGCGCCATTCCGAAATTGCCACAGGGCGTGAAAATGGGTTTGACCAGTGCTATTCCGTGTGCATTGTCATTATTCTCCGGTTTGTACGGAGGATTCGCAATGTCACTGAGCAACTGGATTACCCGCAACGTTCCGATCTTTGCTCTGCTCAATCCTGCTCAACAGGTGACCAACCTATTCTATGGGCTGCTGTACTACGACAGCTATCGCCCGTTCCTCAACACTTGTGGAGTGCTACTCACCATGAGTGCCATATTCCTCGTCGTAAGTGTCATCATGCTTAAGGAGCAACGCTATGAACACCTGTAAAGCAACGCTGCGTGTGCTCGCTGCACACCGACTCTACCTCATTATCTACCTAGTACTTATTGGCATTATGATGTTTACGATCAGCGGTGCGCAGCTTACTGGGCAGACATCTGATAACGACACGTATACGCCGGGACGGGCGACAGTGGCTGTTATTGATCGCGACGCCGACCGCGGTCATATTGCCGATACCATGCGTTCGTATCTGTCAGTGAGTCACGATGTGACTGATCTTGCTGACGAGCCGCAGACGTTGCAGCAGGCGGTCGCCTCGAACTGGGTGGACCTTATTGTGATCATTCCTAGCGGCTATGCGAATAGTTTGATTGCCGCTGTATCCTCGGACGAAACGTTGCCTAAGGTTGAGACGGTGACGAGTTATACGTCTGGTGTTGGTTCGATGGCGTCAATGAGCGTGAGCGGATTCCTATCCATGACTCGCACTGCACTGATTGGTGACAACGTGACGGTGAGCGTGGAAGATTGGAAGGCCAAGTACAACGGCGTTGACGGGCAAACAGCTGACGGAAATAATCAGCAAAGCCAGAATGAACAGAGCGGTCAGGACACGCTGGACATGCTGCCGGAAGGTCGAGTACAGCATCTCAGTTTGGATGATGTAGCGAAAGCCACACAACAGGTACTAACGGTCGCTCGAGACAAGACCGCGAATCATGCAATCGCAGTAGATCACAGTGATCAAACTGCAGCGGATACTGATACGGTTGCGTTGGCTACTCGCGGTTTTGGTACGACCATGAAAACCGCGCTCTACCCACTGTTCTTGGCGATGACTGTGTGCACGGCTCTGGTAATAAGCGTATTCAACGCCGGTGAAACTCGACGGCGTTTGCTCGCGTCCCCGCAACGTGCATCGGTTATGGGCCTCGAACGGTTGGCTGTCATCTGTGTGTTCGCGGTGATCGTCGTAGCAGTATATGTATTGGCTACGCTGGGACTCATGCTGGCTGCTGGGCTCAATCCGTCTCAACTTGCGTTAAGCGGTGTAGCGATGACTATTGTGGCTGCCTGCGCGTATGCGTTGATGACTGTAGCGTGCGGATTCATGCTCGGCGAATGCGGATTAAACGACACCATGACGAACGGGTTTGCTAACTTGTTCGGCTTACTTATTATGTTCACATCCGGTATTTCCTTCCCTCCGGACATGATGCCTGCGCCGATGCTCGCGATCGGTCATATGCTGCCAGGCTGGTGGTATTGCGTGGCGATTGACAATGCGTTTGGTATCGGAACCGCGTCGCAACAGGGCAGTGATGTGATGAGTTGGGCATCATCGGTTGGACTGGTGATGCTGTTCGGTATAGCGTTCATCTGCATCGGACTGGCTGTGGGACGCATTCGCCGCACACGTTCGACACTCGTGACATCCACACAAACGCAACTCGCCGAAGTGGTATGAGATTGCTAGCTAACTTGCTTTGAGACGGTACCGCTGGGTAGGGTCATCATCCAATCTCACTCGGGTGACCCTACCTTCACGCAATAATTCACGCATGCCGGAAGTTGCGGCGAGTGGTGTTAATTGCAGTTCACGGATAATCTCTTTGAGACTCATGGCTGAATGGCGTTCCAACACGGTGGTGATTGCCTTGGCGATATCGCTAGGATTGCCCGACGTGGTGGTGCGGTGCCGGGTGATGGTCATCGTGAATGTGTTAATCGTGTTGACTGTTGTCGCAGGTTCGATGCCTGCTTCGCGCAACGCGGCAGCGATACGTTGATAACCATCGCCGCCCTCAGGATTCACGAATCCGCCGCCAGGATACGGCGTGGATTCAAGTAACGTAAACAGGAACTGATTACGTGTTGACTGAAGCGGCATACCTGCCACAGGATGCGCTTGAGCAAGCACATCATGAGTGACAGTACCATACAAGCCACCGGGATTCGTGATCTCAATACGGTCGGTGAACACACTAATCGTGACTTGCGTGCCACGCGCATCAGGAGAATAATCACGGTGCGTTAATGCGTTCGCAATAGCCTCGCGCAATACGAGCGGTGGGTAATCAGGTCGTTTGGCTCCAATCCAATGCATCAACGATTCAACAGCATCGTTAATCATGACCGGAATTGGACCAACAATCGACTTCGATGCAACCAGTCGTTCGTCACCGCGAAACACATCATCTCGACTCGTTCCGGGAAACACCGCGATCGTAATGGACAGTCGTGGATAATACTTTTGCGGATAGCGGCCCAATGTAAGCAGACCAGCTAAAGTCGGACGTAACACGCCACCCACGGTTGCTGTATCCGAATCGTCGTGTCGCAACACTTGCAGATCGAGTAATGCGTCCTCATCACTGCGATCCGCAAATACATGCGGATGCTGCTCGCGTACGCGTGCCAATAGTCTGGCAGTCAAAGTGGGGTCAAGATCGTCAACACTCGCATGCGGCACGAGATCGAGATCATAGGTAGGTTGTAAATGTTCCTCGATGAGACGGTCGACCTCGTACGAGTTCATATGACGGTCACCGTCACCGGTGCGAATATATGAGCCGCCATATGGTCCTTGTTCCGTCAGAAAGCAAGGTTTATCACGCGGCAACATTTCATTGACTCGTGCGAACACGAGATTGGCACCTTCAAACGGGCAGGTCACAATCGTCGGGCGCACTACCGGCGTCATTTTCTCGCACGCTTGGCTCAATGATTCTTGCATAGCCCGCGCATTGAACCCTTCGACCGGTGTGAACCCATTGCGCTCCGACAAGCCGAGAATGATCCAGCCGCCCGACCCGTTAGAGAAAGCAGACAGCGTATCGGTGATGGTTGACGAGATGCGGCGCGCACACTCTTTGACCTCGCACTGTTGCGTGTCGTTGCCGATCAGCCGCATGAGTTCGATCAGTTCGGTCATTTTCTCGGTGTAGTCGTCGGTCATGACACGCCTCCTTGGCACCATTGTGCCGCACGAAATCACGCCGCGCCGACGGTTCATCGAGAATTCATCATGGAGTTAGTATCCCGCATCAGAAGTTCGTAAACTCACTAGCCCTTAGCGAAAAATAGCTCCCCTTGTCAGGACAAGGGGAGCTAGGGAGTCAATAGAGCTGTTTATTTCTTGCTGCTCGCAGCGAGGCTGTGCTATCTATTTCTCGCTGCGAGCAGCAAGAAAGTGCTCCTCACTTGGAAGGACTGCGTTGAGGATGACGGCGACAACGAAGGCGACGGCGATGCAGTTCGAGGCGAAGATCTGCTGGAATAGAGCCGGGAACTGAGCGAAAATGCCGCTCACCTGTGTGAAACCGATGCCGATGGTCAGGCTCAGTGCGGCGATCGTAATATTGCGCTGCGAGAAACCGGCCTCAGCGATCATTTGGAACCCGGAGAGAATGATATTGCCGAACATCATAATCGTGCAGCCACCGAGCACTGCTTGTGGCAAAGAATTAAACACCTCAGCAATAGCCGGCACGAAGCTCGCCAGTATCAGAATTAAACCACCCGATAGAATCACCTTGCGGTTGACGACCTTGGTCATAGCGACGAGTCCAATATTTTGTGCGAACGAAGTCAACGGCAAGCATCCAAATAGGCCAGATACGCTTGAAATCAAACCATCACCGGCAATCGCTCCAGCTGTTTCGCGTTCGGTCGGCTGACGGTTCAAACCAACTTTGGTCAGCGCAGCCGTATCACCAAGAACCTCAACTGAGGAAACCACATACAGCAAGCCGAGCGAAATAATCGCACCCCAGTCAAACACCGGTTTGAACGGCATGAATTGCGGTACGGATACGATCGCAAGGTGAGAAAACCCAGAAAAATCCACCTTGCCCATAACAATCGCGGCCACATAACCAACAACCAAACCGAACAACACAGACAGCTGCTTAGCGGTACCTTTCATTAGCAGCTGGAACGCGAGACAAGCAACCAACGAAATCAAGCCGAGGGTCAGATTCTGCCAGCTACCGAAATCTTTCGCTCCTGAACCTCCGCCAAAACTTTCCGCGCCAACCGTCAGCAGTGAAAAACCGATCGACGTGACCACGATTGCTGAAACAATCGGCGGCACAAATCGGCGCCAATACCGAGCAGTCAATCCAAGCACGAGTTCAAGCAAACCGCCGACGATAACCGCGCCAACTACAGCGCCATATCCTTTATCAGCGCTAATCGCAACCGCAGCGGCTACATATGTGAATGAAATACCGGTAACCATCGGCAACCTTGAACCGATAAGCCACGCGCCATATAGTTGCAAGCATGTGCCAAGGCCGGCAACCAACAGGCCAGCTTGAATAATCGCCGCAGACTGTTGCGCGTCCATTTTCGCAGCAGATGCGACAATGAAAATCGGCGCAAGATTGGCAACGAACATCGCCATGACATGTTGCAAACCGAATGGAATACCTCGCCAGAACGACACTGGTGCGTCAAGACTCGTCAGTGCTTCAACTGAAACACCTGCGGGCTGCTTGTGCTCAGACTGCTCAGACAATGTTAATCCCTCTCTTAAAATACTCTCTTACTCTCGTACCGTATGCTTTTCGAGCTATGCCGTCAGTATTTCAGTGAATCTCAGTGACGGAACTCGATAGCACCGGTTTTCGGGTCCATCGACTCGACAATTGCCAGCGAATCTACGTCGTAACCTTCCGCTCGCAATTGGTCACCGCCACCTTGGAATCCCTTCTCCACGGCAATACCAATGCCTTCAATCGTTGCACCAGCATGCTTGCAAATATCGATCAGTCCGTGCAGCGCCTTACCGTTGGCTAGAAAATCATCGATAAGCAGTACATGATCGTCAGGACCAAGATATTTGCGCGAAACGATCACTGGAAATTCGCGCTGCTTTGTGAACGAGTACACGGTGGTTACATACTGATCGCCATCGAGATTGATCGACTGCGCTTTCTTTGCGAACACAACCGGTACATTGCCAAAGTGACGTGCCACAACGCACGCTATGCCAATGCCAGACGCTTCAATAGTAAGAATTTTAGTGATATGTTTGCCTGCAAAATGTTCGGCCCATGCCTTGCCCATAGCGTCGTAGAGTGCCACGTCGCATTGGTGGTTGAGGAAGGCATCCACTTTCAGTACGTTGCCTTCTTTAACGGTTCCTTCCTTACGGATGCGCTCTTCGAGTTCCTGCATGTCACTCCTTACGTCATGAATCGATTGGCAATCGATGAATGCGGACAGGTCAATATCGCGTGAACCGCCAGTCTACGCCGTCCAGATGACCGTTGAAGCAGAGTCGTGCCGCACTCACTTCATTGCGCATTGCTCTCGCCCGCCGACTTCGACCGCGCCACGCCGTGCAAGTGGTGTGGTAGGCCAGTCTCGCGCTGACAGTCCATATTCGTCGTAGGATATCGGGGTGATGGAAACGCAAGCACAATCGGCACGGCAGACCGCGAGCACGAGATATCGTTGCATGGATGGCATTAAGGGTGTCGCGTTAATCGGTATTATGTGGTATCACTTGTCGGCGTCAACGCTACACGGCGGTTTTATTGGCGTTGACATGTTTTTTACGGTTTCTGGCTTTCTGCTGGGGACTGGCTTGCTGCGCGAGATAGCACGTGATGGGCGGATTGATCTTCGACGCTTCTACCTGCGTCGTCTGGTTCGTCTATGGCCTGCAATGGCATTCATGGTGATCGCTGTCGTCTCGTTGGGGCTGCTTATTGACCGTGATCTCTTGGTTGGTATTCCCGGTGCCAGCCTTGCTGCGCTCACGTTCTCCTCGAATTGGCAAGCGATTGTGAGTGGAAGCAGCTATTTTGCGTTAACGTCGCCGCAGCCGTTGCGACATTTATGGTTTGTTGCGTTACTCGCACAAGTGACACTTATTTTGCCGTTATTCGTAGTGGCTGTACATAAATTTGTTCCGCAGCGCGTGCGCGTAGTTGTTCCGATTACGTTAGCGTTAGTTTCTGCAATACTGATGGGTGTCCTATATAAGCCTGACGCGGACCCGACTCGCGTGTATTTCGGTACGGATACGCACTGTTTTGGTATTTTGTTTGGCCTTGCACTCGCTTGGGCAATCCATGATATTAAGCAGCATGAGATGACGATGCCTGAACGCATTCGTCCAATTATGCCTTGGCTGGCTACTGGTGCATTACTGGTGTTGTTTGCACTCACCTTGCACGTTGATCAGGATGCATCTGCATTTCGTGGAGGATTGTTCGCAGCCGCACTACTCACTATTGTGCTTATCTGTGGCAGTATTCAACCAGATTCGTGGATGAACGAACTGTTTACATGGCGACCGCTCGCACTGTTGGGTCGATACTCGTATGGCGTGTATTTATGGCACTGGCCATTGTTTGTGATGTTCCAGTTACTGTTGCCAGGTTGGCGTGGGCGTGGCATGTGGCTGATCTGGACATTGACGCTTATTGCCAGCGGATGTATGGCAGCACTGTCATGGTGGATGATCGAGCAGCCGTTTAGCATGTTGATACGCAACAATCGTGGAACTGCCTCAATTGCTCCGCATGATCAGGCTGTACCGGCCGCAAGCCGTGTCGCCTCTAGCGCCCTAGACGGGGCATCTGTGTCATTCCAGCCTTTGGCTGAAGCTCATGCTCTTGATACAGCCAGTGACGTTCACAATCCGCAACAGGTTGCCGCCTCATCAGCATTAGTCTCGTCTCGCGCGAGTGTGATATTGCGACGAATAGTAACTGTTGTAGTGACGGTGGCGGCAATCATTGGTTTTGTGTTTGGCGTGCACGTAGCTCCAGCCAAATCTCGCATACAGATTGAGCTTGAGCGCAATCAAGGTGTACTCAATAGTCAAGCTGACAAGCGAGCTAGTGACGCGCAAGCTGCGAAGGCTGCAGCGGAGGCGAAGAAACGTGCTGAAGAAGCTGCTCGTAAACGGGAACAAGCGATACAAAAGGCGCTGAGTAACCTTGACGGCAAGCAGGTAAGCGTTGTAGGAGATTCAGTGACTGTCGGCGCGTCGCCAGCATTGAGCAAATTACTACCAGGTATTGTTGTTGACGCGCAAGTGTCGCGTTCTATCTTGAAAGGTCCGGAAGTAGTCTCCACCCTCAAAGCTCAAGGACAGTTACGCAAATACGTTGTGGTGTCGTTGAATACTAATTCGCAATCTACCACACAAGACTTTGACGATATTGTCAATGCGGCTGGTGACGGTCATGTCTTCATTCTCGTTACTGCCTACGGCGACCGTTCATGGATTCCGCCTGCAAACCAAGCAGCATTTGATTACGCGAGTATGCATGCCGGTAATGTAACCGTGGCTGATTGGAATGCTGCAATCGGCGCTCACCCGGAACTATTGGGCAGCGACGGTATTCACCCCGGCGTTGAAGGTCAGGAATTGTATGCGCAGACGGTTAAAAATGCTATTGCTGGGTGGATCGCTGATCACGGTGTGTGATTGGTTGAGCGGGCACAGCATAGATGGTTGTTGAACGATCAATTGCGCATTCGCAACGCGTCTGACCGCAACATATGGTAGATAAGAAAGTCCAGCAATGATCGTTGCCAATGAGTAATGGGCAAGGCAACGGACAAACAAGTGATGAACGTAAGGGGAGCAGCGTGCAGCAGGATTCGGATCTCATTGTCAGAACTGCGAACGAACTCGTCGGTGATCTCAACCCTCAACAGGCTGAGGCTGTACAGTATCGTGGTCCGGCACTGCTCATTGGTGCTGGCGCAGGCTCAGGTAAAACCCGCGTACTGACCCGACGTATTGCATATATTCTCAGCCAATTCGGTGCATGGCCAAGTCAAGTACTTGCTATTACCTTCACGAATAAAGCTGCTGCAGAAATGCGTGAACGTCTCGCTGCGCTTATTGGACCGGTTGCCGAGCGTATGTGGGTATCCACCTTCCACTCGGCATGCGTCCGTATTCTGCGTCGTGACGGCAAAGCCATTGGCTTGGACTCGGGATTTTCTATCTATGACACGGCTGACTGTGAACGTTTAATCAAACTCATTGCCGCTGACCTCAACATTGATATCAAACGGTACACGCCGCGTGCCATCCTCGCGCGTATCTCAGATTATAAAAACAATCTTGAAGGCTGGCAGACTCGCCTCAAGCAGTACGCTCCCGATTACAAGCCTGGACAGCGCGGGTACCGTATCGGCAATCCCGGTGATGTTGAAGCGCTGTACGCAGTGGTATATGCGGAATACCAGTACCGACTTGCCGCCGCAAACGCTGTCGACTTCGACGATCTTATCGGTCGCACTGTCGAACTGCTACGCACTGATCAAACTGTCGCCGAATACTATCGACATAAATTCCGTTACATCCTCGTCGACGAGTATCAGGACACCAATCACGCACAGTACGTACTCGTACGCGAACTTGCCGGCGTTGACGCAGCACATCAGACACAATCATCGACTATGACGATGACTGCTGCGCCAACCGTCAATCCACAGCCAGTGCATATTCTGCCAGTCAGCGAACCACAAAACGAGTGGGATGACTGGGGTGGTTGGGAAGACCAAGCCATGATGCCGACAATGCCAGCCGGCGTACCAGCGACAGCGCCAACGGCGCCAACAGCACAACAGTCGCAAACTCCTCGCAACGCTGGCCGCGAAGGACAAGCATGGATTACCGTCGTCGGCGATTCAGATCAGTCAATCTACGCTTTCCGCGGCGCAGACATCCGCAACATCCAAGATTTTGAGCAAGATTTTCCCAACGCGAGAACAATCATGCTCGAGCAAAACTACCGGTCCACGCAAACTATCCTCGATGCAGCGAACGCAGTGATCTCACGTAACGAGGGACGCAAGCCAAAGAAACTGTGGACTGCACTTGGCAAAGGCGAACCGATCGTCGGCTACGCGGCTGACAACGCGCAGCAAGAAGCGGGATGGATCGCCAATGAAATTGCACGTTTACACAGTGAAGAATCCATTGCTTACTCAGACATGGCCATCATGTATCGTGCCAACGCACAGTCGCGCTCGCTTGAAGAGGCACTGATCAACGCTGGTTTACCCTACCAGCTAGTTGGTGGTACTCGATTCTACGAGCGGCGCGAGGTCAAAGATGCGATTGCGTATTTACAAGCCATTGTCAATCCGGCTGATGATGTCAATATGCGACGTATTCTCAACGTGCCAAAGCGAGGACTTGGAGCGCGAGCTGAAGCGATTGTTGCCGAATATGCTGACGCGAACGGGATTCCGTTCTATACGGCTATCGAACGTCTCGATTCGATCGAAGGCGTGGCGAAGCGTACAGCGAATCAGTTGTGTGCATTCCGTGATCTTATGGCCGCTTTGCGCGAGTTTGCGGCAGATCCGGTGAATCGCCCGAGTGAAATCGTGGCTGAGGTCTTGTCTAAGTCTGGATTGCTTGACGAGCTGAAGAAATCTGAAGATCCGCAAGATTCGTCGCGCGTGGAGAATTTGTCGCAGTTGCAGTCGGTTGCTGCCGAATTTGAACAGAATACGCCGGATGCGACACTGGCTGGATTCCTTGAAACCACTGCGTTAGTGGCTGATTCTGACCAGCTACCATCCGAGGGTGAAGACAGCGGCAAAGTGACGTTGATGACGTTGCACACAGCGAAGGGCCTCGAATATCCGGTAGTGTTCCTCACCGGTATGGAGCAAGGTACGTTCCCACATTCGCGTGCGTTGGAAGATACCAGTGAACTTGCTGAAGAGCGACGACTTGCGTACGTGGGTATCACTCGTGCGAAGCGGCGACTGTATGTGACGCGTGCTGCGGTACGTACTCAATGGGGACAAGCAAACGAAATGCTGCCCAGTCAATTCCTTGATGAGATTCCCGCTGAACTGATTGACTGGAAACGTCGCGAGACGAGTACTGATCGTATGCGTGGCAGCTGGCAGTCTGACTTCAATGACGCGGACGAATTTGGCGGATGGGGTGACGACGATTTCTCGGGCAGCACTACGTTTGGTGGTTCGTCGTACGGTGGTTCATCGTATGGTTCGGGGCAGTCTTCGTCGTACGGTTCACGGCGCGGATATGGTGCCGGACAATCGTCGTATAGCTCGTCAACATCGTCAACATACGGTTCCGGCACAGGGGCGAGCGCATATGGATCATCGTCTCGATATGGTTCGAGATACGCGAATCGATACGGTTCATCTGGTTCTACCACAGGAAGTTCGACTCGCGGCGGCAAGGTGACTACGCGGCGTGTGGCTCCTAAGGCGAATGGTGGGGTACCGGCATCGTCTCTCAAGAAAGATAACCAGCTCAATATTGCTGATTTTCACGTTGGCGATCGTATTACGCACGACCAGTATGGGCTGGGCAAGATTATTGATACGCAGGATAAGGGTCGTAACTCGGTTATTACCGTTGATTTCGGTTCTGCTGGGGTTAAGCGGCTGATGCTGCGGGTTGCGCCGATTGAAAAGCTCTAGCGAGCGTTTCAATCGGCGCCTTCGCGGCTACGCCGCTCACTTCGCCTACAGACAGTCCACTGGACTGTCTGTTTGACGGCTCAGCTATTGAGAAGCTCTGGCGAGCGTTTCGATTGGGTGCCTTCGCGGCAGGGTCGCTCACTTCGCCTACAGACAGTTGGCTGCTTAATGGTGCGTGGCAGAAATCTCTCACTGAGCGACGCTCAGTGAGAGATTTCTGCCACACACGGTTGTCTATGGCGTGTGCATATACTATTTACTCGGTGTGTCGCCAAGACACATCGTCTGGGAGCCTTAGCCCGTCAGCGGGTCGGCGACTGGGAACTGCATAGTTCCCTGCCGTTCGCGCACGTCGCGAACAAGCGCTGGAGAGGCCGGCTCAGCGTGGGTGTCACCCGATACCCTCGTTCCGTTCAGACAACGACAGAACAACCAAAGGAATAAACCAATGACGAACGTTCAGCGTTCCCGCCGTCAGGTGCGTCTTTCTCGCGCCCTCGGCATTGCACTGACCCCGAAGGCTCAGCGCATCTTCGAAAAGCGTCCGTATGCTCCGGGTGAGCACGGCCGTACTCGTCGCCGTACCGAATCCGATTACGCAGTCCGTCTGCGCGAGAAGCAGCGTCTGCGTGCCCAGTATGGCGTGTCCGAGAAGCAGCTGCGTCGTGCTTACGAGCAGGGCACCCACACTCCGGGCCAGACTGGTAACGCTATGCTGACCGATCTGGAAACCCGTCTCGACAACCTGGTCCTGCGTGCTGGCATCGCCCGCACCACCGCTCAGGCTCGTCAGTTTGTGGTGCACCGTCACATTCTCGTTGACGGCAACATCGTGGACCGCCCGTCCTACCGCGTCAAGCCGGGCCAGACCATTCAGGTCAAGGCGAAGAGCCAGACTATGGTTCCGTTCCAGATCGCTGCTGAAGGCGTGCACCGTGACGTGCTGCCGGCAGTTCCGGGCTACCTTGACGTGAACCTCGCCTCTCTGAAGGCTACTCTGACCCGCAAGCCGGAAGTCGAAGAGATCCCGGTTCAGGTCAACATCCAGTACGTCGTCGAGTTCTACGCTCGCTGATCTGGATCTCTTTCACACTGTAACTATTTACAGCTTAAGGACATACATACGCATGAACGCCCCGTGGCATACGCCCGGGGTGTTCATGTATCTTCGAGCGGCTCGGCGCGCCCACGACCATGCACAGTGCCATAATCAAACCATGATTCTGCATCTGCATCTTGTCCGTCACGGGCAAACCACATTCAATCGCTATAACCGACTGCAGGGCTGGTGCAATGCGCCACTGACTGTTTCCGGACTCGCTGATGCCGATAAAGCCGGTCATAAACTTGAGCATATTACGTTTGCCGCGGCTTACTGCTCCGATACATCGCGCGCACAAATCACTGCTGCTCGCATCCTCGACATCAATGAAGCTGCCGGTCATGTACGACCCGAACTGGTGTCTGACATGCACTTTAGAGAGCAATGTTACGGCTATTTCGAAGGGCAAGATATGTCCCTTGCGTGGACTGCGGCTGGCGGTCCTCATGGTGCAAAAAACTATAATGACATCGTAGAAAAATTCGGACTGGCTGCCACGCGAGACTTTCTCAAAGAAGCCGACCCATTCCACGATGCAGAATCGGATGCCGAATATTGGGAACGTGTCGAAGGTGCGTTCGCATTGATTGCGGCCAACACAGCACTGAAAGACGGTGATGATGTGTTGCAGATTTCACACGGTAACACGTTGCTGAGTTTGGCACATCGATTCGGCGATGACACACTTGATTTAAGCGAGCGTCCAGCTAACGGATCAGTTACCGATATTGATTTCGATACAACAAAACCGTTTAACGAAGCACTGACTATTGTGCGATACAACTGGTGATAAGTTGCATGCGTCGCGGCCGTTGGCTAGTCTTGTGCGGGTATTGTGTGCACGGTCCTGCCGTGATGCAGAAAAGAGGTTCAGATGGGTGTTGGAGAAATCGCCGGACTGATTGCCGCGATCGCGTTCGCCGTGCTCGCCGGATTCATGATTTACCCGTTGATTCGTCTTGGAAAGCTGTTTGATCAGATTTCCGAAACGGTTCGGGAATCGGGTGAACATGCGATTCCGGCTCTTGACGAAGGTGTAACTACGGTCAAGCAGGTGAACAAGTCTCTCGAAGATGTCAATCGTATCTCTGCCGCTGCATCTACCACGGCTAACAACGTCGGTGCGCTGACTGATTTGTATGGATCGTTCCTCGGCAAGCCTATTATCAAGATCGCTTCCGCGACTTACGCGCTTAAATCAACTGCGCAGTCCTTCCTTGCGAAGCGTGCTGGCGGTACCACGAAGGGGGAGTGATGTTCAAACGACTCTTTTGGATCGGCCTCGGATTTGCAGCTGGTGTGATCGCAGTGTCCAAAGCGAACGCTTATGTCAAGGCAAACACACCGGATGCGATGCGTCAGTTCGTACTCGGTCCTGATCAGGATCATGTTACGATGCGTACACTCGAGGGTTTGATCAACGAGTTCAATGCGACCCGTCGAGCCCGTGAGGCTGAGTTAAACAAGGCATATACGAGCCGTGCGGACCGGTAGTCGCATATCGCTTGTAACGCCAATCTCATAGACGGTTCTATCGGACGGTATCTGCAAATATCGGGAACGGATCGAATCACGATCCCTTCACAAACAAGGAGTTCATACTACTCATGCGCACTTCAGAAATCGCGAAGCGCTATCTTGACTATTTCGGCAAACATGACCACCTCATCGTGCCGTCAGCATCGCTGATCTCGCCGAATCCGACCACACTATTCACTATTGCCGGCATGGTGCCGTTCATCCCATACCTCATGGGTGAGCAAACTCCGCCGAAGCATCGCATGGCATCCAACCAGAAGTGCGTGCGTACGCTTGATATTGATGAAGTCGGCAAAACCACCCGTCACGGCACATTCTTCCAGATGCTCGGCAACTTCTCCTTCGGTGATTACTTCAAGGAAGAAGCTATCCACTATGCATGGGAGCTGTTGACCACGCCGCAAGATCAAGGCGGCTATGGTTTTGATCCCGAAAAGCTGTGGATGACCACGTTCACCGACGACGAGGAAGCTCGTTCGATGTGGAAGAACGAGGGTGTCGATCCTGAGCACATCCAGATCATGGGCATGGAAGACAACTTCTGGACCACTGGTGGCCCTGGCCCTGGCGGTCCATGCTCCGAGATCTATGTTGATCGTGGCCCTGAATATGGTGTTGAAGGTGGCCCGATCGCTGACGAAAATCGGTACATTGAGATCTGGGATCTCGTGTTCGAAAACTATGAAGTCGACAATGTTAAGTCCAAGACTGACCTGCACATTGTAGGTGAGCTTGAGCACAAGAATATTGATACGGGTGCTGGTCTTGAACGTCTTGCTTACCTTATGCAGGGCAAGCAGAATATCTACGAGACGGACGAAGTCTTCCCTGTTATCGAAGCTGCTGAGCGTCTGTCTGGCCGCAAATACGGCGAGGATGAGAAAGCGGATGTGAAGTTCCGTGTCGTAGCTGATCACGTGCGTTCCGCGCTCATGATCATGTCCGACGGTGTGCGTCCGAGCAACGTCGGTCGCGGTTATGTGCTGCGTCGTCTACTGCGTCGTACTATTCAGGCCATGCGTGTGCTGGGCGTTACCGATCCGGTTATTCCCAAACTCCTGCCAGTGTCTAAGGACGCGATGGTAGCCAGCTATCCGGAGCTCGAAACCACGTTCCATGATGTGTCTGAAGCTGCATATGGTGAGGAAGATGCGTTCCGCCGCACGCTTGACAACGGCATTCAGATTCTTGACGTGGCTGTTGCGAACGCTAAGAAGACTGCTGACCCGACTGTTTCTGGTGACGACGCATTTACCCTGCATGACACGTACGGTTTCCCGATTGAGCTGACCCTCGAAATGGCTGCCGATCAGGGCGTGAAGGTCGACGAAGCGAAGTTCCGTGAGCTTATGGCCGAGCAGAAATCTCGCGCTCGTGCCGACGCATTGAAGAAGCGTCACAATGTGGATTTGTCTGTCTACGACGATTTCAAGAAGACGCTTGCTAAGCCGATTGACTTCCTTGGCTACACCGAATACTCCGCCCGTGGCACCGTACTCGGCATCATGCAGGAAGGCAAGGGTTCGGTGCCGGTTGTTATGGCTCCGGCCAATGTCGAAGTCATTCTCGACCGTACTCCGTTCTACGCGGAGGCCGGCGGTCAGCTCGCCGATCAGGGCGAGATTCTGACTGATGATGGTGCTGTGCTCGAAGTGGACGACGTACAGAAGCCGATCAAGGGTCTGACTGTTCACCAGTGCCGTCTGACGGAAGGCACACTGCGCGTTGGTGCTCCGGTAAGCGCGAGCATTGACCTTGATCGTCGTGGTGCAATCGCTCGTTCGCACACTGCTACGCATATGGTGCACAAGGCACTGCGCGAGGAGCTCGGCCCACAGGCCACCCAGCGTGGTTCCGAAGATGCGCCGAACCGTCTGCGCTTTGACTTCCAGTGGTCTAAGGCCCCGTCGAAGACCGTGATGAACGCTGTTGAAGCACGTGTCAACGAGAAACTGCGTGACAATCTCGCGGTCACCACGCGCGAAATGAAATTCGATGACGCAATCGCCCTCGGCGCGATGCACCTGTTCGGCGAAAAGTACGGCGATATTGTGCGTGTGGTTTCGATCGGTGAAGACGGTTGGAGCCGTGAGCTGTGCGGCGGTACGCATGTTGATCATGTTGGCAAGATCGGTATGGTCAACATCATGTCGGAAGCCTCCATCGGTTCAGGAGTTCGCCGTGTCGATGCGCTTGTCGGCGCTGGTGCATATGACTTCAACGCGCGTGAGCATGCACTTGTCTCCCAGCTCAGTGACAAGCTCAATGCTCGCCCCGATGAGCTGGCGGATCGCGTGAATACGTTGCTCGCCAAGCTCAAGGAATCAGATCGTCGTCTGGCGGCTATGTATGAAAGCCAGTTAGCTGCGGCTGTACCGCAACTGGTTGCTGATACGCGCGCTTCACAGGCTCCAGTCAAGGTTGCTGCGAAGAACGTTGGACACTTTGGTTCCTTCGATGCACTGCGCAAGACGGTTCTTGACGTGCGTGGACAGCTTGGCGACGAATTCCCAGTTGTTGTCGCTCTCGCTGGCGTGTCCGAAGATGATAAGCCGATGGTTGCTGTAGCCACGAATGAAGCGGCTCGCAAGGCTGGCATTAAGGCTGGCGACTTGGTGCGTGGCGCTTCCAAGATCCTCGGCGGCGGTGGCGGCGGCAAGCCTGACTTTGCGCAGGGCGGTGGCGCTGACGCCTCGAAGATTGACGAGGCAGTTGCCGCGTTGAAGAACGAGGCACAGAAGGGCTGAGCTGCCTAGTGGTATGGCTCGGTGTTGATTTGGGTGATGCTCGGGTCGGACTTGCGTTGTCTGACCCGGAGCTCACCCTCGCACATCCTGCGGGAAATGTACGGGTGTACGGTGATTCTTTTCAAGCCCTCGACGAGGTTATCAACGTCATTGAAGACGAATTGGTTGACCATGTCGTTGTCGGTTTGCCATTGTTGTTGGATGGTTCAGAAGGCAAAAGTGCGAAGAAAGCTCGTCGTTGGGCAGCAAACCTTGCTACTCGTATCCAGCGAATGATGGATGATGGGGAATGTAGTATTGAACACATTCCCTCCATTGTGCTACTTGATGAACGTCTTACTACGGTGAGCGCGCATCGTCAATTACTCCAAGCACAAGTGACTACACGTCGGCATCGTCCGTTTGTAGACCAGCAGTCAGCAGTGGTGATATTGCAATCGGCGTTGGATGGTCGCGTACGGACAGGCGTAGCGGACGACGCTAGAGAAGAATGAGGATAGTCCAATGGCTGAGGATTTCGAAGAGTTTTTCTCCGACAATACCCAGTGGGTTGAGGACCACGGAACGCCTGTGAGTTCGGCGGCACCACCAAAGCCACCGAAATCGCGGCGGGAGATGCGTAAGCGTCGTGCACAACGTCAGCGGCGAATGATCAGTACCCTGATCGCAATAATTGTTGTTATTGTTGTGGTTGTTGGCGGCGTATACGCTGGCTATCACCGTTTGCGTGCGTGGAATAATGCTCGTAATGTGAGTGCTGTAATCGCTGATTACAGCGGACCGGGCGCGAATGATGTGGCGTTCACGGTTGAATCCGGACAAGGCCCAGCTGATATCGGACAGAATCTGCTTGATCAGGATATTGTCAAATCGGTGGAAGCATTCACTAATGCGGTCGCTTCTGCTAATGCTACGCTTTATCCAGGAACGTATCAGCTGAAGCAGCAGATGAAAGCCTCCGATGTAGTGGCAATTCTCTCTGATCAGAGTAAAGCGGGGGGTTTCCTTGAAGTCAAGCCCGGCGAGCGTGTATCGACGGTTCTTGCGAACGTGGCGACAATTGACGGTGTGAATGCCGACGATTTCGCTAGTGTACTTAAGGGTGATGGCTCTGGCATTCTGCCAGCTGAGGCTGAGGGCAGTTTTGAAGGATGGCTTGAGCCTGGAACGTACACGGTGACTAACCGTAGTGCTTCTGATGTTGTCAAAGCAATGGTTGACGCGCGTATTGCCAAGCTTGATTCACTGTCGGTGCCGGCAGAGAGCCGTCAACGTGTGTTGACGATCGCATCCATTGCTGAAGCAGAAGTCAACAAGGACGAGTACTACGGCAAAGTTACGCGCGTTATCGAAAATCGTCTTGCACAAGATATGACGCTTGGTATGGATTCGACCATCGCATACGGTAACAATGTTGAGCCGTCGAAAATTACGCAAAGTATGCTCGATGATGCAAGCAATCCGTACAACACGCGAACGAACAAGGGGTTGCCTCCAACACCAATCAGCAATCCAGCTGATAAGGCTATTCAAGCTGCGCTTAAACCCGAAGAAGGCGATTGGCTCTACTTTGTGACGGTGAATCTGACTACTGGAGAGACAAAGTTTACAACTGGTTCGCTCGATGAGCAGAACGCGCAATTCCAACAGTATGTCAACGAGTACAAAACTGGCAACGAAAACGCAAACTAGCATCCGGTGTCAGAGATCCGTTTACGTTTTATTGCGGCTCCCCTGACAAGGGGAACCGCAATAATTAAGGGATAGTAAATTCGCAAACAAACTTCTGATGCAGAATACTTAGAACAGCGTGATACCAACCGCGATAACGCTCGCTGCTACAATTACGGGCGCGAACGGTACTTTACCGGCATATGGTGTATGGGCTTGCGGATCGAAACGAATCCATAGTGTCATCCATGCCAATCCCAGCAACCCTATACACAGCCACCATGAAACAATTGCCATCAGTCCAAATAATCCCACGCCTAAACCGGTCATCGCAGTGCAAGTCACGTCGCCGAAACCTAATGATCCCGGCTTCGCCAGAGCGAGCAACCCTTGCAATATGGCAGCAATCGCAGCGAATAATAGTGCTTGCACTACTACAAATAAACTGTTCATACTCAGCGCGTAGATAATGTTCGCAATGAGTTGCGTCAAGCATCCCACTATGATCCACGCGCGCGGCACACGGCGGCGACGCACGTCTTCGATACTCACTGCCAGTCCACAGATCAGACTCGGTAACAACGCAAGGCAAGCCATACCGCTATGCTAGTGCGAAGTTAACGAGGGCACCAACCAAAGGAGTATCGAATGTTGCGCTGGCAGACGGCGGGCGAATCACACGGCGAGGCGCTGGTCGCCATGATTGAGGGACTTCCTGCAGGCGTGGAGGTGACCAGTAGCGATATCGTAGATGCGCTGGCGCGTCGACGTCTCGGATATGGTCGTGGTGCGCGTATGAAATTCGAGCAAGATAAGGTTCGTCTACTCACCGGCGTGCGACATGGTCTAACGCTTGGTTCACCGGTCGCTATCGAAATCGCGAATACTGAATGGCCAAAATGGACTGAGGTAATGAGCGCTGATCCGCTCGATCATGAGATTGCTCGTGAGGGACGTAATGCGCCGTTGAGTCGTCCTCGACCGGGGCATGCTGATCTAACCGGCATGCGCAAATACGGTTTTGATGATGCTCGTCCAGTGCTTGAACGCTCTAGCGCTCGAGAAACTGCTTCTCGCGTTGCCTTGGGTGCAGTAGCGGCACGTTTCCTTGAGCAGAGTGTCGGTATTCGCACGGTTGCGCATGTGCTGTCGATTGGTGGCGCTGGCGTAGACGAGGCGGCTGCTGACCGTGTATTGCCTACACCGGATGATGTTGCGGCCCTTGATGCGTCGCCAGTGCGCACACTCGATAAAGACGCTGAAGCGCGTATGATCTCGCGTATCGATGAGATCAAAGCCAACGCCGATACGGTTGGCGGTGTGATTGAAGTGATCGCCTACGGTGTGCCGGCTGGCTTAGGTACGTATGTCGAATCTGATCGCCGTCTTGACGCGGCATTGGCCGGCGCCGTGATGGGTATCCAAGCAATTAAGGGCGTGGAAATTGGTGATGGTTTCCTCGAAGCAGTACGCCCAGGATCAGCTGCGCATGATGAAATGGTGCCGGGCGCTGATGGACATATCACAAGACTGACAAACCGCGCAGGCGGTATTGAAGGTGGCATGTCGAATGGTGAGCCGATTCGCGTACGCGCTGCGATGAAACCGATTCCTTCCATTCCTCGTGCTCTGCGCACTGTTGATGTTACGTCCGGAGATGCAGCAGCAGCTATTAATCAGCGCTCCGATTCGACAGCAGTTCCGGCAGCTTCTGTTGTAGCGGAGGCAATGGTTCGTCTGACTTTGGCGAAGTTCGTGTTGGAGAAGTTCGGAGGGGACAGTATCGAGGAAATCCGTCGCAACGCGGCTGGCTACCTCGCTTCATGGCCGGAGCACATGAGATGAGTAACACAGGCAACCGGCCAGTCGCTGTCATTATCGGCATGATGGGCGCCGGCAAAACTCGCGTTGGTCGCGAAGTCTCGCAGATGCTAGGACTACCGTTCCGCGATGCAGACATTGAGATTGAACACGAAGTAGGAATGTCAATTCCCGAGTACTTTAATCGATACGGTGAACCGGCATTTCGACAGGTCGAAACTGATCTCATTCAGCGTACACTCAATGATTTCGACGGTTTATTCGCACTCGGTGGCGGAGCGCCGATGACACCAGCAACACAAGATGCGCTTGCTGATTACATTGCTGATGGCGGCCGCGTGATCTATTTGCAGGCTGATCCCAAAGAAGCAATGGAGCGCGCCAACCGTGGCGGTGGACGACCGATGTTAGCCGGTGACGACGCTGACGCTCGATGGATGCGATTGTATCAACAGCGTGACCCAGTATTCAATCGTATTGCGAATGTTCACGTACGTACCCACGGGTCCACGCCGCAAATGGCGGCGAGAAAGGTGATGAACATGATCGAGGAACGCGTTGTCCATGTCGATGTCGTTGCCGCGGACGACTACAACGTGCGCATCGGTGAAGGAACGCTTAACCATCTTGCCGGCATCCTTGGCGATCGCCCGGTGCGTGTTGCTTTAATCCACACGCAACCTGTGCAACGCCATTCTGATCGTGCTCGTGCGCTGTTGCGGCAGGCGGGCTATCAGGTTTGCGATATCGTGATTCCTGACGCTGAAGCTGGCAAGACCATTACTGTGGCAAACGGCATTTGGGAGCGGTTAGGCAGTGAAGGATTTACTCGATCAGACGCTGTAGTTGGCGTTGGCGGGGGAGCAGCAACCGACGTGGCAGGATTCGTCGCCGCAACATGGATGCGCGGTATTCGCTATGTGAACTGCCCGACATCATTACTTGCGATGGTGGATGCTTCTACAGGTGGCAAAACTGGTATTAACACCAAGGTTGGTAAAAACCTTGTCGGTTCGTTCTATACGCCGGCTGGCGTACTTGCTGATCTCAACACGCTTGCTTCACTGCCAAACGATATTTTCATCGAGGGACTCGGCGAAGTCGCTAAATCTGGCTTTATTTCCGACCCTGAGATTCTGCATATTCTCGAAGATCATGCTGATGAACTTCGAGCGTTTGATGGTTCGACATTTATCGGTTCTCCACTTGAAGATGTTGTTGCAGAACTCATCGAACGAACGGTACAAGTTAAAGCTCGCCATGTAGCAGCTGATCTTAAAGAAGCTGGTCTACGCGAGTTTCTCAACTATGGACACACGCTGGGACATGCGATTGAAAAGATCGAGCATTTCCGTTGGCGTCATGGCAACGCTGTTGCTGTCGGCATGGTGTACGCGGCTGAACTGGCATATTTGCTCGGGTATATTGACAGTGATCTGGTGGAGTATCACCGTTCTGTGCTGAGCTCGCTTGGATTGCCGACTTCGTGGAACGGCGGTTCATTCGACGATGTTCTCGCGCTTATGCACCGCGATAAGAAGGCACGCGGCAATACGCTACGATTCGTTGTACTCGACGGTATTGGTCATCCAGTGCATCTTGACAATCCGCCAGCGGACGCTGTCGAAGAGGCTTTCCGTCGTATTCAGCACTGATAACGATTTGAAAAAATCATAAGGAGTGATTGATGACCACAGTGATCGTAGTGAACGGACCAAATTTAGGCCGTCTTGGTGTTCGGCAGCCCGATGTGTACGGCCGCCAAGATCTCGAAGAACTCCGTCGACTGTGCACCGAGTGGGGAGCAGAATTCGGTCTTGACGTTGACGTTCGTCAAACCGATGATGAAGCTGAAATGGTTCGTTGGATGCATCAGGCTGCTGACGAGAAAACTCCAGTGGTGATGAACCCGGCCGCATTCACACATTACTCGTACGCGTTGGCAGATGCTGCGCATATGGTTGGTGATGCTGGTTTACCGTTGATGGAAGTGCATATTTCTAACCCGTCTGCACGTGATGAATTCCGCAAGCGTTCGGTGATCAGCCCGGTCGCCACTGGTACGATCACCGGTCTTGGTTTCTTCGGCTATCGGCTCGCACTCGAAGCTATTGCACACCTCGTGAACGACTAGCGGCTCCACGGCTAGCATTGTTGAACACGCCGGGTCACGCGCGGATGATACAGTGAAATTCCATGGTTAGAAGACAACATGGCAATTCCCAAGAACACGTCACTAAGCATATTTTCGTTACTGGTGGCGTCGTATCCTCACTCGGCAAGGGCCTAACTGCATCATCACTCGGCCGTCTGTTGCGCAGCCGTGGCATTCATGTTCTCCAGCAGAAGCTCGATCCATACATCAATGTTGACCCGGGTACGATGAACCCGTTCCAGCATGGCGAAGTGTACGTGACTGAAGATGGTGCTGAGACAGATCTTGACATCGGCCACTACGAGCGGTTCCTTGACGTCTTCTTGTCGCAAAAGGCGAACGTTACTACTGGTCAGATCTATCAGGAAGTATTGCGTAAGGAACGTGCTGGCGAATATCTCGGCCAGTGTGTACAGGTCATCCCTCATATCACCAACGAAATCAAGTCGCGTATGCGAGCACAGGCATCTGATGATGTCGATGTCATCATCACTGAGATCGGTGGTACGGTTGGCGACATCGAATCGCAGCCGTTCCTTGAAGCTGCTCGTGAGGTTCGCCGTGACCTCGGTGCTGAAAACTGCATGTTTGTGCACGTTTCCCTTGTGCCGTATATTTCCGCAGCGCACGAGCTTAAGACTAAGCCGACCCAGCATTCCGTCATGATGTTGCGCCAGCTCGGCATCACTCCGGACGCGCTTGTGCTACGTTCTGACCGTCCGCTCAACAAGTCCATTAAGGACAAAATCTCTTTGATGTGCGACGTGGATGAAGAAGGTGTTGTCAACTGTGTGGATGCGCCGAGCATCTACGATGTGCCGAAGATCCTGTTCAACGAGGGTCTCGATGCGTATGTTGTGCGTGAGCTCGGGCTGCCATTCCATGACGTCGACTGGGATGAATGGGCGGATCTGCTTGAACGTGTGCATCATCCTAAGCACGAAGTAAACATTGCGATCGTCGGTAAGTACATTGATCTGCCGGACGCTTATCTGTCGGTGACCGAGGCGATCAAGGCCGGCGGATTCGCCAACTGGGCCAAGGTTAATGTCAAGTGGGTTGCTGCCGATAAGTGTGAGACTGAGGAAGGCGCGGCCGCAGCTCTCGATCAGGTTGACGGTATCGTCATCCCTGGTGGTTTCGGTATTCGTGGTATTGACGGCAAGATCGGCGCGCTCAAGTATGCGCGTGAAAACAAGTTGCCGGCACTCGGTCTGTGTCTCGGTCTGCAGTCAATGGTGATCGAATACGCTCGTCACGTACTCGATATCGAGGATGCGAACTCCACTGAATTTGAGCCGGAATGCGCAAATCCGGTAATCGCCACTATGGAGGAGCAGAAAGATATTGTTGCCGGCCACGGCGATATGGGTCACACCATGCGTTTGGGTTCTTACCCGGCCGAACTTGAAGAGGGTTCGCTAGTGGCTGAACTGTATGGTACAACCCATGTGACCGAACGTCATCGTCACCGTTATGAAGTGAACGTTGCCTACAAGGATCGTTTGCGTGAAGCTGGATTGCGTATTTCTGGTCAGAGCCCAGACGGTGAACTTACGGAGTTCGTTGAACTGCCGACTGACGTACATCCATTCTATGTAGGTACGCAGGCTCATCCTGAGTTTAAGTCTCGCCCGACCAAACCGCATCCATTGTTCGCAGGTCTGGTTAAGGCAGCGCTCGACCATCAAGAGGCTGGCCGTAACTGAGCAGTGAGAAAACCATATTGGGCCATCGGTATGTACGGTCATTATGATTGCTGAGCGCTGAACAAAGATGCAAGATCATGGCCATGAATTTCTTCACAAGGAATTCATGGCCATGATGCATAATGAGGCTAGTGCAAACCACTTTCTGGATTTGCTCGCACATAGTAAGAGAATGAACGCAAATGAACGAAAACAATGAAATGCACAGTGCAGGGTCATTCGCGGACGGCGAGACGACAGCAGTGTTCGCTCCACTTGACCTGAGCGCAGTGGCAACACCTGCAGCACACGCTCATGCGAAGAGTGCACATCGTCATGTCCGCAAGCATGCGATCTGGCCGTGGATTGTATTAGCTGTGGTTGCACTACTCGGTGCATTTGCTGGAGGGTCTATCTGGTTTTTCCAGTCACATGTATTGCCGGGCGTGACATTGTGGGGCACTCCGGTAACTGGTCGTTCATACAATCAGCTCGTCTCACAGATCGATGATGCTGTAGCCAATACCACGGTGACTGCATCATATGAAGGCAAAACTGCGAAGATCTCCCTTAAAGATCTTGGACTGAGCGTGGACTCGGAAACTATTGCTTCGCAAGTCATGGACGCGAAACGTAATGACCCGTGGTGGCAGCGGTACATATCGTTCTGGAAAACCAACGATATAACAACTGAACCAGCTAATCCGCAGGCTGCGATCGCCGATACGCTCAATGAGAAGCTGTCTATTGAGGAAGTTAAGCCTGTTGACGCTTCATTGCAGCTTAACGCAGAAGGCACAGGTTTTGATGTAGTCGCAGGCAAGCAAGGACAAGGTGTCAATCCGACTCCAGTTGCGCAGGCAGCTGTCAAAGCCGTGCAATCATTGGATAGTAGTAAGACACAAACTGTAGCAGTTACGTTAAGCACGACTCAGCCTGCTGTTACGGACGACATTGCCACGCAAGCAAAAGCTACGATCGACAAGCTCGTTGATAAGCCAGTAGCCGTCACGATTGGTGATCATCAGATCGCTACTGTTGATGCCCCAGCATTGGCTGCGTCCATGCGACTCGATGCTAATGAAAATGCTAAGTTGACGGCGAATGAAACGCGCAATGGTTACGTGGTTTTTGACGCTGATAAGTTGCAGCAATACTTCGACAATTCCGTAAAAACTTCGTTGTCGTCTACTCGTGTCGATCAAGAGGTCATCGTCAATAATAACGGCGATGTTATTGATACACTCAAGGAAGGTCATGATGGCGTGACCATTAGCGATGACTCAAGTTTTGGACAGGATGCAGTTGCAGCCCTTGCTAAGGGAAGCGGTTCAGTGAGCGTGACGGGCACCGTTGATCCAATGCAGACCAAGAGTACGAAGCGCCATGTCGTTGTTGATCTGTCTGACAATAAGGTGTACGCCTATGAGAACGACAAGCTTATCCGTACGATGAGCATGTCTGCTGGTCAAGGCAACGATCGCAAGACTGGTGAGTGCACAGGCGGTGATCTGTGCACACCTACCGGCGATTTTACGATCTGGCTCAAATACCAGTCGCAAGATATGAGTGGCAACCTGACTCTGTCTGATGGCTCGCAAGAATCATGGGATGTGAAAGGTGTGGGATTTGTTAACTACTTCTCACATTCAGGTTGTGCCATTCACCGTATTGCATCGCAGAGTGCAATCAATGATGCGCAAGTTGCTGAGCTTGGCAACACATCGCACGGCTGTGTGGGTATTGGATGGGATCAGGCTGAATGGTTCTACGGATGGGCTGTAATGGGCACATCTGTGCATGTTCAGGTCTGAGCTTGCACAAAAGTTATGACGGGCTTCGCTATTTGGCGAGGCCCGTTTCCGTTTACTGGTGTTGTCGTCTGAATCACATTCGTGTCCGCGGTCAGCCAATATTCGATGTAGACACTCGTGTTTGACCCCGTGTTCTGTTAGGTTTGCGTAGGAACTTTGTGAAGTCGATTGGAGGGAAGCGTACGGTGAACGACAACCAAGCGCCAAACGCCGCGGCTGACGTGGAGATGAGCCAGTATGTGGCTGATCGCGCGCGCGTCAACGAGGAAAAGATCAAACAGGATGATGAAATCATCCAGCAGTTTGGAGACTACAGTTACGGCTGGCATGACTCAGACGCTGCAGGTGAAGCCGCTAAACGAGGTATTGACGAAAACGTCGTACGAGCTATTAGTGCCGATAAAGGCGAGCCACAGTGGATGCTCGATATGCGGTTGCGCGGATACAAGGCATTTCTCGACAAGCCAATGCCTGACTGGGGCGTAGATCTCAGTGGTTTTAATGCTGACGATTTCAAGTATTATGTCAAGCCGATCGATAAGCAAGCTAAAACGTGGGAAGAACTGCCTGACGATATTCGTTCCACCTATGACCGTCTCGGTATTCCTGAAGCGGAGAAAAAGCGTCTGGTTTCCGGCGTCGCTGCACAGTATGAGTCTGAGGTTATTTACAACTCCATTCAGGAAGATCTCAAAAAACAAGGCGTGATCTTCGTCGACACTGATACTGCAGTGCGAGAATATCCTGATCTTGTACGCAAGTATTTCGGTACGGTTGTCAGCCCTGAAGATAACAAGTTTGGTGCGCTCAACACTGCCGCATGGTCGGGCGGTTCGTTCGTTTACGTACCGAAAGGCGTGCACGTCGACATCCCATTACAGGCGTACTTCCGTATCAATACGCCAGCAATGGGTCAGTTTGAACGTACGCTAATTATTGCGGACGAAGGCTCCTACGTGCACTATGTCGAAGGATGTACTGCGCCAATCTGGTCTGAAGACTCCCTGCATGCGGCCATCGTCGAAATCATCGTTGAGAAGCATGCTCGCGTGCGTTATACGACCGTGCAAAATTGGTCGAATAACGTGTACAACCTCGTCACGCAGCGCGCCTATGTGCGCGAAGGTGGCACGATGGAATGGGTTGATGGCAACATTGGTTCCAAAGCGACGATGAAATACCCGGCTTGCATTCTTGCTGAACCGTATGCTACCGCATCCACGATGTCGCTCGGTTTCGCTGGCAAGGGACAATATCAGGATACGGGTGCGAAGATGATTCATCTCGCTCCGCACACTAAGTCTACGATTGTCGCCAAGTCTATTTCTCGTGGTGGTGGACGTTCTGCATATCGCGGTCTTGTCAAGATCGTTGATGGTGCCTATGGTTCATCCAATTCGACTGTTTGCGACGCACTGCTCGTTGATGATTTCTCTCGTTCGGACACGTATCCGCATGTTGACGTGCGTGAGGACGACGTGACTATGGCACACGAGGCGACTGTCTCCAAAGTTTCCGAAGATCAGCTGTTCTATCTTATGAGCCGCGGACTTGAAGAAAAGGAAGCTATGGGCATGATCGTGCGCGGCTTTGTTGAGCCGATTAGCCGTGAGCTGCCTATGGAGTATGCGCTCGAACTCAACCGTTTGGTCGAACTGCAGATGGAAGGATCGGTGGGCTGATCCCATGCAAAACACTACTGAACTCAATATTCCTGTTGCGGACCCGAACGATCCGTACGCTATTCCGGCAGCCATGCCGTCAAGCGCTGACAAAGAGCCTCGTTCATTCGACGTGAACGATTTTCCTATGCCGACGCGCAAGCAAGAGGATTGGCGATACACTCCGATTGACCGTATCAGTGAATTCCTTGATGTGTTCAAGCCAAGCGGTGAAACTGCCATCGTTATCTCCAATGTGGATGGCACTCCAGTCGATCCGCAGCATGTCACAGTCAGTCAGAAGCCGCTCGGCGAAGGTGGTTCTGGTTCTGTATCCAAGCCTAGCGATCGCGCAGCTGCTGTCGAATGGAATGCAGGTCATACGGCGACCATTATCGAGTTGAAGGGCGAACTTACTCAGCCGACACTGATTCGTGTAATCGGCGGTGGCAATGATCTCGATGCATTACATCTGACGATTATTGCTGACGACGGTACGCACGGCGATATTGTCGTTGAACACAACGGTACTGCGCGTCTTGCAGAAGGCGTAGAAATCACAACTGGCAAGGATTCACACATTTCTGCCACCTTCATCCAAGAATGGGATAAAGGGTCCAAGCATGTAGGCAACCATCGGATTCACGTCGGTGAGAATGCTTCACTACGCCATTCTGTTATCACGCTCGGCGGCGATGTTGTCCGTATCCGTATGGATCAGGATTTTGGCGGAGCACAAGGCGATCTCAACATGCTCGGCATCTACTTTGTCGATCCGGGCGAGCATATCGAGCACCGCACGATGGTTGTGCACAATTATCCTGAATGCAAGTCCCGCGTGGTATACAAGGGCGCTCTTGACGGTAAAGACGCACACTCCACATGGGTTGGCAATGCGCTTATCGAGCCGACTGCTCCTGGCACAGACTCGTATGAGCTCAATCGCAATCTGGTCCTCACGCCGGGTGCAATCGCCGACTCTGAACCGAATCTTGAGATTGAGAACGGCAACATTATCGGTGCAGGGCATGCTAGTTCCGTGGGTCGTTTCGATGACGAAGAGCTGTTCTATTTGCAGTCTCGTGGCATCCCTGAAACGGAAGCTCGCAAGCTCGTTGTGCGTGGTTTCTTCGGTGAACTCGTTGAAGAAATTGGCGTACCATCTGTCGCTCAACACCTCATGGATGTAATCGACCGCAGACTTGCCCGCGGCGAGGATGCGGCTATGCAGGCAGTTCTAGAAGATAAGTAAACAAAGATCGTTTATCGTTAGCAAACAGGAGAATCTAATGTCCACTCTGGAAATCAAGGACCTGTACGCCTCCGTTGAAACTAAGGAAGGCCGTAAGCAGATCCTCAAAGGCGTGAACCTGACTGTCAACTCGGGTGAAACGCACGCCATTATGGGACCGAATGGTTCCGGTAAGTCTACGCTCGCCTACACACTCGCAGGCCATCCCAAGTATGAAGTTGACTCCGGCGAAGTGCTGCTCGATGGTGTTGATATTTTGAAGCAGACTCCGGATGAGCGTGCTAAGGAAGGTCTGTTCCTTGCCATGCAGTATCCGGTCGAAGTGCCAGGCGTATCGATGACCAACTTCTTACGCACTGCAAAGACCGAGATCGATGGCAAAGCTCCGGCTATCCGCACATGGACCAAGGAACTGTCTGAAGCGATGAAGCGGCTGCGTATGGACCCGAAGTTCGCTACTCGTTCTGTCAATGAAGGTTTCTCTGGCGGTGAGAAGAAGCGTGCCGAAGTACTGCAGCTCGAACTGCTCAAGCCTAAGTTCGCAATTCTCGACGAAACTGACTCCGGTCTTGACGTCGATGCTCTGCGCATCGTGTCCGAAGGCGTGAACCGCGCCAAGGAGGCCAACAATTTCGGTATCCTTATGGTGACGCACTACACGCGCATCTTGAAGTACATTAAGCCGGATATTGTGCACGTATTCGCGGATGGTCACTTCATCAAGACCGGTGGTCCTGAGCTCGCTGACTACCTTGAAGAGCACGGCTACGACGAATATCTGCCTGAAGGTGCTGACTCCGAGTCCGCACTAGCCTGAGGCTGGGCTTTACCTTCGTAAGTTATAGTCTCAAGGGTTGCCGCGTGTGGTCAGGATGTTCTGTTCTCGACCACACGCTCTGTAACGTAGACAGCTTAACAGCTTACGTAATACGATTGAGATATCAGTAATACGCAACGGTTGTGTAATAAGTGAGCGGGGAATGGAGATATGTGTATTGTGACCGTAAGACTTGGCCGAGCGGCCCGGAGCGTGTCACGATACACATGTCTCCATTCCCCGCGGTCACCGCTGGAAATTACAGTGACTGAGCATAGGCATGGACATCGTAAGGGGGAATGAATGGTTGATTTTGCAGCGATTCGGGAAGAATTCCCGATTTTAGATCAGGAGATTCACGGGCATCCGCTGGTGTATCTTGACTCGGCGGCGACATCGCAAAAGCCGCAGTGCGTGATTGATGCGGAAGCTGAGTTCTATCGCACGATCAACGCTGGTGTGCATCGTGGTGCTCATGAGTTGGCTGCTCGTTCGACGGTAGCGTTTGAAGAAGCTCGCACCAAAGTTGCTCATTTGGTCGGTGCGAATGCTGAGGAAGGTCAGGAAGAGGTTGTTGTCACTGGTGGTGCGACTGCTGGTCTGAACCTGCTGGCTACAGCGTTTGGTAATGCGAGCCTTGGACGTGGGGGAGAGGCTGCCAAGCGTTTCGCGTTGAAGCCCGGTGATGAGATTGTCGTCTCCAAAGCGGAACACCATTCAGTGTTACTGCCGTTCCAAGAACTTGCGTATCGTACTGGTGCGACGCTGAAGTGGTTTGATCTGACTGAAGATGGTCGCATTCGCTCTGATACGGCTGACGAGGTTATTACTGAACGGACTAAAGTTGTCGCTATCACGCATGTGGGCAACACTACGGGTGCGATTACTGATATCGCTCCGATTGTGCGTCGCGCACATGAAGTGGGGGCTGTGTTTATTCTCGACGCATGCCAGTCTGTGCCGCATCTCAAGGTTGATTTCCATGCGCTTGATGTCGATTTTGCGGCATGGAGTGCGCATAAGATGTATGGACCGACTGGTGTTGGATTCCTTTATGGCAAGCGTGAGCTTCTTGAAGCGTTGCCACCGGCGAACTTTGGCGGTTCAATGGTTGAACTTGCGTGGATGGATCAGCCGGCGCAGTATATGGAGCCTCCAGCACGATTTGAGGCTGGTACTCAGCCGGTTGCGCAGGTCGTGGCGGCAGGAGTCGCTGCCGATTGGATGATGGCTATCGGTATGGAAAATATCGAGGCTCATGAGCGTACGATTGCTGCCGAACTG
The DNA here is from genome assembly GCF_002259755.1 of Bifidobacterium hapali. GTDB lineage: Bacteria > Actinomycetota > Actinomycetes > Actinomycetales > Bifidobacteriaceae > Bifidobacterium > Bifidobacterium hapali. Next base: position 62,532 of record NZ_MWWY01000024.1, read on the forward strand.
CTTAAGCTCGGTGATATTGATGGTGTGCGCATTCTCGGTCCTCGTGAGAACGTGGATCGTATCGGCACTGTCGCTTTTGACGTAGCTGGCGTGCACCCGCATGATGTCGGTCAGTTTATCGACGCTCAGGGTATCGCTATTCGCGTTGGTCACCATTGTGCTCAGCCGGTACATCGTCATTTCGGGTTGTACGCTTCTAATCGTGCATCGAGTGGCGTTTATAATACGGTTGCTGATGCGCAGGCATTGGTTGATGCGGTCGCAAAGGTTCGTCCGTTCTTTAAAGCGTGAAATCGTTACTATATTAGGGTATTAAAGTATGAGTGATTTTGGTATGAGTGGCGACGACCTCGAACAGATGTATCAGGAGGTTATTCTCGAAGCTGCGCGTGATCCGCATGGCAAAGAGTCGTTCGCGCCTGATATATCGTCTGAGCATGGTGCTCAGGCGGGGAACACCACGATACGAGCTTCACATGAGTACTGCACGCCGGGTGAATCTCATCAGTTTAATCCGACATGCGGTGATGAAGCGACTGTTCATGCGGAGGTTTCCGATGCTGAGCCGCACCGTATTGAACGACTTGTCTGGGATGGTCACGGCTGTTCTATTTCTCAAGCCAGCTTGTCGGTTATGGTTGATCTGTGCGCAGGGAAAACCGTAGATGAGGCGATGGAGCTGTTCCGTGATTTTCATGAGCTCATGGAGTCTCGCGGAGCGGGTCTTAACGATGACGCTAAGGAAGAGAAACTTGAGGATGCGGTTGTTTTCCAAGGTGTCTCCAAGTATCCGATGCGTATCAAATGCGCACTGCTCGGCTGGGAAGGCATGCGCGACTCGGTAGCTAAAGCGCTGGCTGCGAAATAATCATTTTCGGCTCCTCTGTTATATGGGGAGCCGGAGTATATTGAAGAGCACAAGAGTTCTATACAACGTTTGGAGTGATATGAGCGACAATCTAGTGCCCGAACCCGAATCGTCGGTGTTCGACGCGGTGAATGAGGTACTGGGCGACGAGGAGGCCGCACGTCGCGTGATGGCCAATCCAAAACTGGCTGCCGGCTTCCCGAATGGACATCCGTCACCGGTTCAAACGGTGGATAATACAGATGGGTCTGTCGAGATGTGTGCATGTGGTCGTCATCCAAAGCATGAATGTGGTCATGAAGGTGAACACAGTAGTGAAGATGATATTCCACTCAAAGCTGTTGATGATATCGGTCGCGCCACGGCTGAGGATGTGAAGGAAGCTCTGCATCAGGTTATTGATCCTGAATTGGGCATTGATGTCATCGATTTGGGCCTTGTATACGGTATTGAAATCGATGAGCTGGGCCGTGCAATTATTACGATGACTTTGACAACGCCAGCTTGCCCGTTAACCGATCTCATTGAAGATGAGTGTGCGAGTACCTTAGCTGGATTAGTTGAAGAATTCCGTATTGATTGGACGTGGCAACCGCGTTGGACCACTGACAAGATCACGCCAGAAGGTCGTGATCAGTTAGCAGCTCTCGGATTCAATTTCGACAATATGCCGCAGTACTGAGTGTATACTTCTCGCTATTGAGAAATATGAGAAGCCCCCGACCTGAAGTCGGGGGCTTCTCATATGAGTCTCAACTCATGCCGTGCTATCGCATGGCTAGTCGTCGACGACAGTACCCTTCGGCACGACAGTAATACCTTCCGGAGTCACTGTGAAGCCGCGTTCGAGGTCATGTTCAGTGTCGATACCAACTGTCGAGTTTTCGGTGAGTACGACGTTCTTATCGAGAATCGCCTTGTAGACGCGTGCACGACGGTTAATGATCACGCCGTCGAAGAGCACGGAATCGACCACCTGTGCCCACGAATGAATGCGCACATTTGGCGAAAGCACAGAGTGGTGTACTTCGCCGCCTGAGACAATCACGCCGGGGGAGACGATCGAATCGGTGGCGTGGCCGAGACGATCGCGACCAGCATGCACGAACTTTGCAGGAGGCAACGTGCCGGAATCAGTGTAAATCGGCCAAGCTTGGTTGTACAGGTTGAATTCTGGCACATAGGCGATCAAGTCCATATGCGCATCGTAGAACTGCTTAAGCGTACCCACGTCACGCCAATACGCGTGGTCAGTCTGCGTGGCGCCTGGAATAATATTCGAGTTGAAATCGTATACGCCAGCCTCGCCGCGTGCTGCGAAGTACGGAGCGATATCGCCGCCCATATCATGCTTAGTGTCTTCGGCTTTCTCATCCTTGGCAAGCGCATCGAACAGGGCATCCGTGTTGGCTACATAGTTACCCATTGAAGCGAGGAATGAGTTCGGATCATCGGGCAAACCTTCAGTAGTAGCTGGTTTTTCTTGGAACTCACGAATCTGGTTCGGGTGGTCAGGGTCTACGCTAATCACGCCGAACTGGTTCGACTGAGCAAGCGGCTGACGAATACCTGCAACGGTGAATTCAGCTCCTGACGCAATATGCTGTTCGACCATTTGGCCGAAGTCCATACGATACACATGGTCCGCACCGACAATCACGACGATGTCAGGCTGCACGTCTTCGATAATATTGATCGTCTGATAAATGGCGTCAGCAGAGCCGAGATACCAATGCTTGCCAAGACGCTGCTGAGCCGGTACAGGGGAGACATAATTGCCCAGCAGTGAGGAGAAACGCCACATTTGGGAAATATGACGGTCCAGCGAATGTGACTTGTACTGTGTGAGCACGATGATATGACGGTAGTCAGAGTTCACCAGATTACTCAGCGGGAAATCGATCAGACGGAACACGCCTCCGAAGGGGACTGCGGGTTTCGCACGATCACGGGTTAATGGCATCAGGCGAGTTCCTTCACCGCCCGCTAAGACAATAGACAGAATCTTCTGCTTGTTCTTCGCCATCTGATGCTCCTCTCTTTTGGTCATCCACAGCGTCTTGCGACACCGAACTGCTTGTACCCACGCTTCTTCGTATGGGTGTCATGTCAATACTCGCACAAATTCGGCGACACGCAAGGTAGCCGCGCTGGCATGTCGCAAGTCTTGCATGACTTTTTAGCGAATTCTAGTCGAATAGAAAGCAACGGCACTTGATGCGGCAACATTCAGTGAGTCGACGCCGTGACTCATCGGAATCTTCACGGTCAGATCAGCGTTGGCAATCGTATGACGGCTCAGTCCGTCACCTTCAGTCCCGAAGATCAATGCAAGCCGCTCAATATAGTCTGGAGCGTCAGAATTGGTGTTGAGCCGACGAACGAGTTCGTCGAGACTGATTGAGTCGTCAGTTAGTGCCATCGCCACTGTAGTAAAGCCGAGATCATGCAGTTGTTTGAGTCCATCGAATGGCCACGCGTGTCGTGACTCGCTGTCAATACGCGTCCACGGAATCTGAAACACCGTGCCCATTGACACGCGAGCTGCACGTCGGTAGAGCGGATCTCCGCACGATGGCGTAACAAGCACAGCGTCGACATCGAGGGCCGCGGCAGAGCGCATCAGTGCGCCGACATTCGTGTGATCAACAATATTTTCCATCACAGCAATACGTCGTGCTCCAGCACAAACATCAGCGACAGAAGGCAACGGCCAGCGTCGCATTGCTGACAGTGCGCCGCGATGCAGACGGTAACCGGTTAACTGTTTGAGCTGTTCGGGGGAGGCAACATACACGGGAATATCATTGCCCCAGTGTGCGTCTACGAAGTCGAAGGTGTCAGTCATGCCTTCGATCCACGGCTCTTCGACGAGCAATGAGATTGGTTCGCGTCCGGCAGCAAGCGCTCGATCGATTACTTTGGGGGATTCGGCAATGAATAATCCTTTCTCTGGTTCGAGTCGATTGCGTAACTGGATTTCTGTGAGATTCGTGTATGCTGCGACACGCTCGTCGTCGATGGAATCGATGGTGATGAAGCGCATGTGCTGAACCTCCGCTGTAATGCAGTGATGCTGAGTATTGATAATGCTGTAAATACAAGAAAACCCCGTGTTTCCACGGGGTCTTGCTCGTGTCCGAGATGGGACTTGAACCCACACGCCTGTATAAAATAGGCACTAGCACCTCAAGCTAGCGCGTCTACCATTCCGCCACCCGGACGAGTGCGTTGTTCAGACAACGAGTAGATACTTTACCATCGATAATCCGATCGTCAAATCGTGGATGCTCTTCGGCGTGTCGCAAGTATTTGCAACGATGTATGAATCGTTGCAGGGATTGTGTAGCCTAGTGTTCATGACAAATCCTCTGTTTCTTCTCGATCCTGAGCGTGATGACGTGCCGGTCAATAGCGACGAACTCAATACAGGGTGGAAAATCACGTTGCCAGCCTCAGTAAAGCGACATGCCATTCAAGCGATGCGATTATCTGACGGTGACGAACTTGATCTGTCTGACGGCGCAGGGTTGCGCGTTCGTGCAGTAATTGCTGATGCTACTGCTGGTGTAGCTGAAGTACGTGAAGTTGGTCGCGAACCGCAGCCGGTTGCGAAGCTCGCATTGATTCAGGCGCTGGCGAAAACCGGTCATGATGAGCAAGCCATCGACGCTGCTACGCAAATTGGTGTGGATCAGGTTATTCCTTGGCAAGCTGACCGTTCGATTGCCAAGTGGAAAGATGGTCGTACTGATCGCAAATGGCATCAAACGCTTGCTGCCGCTACAGAACAATCGCGACGTACGTGGATGCCTGAGCTGTCTGACTGTATTACCAGCCGTCAAATGGTAGCTATTTGCCGTCGTGCCTGCGTACACGGCGATCTCGTGGTAGTACTGCATCAGGATGCGACTGATACGTGGGATGGTATTGAAACGCTCGCGCGAAATCTTGCTGATCAGTGTTTTGACGATGGCCGCTCGCGCACGATCAATGTGGTGGTCGGCCCAGAAGGTGGTATCAGTGATGATGAAATAACCGCATTTCGTGACGCTGGAGCTCACGTATGTGTGCTCGGTACCACTATTCTGCGTGCATCACTTGCCGGTCCAGTGGCACTGACATTGCTGTCACGCGCGCTCGGCCGTATGTGATCAACTGATTATTGCCATATGTGGTACACATACGTGTTGCAATGCGACAAACGACCACCCTGCGCAATAGCATTAGAGACGATACAGCAATCGAATGAAGGAGCAATATGAGCGAGTCTACGGACTGCCTGTTCTGCAAGATCATCGCAGGCGACATTCCAAGTACCAAAGTGTATGAGGATGACACTACGTATGCGTTTAAGGACATCAATCCGAAGGCTAAGGTACATGTGCTGATCGTGCCGCGTACGCATTACACGAATGTGGCTGAGCTTGCTGGGGCTGATCCGGCTGAGCTTGCGCATATCGTCGAGGTTGCGCAGTCGATCGCCGATAAGGAATTCCACGGTGCATACCGCTTAGTGTTCAACACTGGACTTGATGCTGGGCAGACGGTATTCCACGTGCATGCACATGTGCTCACTGGTGAGACGCTGGACGAGTAGCCTGTGGCAACGACGACACGAACTATCACTATCCCGTCCGAACTCGATCCAGTCGCGGTGCTTGGCCCGGTTGACGAGGTGCTGCGCGAGGTGGAACGCGCATTCCCTGATCTGACGATCATCGTACGTGGCAATCGCATCGCAATCATGTCACACGGTAAGCAGACTGAATCTCAGGCTGCTCAAGCTGAGGATACCGTGAACACGATCATCCGAGCTGCATACACTGCGCCGATGGATGCCGATACGGTTCGCCGTATGCTCGAACAGCAAGTGCTTCCTAACCGCGTGCGACACGAGCGAGCCACGAGACAGGATACGCGGCACGACGTGCATATGCCGCGATCCTCGCGAGCGACGTTTAGCGCACACACTGAGTCTGTGCAAACGGATGGATATACTGTGGATACCTCTGAACAACGCAAGCCTCGCGTACCCGGTGTGATTACGTATGCGCTTGGTGTGCCAGTACGAGCCAAAACGGCTGGTCAGATTGCTTATATCAACGCGATTTCGTCACATACCATCACTTTTGCCATTGGTCCCGCAGGTACCGGTAAAACATACTTAGCTGTGGCGAAAGCAGTGCAGGCTTTTCAGGAGCGTAAGATTCGGCGCATTATTCTGACTCGTCCAGCTGTGGAAGCGGGGGAGAACCTTGGTTTTCTGCCGGGCACGTTGAATGAGAAAGTCGATCCGTATCTGCGCCCGCTCTACGATGCTCTGTCAGATATGCTTGGTGCTGATCAGTTACGTCGTTTTATGGATGACGGTACGATCGAAGTCGCACCGCTCGCATATATGCGTGGCCGTACATTGAACGATGCGTTCGTGATTCTTGACGAAGCGCAGAATACCACTGAACAGCAGATGAAGATGTTCTTGACACGACTTGGATTTAATACCACGATGGTGATTACTGGCGATATTACGCAGGTTGATCTCACCGTGCCACGATCTGGTCTCGCTACTATCGAGCACATCCTCGACGGTATTGATGACATTGCGTTCGCTCATCTTGAAGCAGCGGATGTGGTTCGTCATCGTCTTGTCGGTCAGATTGTTGCTGCTTACGAACATCATTCGGCTATTGCCGGAGACCACAGTACCAAAGCTCGTCGTGAGTATGGCGATGCGAAACAGCGTGGATTACGACCGGTTTCGTATGCTGATGTAGCTGACGAACGCAATACCGGAAAGGAGACCACACGATGAGCGTCGACGTGACTAACGAAACTCCTTGGACTATCGATCCCAAAGTGTTCTCCGATCTTGGCATATGGGTGATGGATCAGATGCACGTCAGCACGCAATCAGATCTCACGATTATGTTCGTTGATCCTGAGCCAATTGCCTCGTTGCACGAACGGTGGATGAACCTCGAAGGACCAACCGATGTCATGAGTTTTCCGATGGACGAGTTACGTCCTGGAGACGGCAAAACGGTCATCGAAGGTGTGCTCGGTGACATCGTGATTTGCCCGTGGGTTGCCGCTCAACAAGCTGCAGCTGCCGGACATAGCACACTTGAAGAAATGTTACTGCTCACTATCCACGGTATTCTGCACTTGCTTGGCTATGATCATGTTGGTCCTGAACAGGAACGGCAAATGTTCGGCCTTCAACGTCAGTTACTGCTCACGTTCATTGCTGTGCGACGTACTATCGGAGATCCAGTCGTGTTACCTGCTGGCACTGTTGATGTACTCGCTGAATATGATCGTATTCATGGAACCAATCGTCAACTCGGTCACTAACCCGCTGCCCTGCGTACGCGACTGGCATAATCTGGCATAACCGTAAGTCCGATGTTTGATATGCCAGTCGTGATGCGAATGGGTTACTATCTATCCATAAGAACCAACTAACCTACCTATATCGACTCATCAACCTGTAAGGAATGAAGATGCCTTCCGACACGTCGGCGATAGTGCTGACCGTAATCCTTATTCTCGTAGCTGCTTTACTCGTGTGGCTTTCTCTGACGTTAGCTGCAGCTGAAGGCGCGGTATCTCGTGTGACTAGAGCGAGCTTGAATAATCTCATCCTTGAAGTACAGACTGATTCGGAAACATCGCAGTTTTTGCGGATGAAAAAAATCAGTCGTATTCACAAAGTACAGCATTTAATTGCTGACCGGTATGCAACTGCTGGCTCATGTGCGTTCTTCCGCATTACGTGCAACGTACTCGACGGCGTACTGGTGACGTGTATTGCTGCATTATTCTCCGTACCGATGTGGGCTGAGTTGCTGGCTGGCGTTGTGTTCGCAGTTATTGTAGGCGTGGTGTCTATTTTGGTTCGTCCACGATCAGCGGGCGTGCTTAAGCCAGTTGATATCATGCTTGGACGCGCCACTCTGGTTTCGGTTGTCACATGGCTAACACCATTCGCCCGCATTGGTGGACAACACGATCCAAAGAAACGCGACAAGGATTCGGATTTGTCGGATGATGAAGAGCTTGAGAAAATTCAGCTCGAACAAGGTCGCGCTACTATTGATCGGCTCGTTGAAGCGAACGATTTTGATCCGGAAGTTTCCGAGATGCTGCGTAATGTGTTGACCTTGTCGGAGACGCTTACGCGCGAAATTATGGTGCCGCGCACCGATATGATTTGCATTGAGCGTACGCAGACGCTTGCGAGCATGCTGAAGCTGTGTTCTCGATCTGGATTCTCACGTGTTCCCGTAATCGGTGACGATGTGGATGATTTGATCGGTATCGCATATCTTAAGGATGCTGTGCGCGCGACTGCATTTAACCCATCCGCTATTAGCCGCACGGTCGATACGATTATTCGCCAGCCGATGCTTGTTCCTGAGTCAAAGCCTGTCGATGATTTGTTCCACGAAATGCAGCGTACTCGTCAGCATGTTGCAGTTGTCGTGGATGAATATGGTGGTATTGCAGGTTTGGTGACGATCGAAGACACGATCGAGCAGATTGTTGGCGAACTTGAAGATGAGCATGATCGTACGCAGCATGCCGAACCGGAAAAAATCGGTGAGAATAAGTGGAGTATGCCGGCTCGTACGCCTATCGCTGATTTAGAAGAAATTTTCGAGATCGATATCGATGAAGATGATGTTGATACCGTGTATGGTCTGCTCACCAAGCTGATCGGACGCGTGCCGATTGTTGGTGCGTCGGCGGTGACACGCGGTTTGAGACTGACTGCTGTGGACTCTGCTGGACGGCGTAAAAAGGTGTCCACGATCGTTGTCGAGCCGGCGCACGTCGAGGGCGTCAGGGAAGATGGCGGTTCAACGGATGATGCCGCAGCAAAACATGGCAGTGAATCAGACAGTAAAGAACACACAAGCCGCGATGACGACAAGGAGTAATATGAGCGACACCGAACAACAGCCTGTTAACGACACAGACCTGAATAACGGAGCATCAGTAAGTGAACCAGTTCAGGGTGAGCAGCCGTACCGTTCGGGGTTTGTGGCTGTTGTCGGTCGGCCTAATGTCGGCAAGTCAACGCTTATTAACGCACTAATCGGCAAGCAGATCGCTATCGCGTCATCTCGTCCGGAGACAACGCGTAAAGCCATTCGCGGTATCTTAACTACTGATAATGCGCAACTTGTACTCGTTGACACGCCTGGCATTCATCGTCCCCGTACATTGCTCGGACAAAGACTGAACGATATCGTCGAAGAGTCACTGTCTGAAGTAGATGTTGTGGCGTTTTTGCTACCAGCTGATCAGGAAATTGGCCCGGGTGATAAGCGTATCTTGAGTAGGTTGCGTGCTGATTTTGCGGTTAAGCGCGATGATGGTACGTTCAAGTGGAAAGTGCCGCTGATTGCGATCGTCACAAAAATTGACGAATTGAATCGTGAACAGCTCATCAACAAACTTATTGAGATTAATGAGTTTGCTGACTTCTCTGACATTGTGCCGGTTAGTGCGCTGGAACATGACAATCTCAACGAAGTACGTGATGTACTGATCGATCACACGCCTGAAGGTCCGCAAATGTATCCGGAAGATCAGATTAGCGAGGAACGTCCTGAAGAGACGATTGCTGAACTGGTCCGTGGCGCGTTCCTTGAAGAGTTGGATGATGAGTTGCCGCATTCGCTAGCTGTTGTTGTTGATTCGATTGAATATCCGCAGGACAACGAGTCTGGAGAATCTTACGACGGCAAGATTCAGGTGATGGTATCGGTATATGTGGAGCGTGATTCGCAAAAGCCGATCATTATTGGCAGGGGAGCGGAACATTTAGTGCGAGTCAAGAAAAAGCTGCGCACGCCAGTGAACCGTATCGTTGGCGGCAAGGCTCGTCTTGACCTGCATGTGAAAGTTGCTAAAAGCTGGCAGTCCGATCCTAAGCAGTTGGAGAAGCTAGGATTCTAGCTTCTCCAACTTTAGGCTCGCTTCGTGGCTCGCTGTCGCGGCCGCTCACTTCGCCTACAGACGGTCCGCTGGACCGTCTGTTTAACGGCTCAGTTAAGCAGTTGGAAAAATTAGGATTCTAGTGTGATAGCTGGCTCCCCTGCAATTATGGACGCGCTTGGCGGGCAGTTTGTTGGTTCCCCTTGTCAGCACGTTGCCTACAAACAGCTCCGCTGTTTGTAGGCAACGTGCTGACAAGGGGAACTGCTTTCATTGCTTTACGACAATGAAAGCAGCAATGTATAGCTACTTTCGCACATTACTTACGCTTAATGTACATCTGCGTGTTGAGCAGGGTTGCGTAACGCTTAATTACCTTTGGACGAATCACCTTGAGTGAAGCAGTCATCAGACCATTTTCCTGAGTGAAATCTTCAGGCAGAATAATGAACTTACGCACCGATTCAGCGCGAGAAACACCTTCATTAGCCTGATCAACCCACTTCTGTACTTCAGCACGTACGGCCGCATTGCCTGCCGCATCCTCAAGCGACATGTTACGGTCAAGACCCTTCGATTCAAGCCACGGGCGCAAAGTTTCTTCGTCCAGCGTGATCAACGCTGAGATAAACGGTCGCTTATCGCCAAGCACCAGCGCGTGAGATACAAACTCGCAGCGCTGAATCACTTCTTCAATCGGGCCCGGAGCCACATTCTTACCGCCAGCGGTAATAATGAGGTCCTTCTTACGTCCGGTAATATACAGGAATCCATCGTCGTCAAGGCGACCCAGATCGCCGGTCGCATGCCAACCGTCCGCAGTGAACGCGTTCTCAGTCGCCTCATCATTCTTGTGATAGCGATGGAAGACTACCGGTCCGCCAACCTGAATCTCGCCATCGTCTGCAATACGAATTTTGAAACTCGGGAACGGCACACCGACCGAACCCTCATGGAATGGCACACCCAGCGGGTTAAACGCGCAAGGAGCAGTGGTCTCCGTCAAACCATAACCCTCATACACCGGGATATTAGCGCCACGGAAGAAGTTCATGAGTTCTGGGTCAAGCGGCGCGCCACCGGAAACAATCCACTTGGCACGACCACCTAGCGCCTCTCGCAACGACTGATAAACAATCGGGTCGAACGAGGCACGGCGCATAGCAGTGAGTGTCTTCGCCTTACCGAATTCGCTAACCTCTTTCATATACTGCTGGGCTGCGGTAACTGCTGCCGCAAACACAACACCCTTCGCACCATGACCAGCCTTCTGAGAAGCCGCGTTGTACACCTTTTCCAACACGCGAGGAACCACAATCATTACTGTCGGTTTTGCGACTTGAAGATCTGCGATCAGCGTCTTAATACCGGTAGCAATATAAATACGCAAGCTACTTGCCACACAAATATAGTTAATCGCGCGCGCAAACGTATGCGCCTGCGGTAGGAACAGCAGAATAGAACCGTTCTTGTCATGCTTCAACAAATCAGGCATGTAGTCGCGTAGATTGAACGCATCGGTACAGTAATTCTCATGAGTCATCTCCACGCCCTTCGGCGCGGATGTAGAACCGGATGTGTAAATAATCGAGCACAAGTCAGTTTTACGAAGCGAGTTAATACGCTCATCAAGTTCATCATCGCTCACTGAGTTACCGTATGCTGCGATTTCATCAAGACCACCAGTTTCAATGCAGATAATATGCTCCAGCGACGGGCAGTCTTCGATAGCACCATCCGCCTTGTCTCGCATTGCAGTATCCTGCACAATCAGCAGACGCGCATCAGAATTGTTGACGATGTTACGAATTTGCTCAGCAGAATCGGTATCGTAAATCGACGCGAGTATGCCGCCGCAAGCCATAATCGCTGCATCAGCTAAATCCCACTCATACGATGTGCGGCACATGAACGCAACCGCATCACCTTTCTTCAGACCATAATGAATCAAACCCTTAGCAACTTGGCGAACTTCAGCAAGGAATTCGTTAGCGCTCTTAGTAACCCATTCGCCATTCGACTTAAACGTGTAGAGCGGTTCATCACCCATGCGCTGAGCACGATCCTCATACACGCTGTAAATCGTCGTATGCTCATCCAGCGGGGGATTGCCGGCAGTTTCAGCAGTAAGTAATCCATTCGCAGGATCAATAAACGTAGTGGTCGGATAACCCGGACCCCATTCATCGCTGTGCGGCAGTGCGCGATTGCCCTCAACAATCTCGTCAGGAGAGATGTAATCGGGCGCGTCGGATGTGTCGTCGCTGATCGGGTGAACGAAGTCACCCCCCAGACGCAGAGCCTTCTGCACGAGGCTGGCCGCTTGTTTGTTCAATGAGGTGATGACGGACACGAAAACTCTCCTTGACGTTGTGCGGACCACTTCAATGGTCGATCAATCTTTACATCTTAATCGTTCTTCATGCACACGTCACCTTACGGTAGCGTAAGGAGAGTGTTATTGACATGTGATTCAACGAGTGCTTTTGTGATATACGCATAATTGACGCGAGCAATCAGTTGCTAGTCATCACTCCACAACGTGGGATAAAACATCACAAATTCTGTCAACTCGCTACACTTAGGTCAGTGTAAGCAATGATCGCTTAAAAAGAAAGGGGTCTCATGGCTGAAACCCGGGAATCCACCGTGACATTCGGTGTACTCGACGAAACGTCAGAACACGAGTCTCGTGTTGCTTTGACGCCAGATATCGTCACACGATTACGCAAAGCTGGCGTGTCTTGTGTAATCGAGCGAGGAGCAGGATTAGCTGCTCACTATACGGACGATGATTACACGAAGGTTGGTGCGCGTGTACTGAGCGCTGATGAGGTAATCGACAACGCTGATGCGCTCGGATTCGTAGATCGCCCATCTGCTGACGTACTTGCACGATTGCGGCCTAGAACATGGGTAATCGGTATGCTTGGCTCGTTCACTGATACTGCGTATATTGACGCGCTCGATCACGCTGGTTTGATCGGCGTTGGTATGGAAAAACTACCACGTCAGCTCAGTTCCGCGCAGTCAATGGACGAGATGACATCACAGAATTCAGTGATGGGATACAAGGCGGCGCTTCTTGCAGCTGATGCGTACGGATCATTTTTTCCCATGATGACCACTGCTGCAGGCACGATACGACCAGCTAAAGTACTCATTCTCGGAGCTGGTATCGCAGGTCTACAAGCGATTGGTACGGCACGTCGTCTTGGTGCTGTCGTTACCGCGTATGATGTGCGACCAGCCTCACGTGGAGAAGTTGAATCACTTGGCGCAAAATTCCTTGATCTCGGTCTCGACTTTTCTCAAGGACAAGGCGAAGGTGGTTACGCACGCGCTCTCAGCGCCGATGAGCAAGCTGCCCAGCAGGCTGCGGTTGACGAAAAAGCTGCAGGATTCGACGTTATTATCACCACCGCCAAAGTGCCCGGTCGCAAACCCCCGGTACTTCTCACCAAAGCTGGCGTCGATGGGCTCAAGCGTGGCGCAGTAATTGTCGACTGTGCAGCGAGCGATCTCGGCGGTAATGTCGAAGGATCTGTAATTGGTAAGCAGGTCACTGACGGCGGTGTCACCATCATCGGTGCACCTTACTTAGCCAGTGAAGTCTCGAATACAGCAGCTAATCTACTTGCACGCAATGTCGCCGATGTACTCGTCCACTTCATTCGAGACGGCAAGCTGACCGTCCAAACAGGCGACGAACTCGATGATGCACTCATCGTCGCCGGACGTTCCGTTACGGCAACACAAGCGTGACTAGAGCAAAGGAAACAATCATTATGGATATCGTCGTAGCGATCACATTATTCGTTCTCGCGCTGCTCATCGGTGTTGAAGTCATCGGCAAAGTGCCAGCCACCCTGCACACACCACTTATGTCAGGAGCAAACTCCATCCACGGCATCGTTATCGTCGGTGTCGTTATCGTAGCCGCACATGCTACGAGCGTGCTCGCTTGGGTGTTTATCTTCCTAGCCGCAGTACTTGGCACAATGAACGTCGTTGGCGGTTACGTGGTTACTGATCGCATGCTCGAAATGTTCAAGTCTGACAAGTCTGACAAAGACAAGGAGGTCAAGTAAATGGGTACGCTCGCACAGACACTGAGCACGCCACTCGGTGTTATCGAATGGTTTGTCTACCTGTTGGCCGCCGTTATGTTCGTGATCGGCTTGCACCTCATGAACTCACCAAAAACCGCACGGCAAGGCAATATGATCTCCGCAGCAGGCATGATCATGGCTTGCGTGATGGCATTCATCGTGCTCTTCGCTGGTGAAATCGCCAACGGATTCCAACATGGCATTGCTGTAGTGCTACTTATTGTTGGCATCGCTATCGGTGCGATCGCAGGCGTATGGAGTGCGAAAACAGTCAAAATGACTGACATGCCACAGCTTGTCTCCATCTTCAACACCGTAGGTGGTGGAGCGGCAGCGCTCGTTGCTTTGAACGATATCCTCAACTCAGACGGACTGCCCACACTAGTAGTGCTCATCACCGCTGGACTCGGCATTATGATCGGCTCAGTCACGTTCACTGGCTCACTGGTAGCTGCCGGCAAACTGCAGGGCGTCAAATTCTTACGCAAACTGACTTTGCCAGCTAAAGGCGTATGGAATATTGCGCTCATTGCACTGACGATTATTGCCTTTGTGATGCTGTGCATTCAGCCGTCCAACGCGGTTCTATGGTGCATTTTGACCACGGTATTCGCCCTCGGATACGGACTTGTATTCGTTATCCCCATCGGCGGTGCCGACATGCCCGTTGTCATCTCCGTACTCAATGCCTGCACTGGAACCGCAGTTGCCATGAGTGGTCTAGCAATCAACAATATTGCGCTCATCGTCGCCGGTGCACTCGTCGGTGCAGCAGGTGTGACCTTGTCGCTCGCCATGAGCAAAGCCATGAACCGTCCACTCATGAGTGTGCTCGCCGGCGGATTCGGCGGTAGTTCCGGTGCTGCTGGTGATGCAGAAGGGCCAGAAGGCACCATGAAAGAAACCACAGCAGATGATGTTGCCGTGCAACTTGTCTACGCAGACAAAGTCATCTTCGTTCCCGGTTTCGGTCTCGCACAAGCCCAAGCCCAACGCGAACTCGCCGATCTCGGCGAACTACTCAAAGCGCACGGTGTTGAAGTTGAATATGCTATCCACCCCGTCGCCGGACGCATGCCAGGCCACATGAATGTCCTCCTCGCCGAAGCCAACGTGCCATACGAAGAACTCGTCGATCTCGACGACATCAACCCACAGTTTCCATCCGCCAACGTCGCCCTCGTCGTCGGCGCTAACGACGTTACCAACCCCGCCGCACGCCGCCCAGGCACCCCCGTCTCAGGCATGCCAATCCTCGACGTCGACAAAGCCCAACACGTCGTCGTCATGAAACGAGGACGTGGCAAAGGCTACGCTGGCATTGAAAACGAGCTGTACTTCACCGACAACACGCAGATGCTATTCGGTGACGCGAAGAAGGGGTTACAATCCGTCATCGCAGCCGTCAAGGAATTAATCAACTGACGGAGCGTTATCTGCGTTGCGGGAGACTCGACGTACCTTTGTACGCCTTCGTCTCCCGCGCCTTGATACCGCACTCGTCAGTTGATTAATTCCAGTGAATGTAGTGACCTTGTTGCTCCTCGGTCGCTGTACTTAGTACAGCTTCCCTCGGTGCGCCTTGCCGACGCGCGCATTACGCAATGAGTTCTCATTAATCAACTGACGGAGCGTTATCTGCGTTGTGGGAGACTTAACGTTGCTCCTCCTAGTGCGTGGCGGTTTTCTCTCACTGACAGTGGTCTAAGTGAGAGAAAACCGCCACGCACAGATGCGCCTTCGTGGGGTGCATTTATAGCTCGAACGTGTCACGAACAAAACGAGTTACTTTGCGCCAATACAAATCAGGCGCGGTACTGGCACTCATCGCATGACCCGCTCCCGGTATGAGTAACCGCTCACGATGAATACTCGCACATGCTTCATAATTACGACTCAAAAACGACGGATCGACAAACGTATCCGCATCACCATGAATGAACAACATAGGAATAGTCGCACGTTTCAATGATGCAACGCTCGACGCTTCTTTAAACCCATACCCCGCAGTGCGGCGACATGCCATACTCATGGTTTCAACTATCGGCATCGCTAAGAACTTATTCGGCAGATGGTACATGCCCTTCGCGTTATACAAGAACTGATCCCATACAGATGAATATCCGCAGTCCTCGATCGCCGCTACCACATTGCGCGGCAAATCCGGCTCACCCACCGTCATCATCACACATGCCGCACCCATAGACAGTCCATCAAGCAAAATCCGCGCATCAGGATCGCTTTCGACAATCAGCCGAATCCACGCCATCAGATCACGACGCTCCAACCAGCCCATGCCAGTATATCGGCCTTGACTTAACTCATGGCCGCGCATTGCAGGTGCCAACACCGTAAACCCAAGACGAGCAAACCGATGCGCATACTTTGCCATCTCGTCCGGCACGCCCGTATATCCATGAACACAAATCGCGTAAAGATGCGGTTTTGGATTCACACAATCAGGATCAAGCAGCCAACCATGTAGTTTCAAGCCATCGTTACTAAACGTCGTCACTGGCTGCTTCGACTCAGCAAACCATCGCGCAGCTTCAGTCTCCTCATCTGCATCATGATGTGCGCCAGCTAAATCAGCGCCCTTGACTCTACCTGTTTTCACGAGTTTCATCATTGACCACGGAAACTGAGTATCAATCGTAAAACGGAAGAGAAACTCGCCTGCACCGTATAATAATCCTGTTGCGCCTACGGCAGCTCCTGCGGCAACCAGTAGACGACGTGTAACCTGCTTCATTGCAACCTCGATTCGCTTGGAAAACATACTCTGCTACCATTCTATCCACGTATATTCGTGACATGTCTGCGCTGCGTGTATACTAGGTTGCTGTTGCTTTGGCGAGGGAAAATACAGCCTTGTAAGGATCGATATTTTCCGTAATCGACTCGGCGTATGACTTACTCCTTGGAGTGTGTTCTGCGGCGCGTCGTGGCGTCAAACAGACAGAACGACAAGTAACACTTAACCAAGGAGACCATTATGGCTACCACTATTAAGCTCGAGGGCGAAGTCCGCGACGAGTTCGGTAAGGGCGCTGCACGCCGTATGCGCGTTGCCAAGCAGATTCCGGCTACCATCTACGCAGGCGGCGCAGACCCGGTGTTCGTGAAGCTCCCGATGAAGGAAACCACCCTGTCCTTGCGTCACACCAACGCACTGTTCTCCATCGCATTCGGCGACCAGACCAAGTTGGCCGTCGTTAAGGACGTGCAGCGCAACCCGCTCAAGCGTATCGTTGAGCACATTGACTTCTACGAGGTCAAGGCTGGCGAGAAGATCGACGTTGAAGTGCCGGTGTTCGTTGAAGGCACCCCGAAGGGCGTTGCTGTCGCGTTCGTCGACGTGCAGGAGCTCAAGGTTCGCGCCGATGTGGCGAACCTGCCGGAGAAGATCGTGATCAACGTGGACGGCATGACCGACGGCACCAAGGTGCTGCTCAAGGACGTTGTTCTGCCGGAAGGTGTCGAACTCGATATGGATGATCTCGAAGAGTCTGTCGTCACCGTTGAGGTGCCGGAAGATGCTACCGAGTCCACCGCTGCTCCGGAAGCTGATGCTGCTGCCGTTCCGGCTGATGCTGCCGCCGCTGCTCCGGCTGCCGACGCTAAGTGATTCATTCCGCCGGCAGTTGGCGGACGATGAATGATACAAGTCCGTACGAGATACACTCGTGCGGACTTTGTTATTTCGTTATAGTGTACTGATTTTGTTTGTTTGATGTGCCAATAGAAGTCGATGCGGTGCAAGTGGCTGAACGTTGGCCTAGCATCAGCAACATCGAGTATTCATAATGTGAAATGTCGCACACCTGACACGCTGGGTGTGTGAGAGAGTAACAACCAGAACCGGTGCCAGAAGCGCCGGCTTGTATTTACCAGCACATGCCGGTTGTGACACGCACAGCATAACGACAGTCGCAACAGGCATCTGTCATAAAAAGAAGTTAGCAATGACTGAACAATCTCATCACGATTCCGCGGCGCTGGACAAGCTCACCGAAGCGTTCACCGTGCTGCCGAACGATAATCCGGCGTCCGATGCTAAGCGTCAGGAGCTTATCGACAAGCCGGCGTTCGGACAGGTGTTCTCCGATAACATGGCTCACATGACGTGGACCAAGGGCGAAGGCTGGTCCGATCGTCGTATTGAGCCGTACGCACCGCTCAAGATGGACCCGGGTGCATCCGTGCTGCACTACGCGCAAGAGTGCTTTGAGGGCCTTAAAGCCTATCGTCACGCTGATGGTTCCACGTGGCTATTCCGTCCGGATGCGAATGCTGAGCGTTTCCAGAACTCGGCTAAGCGTCTGTACCTACCGGAACTGCCGATTGACGATTTCCTCGGTTCTGTCGCGGCTCTTGTCAAGCGTGATGCGAACTGGGTGCCATCTCGTCGTGAGTACACGCTGTACATGCGTCCGTTCATGTTCGCTTCCGAGCCGTTCCTCGGCGTGCGCGCTCCGCAAGAAGTGGACTACTGTGTGATTGCTTCTCCGTCTGGTCCGTACTTCCCGGGCGGTGTTAAGCCGGTAAGCATCTGGGTTGAAGACAAGTGGTTCCGTACTGGCCCTGGTGGTACTGGTTTCGCCAAGTGCGGTGGTAACTATGCGGCTTCTCTGCTCGGCGAGTATACGGGTATTGCCAACGGTTGCCAGCAGGTGTGCTTCGTTGATGCGGCTACCAAGACCTACCTTGAGGAGCTTGGCGGCATGAACATGATGATCGTGCACAAGGACGGTCATGTCGAGACCCCGTCACTGACCGGCAACATTCTGCCGGGCGTGACCCGTCGCTCGCTGATCCAGCTGCTGCAGGACAAGGGACACGACGTAGTCGAGACCATGATTGCGCTTGACCAGCTGCTTGAGGACATCAAGTCCGGTGAGGTTACCGAAGTGTTCGCTTGCGGCACTGCGGCTATCATTACGCCGATCGGACGTTTCAAGTCCGAAAAGTTCGATGTGACCGTTGCTGACGGCGGTTCTGGCGAGCTGACTGTTGCTTTGCGTAACGAGCTGCTCGGTATCCAGCTCGGCGAGATCGACGATCCGCACAATTGGATGTGGAAAGTCTGCTGACAGCGCTAATGATTCGTTTGTGAGCGCTTAAGTGAAAGCCCCATGGAATCGTACTGGTTCCACGGGGCTTTCACTTAAGCGCTCACCAACTCTCGGCGCGCTCCGCAGGGGCGCTACTTCATTCCTGTCCGAGGCTGTGGTAATCGCTTGGTCAGATGATTACTTGGAGATCGCCGTTTCAGTGCTGCAAGCATCGTTGCCGTCGTAGTCTTTCTCGTGTTCTTGTTCTTCCTTCTCGTGGTAGAAATAGGCAACGGCAAGCACAGCCCACATGCATGTGTTAAGTCCGCGTGCTGCGATGCGATACGTATCATGTCGGTTCTCAGGATCTCGGTCTATCACAGCAAGGATAGTGGATAGGGCGTTAATTACGGTTACGATCAAGTACATGGTAGACAACTTTGGCAGTTTCATGACTATGAGTATATAGCAGGGTGAAGCGGTTGAGACGAAGCTGTTTCCTAGTAGTGTTTAGGTGAGCGAGTGCAATTAGCGAAGCATATTGAATGGAAGAGCGTATACGTACCGAATGCCAATAATGCGATCACTAATGACCTGATTAATTCGTCATGCGATGGAACGATCGATAACGTTATGGATGGTACATTGGCAGATGAAATCGATCATGTCGGCAAAACATGGCCGAACGCGCTGCGAATGCTTGAGAACTCATGAGTGGACAAACCTTGCCTGAGTGGAGAGCCATTGCTCCTCCGCTCGTTTTCGATGACATCTATCTTGGGCTTTGGCTGAAACGATTTGGGAGACTCATAAAGATGTTGTCAGTTTGGATTTACGACTGGATGTGGTCGCATGCTGCGCCAGCAGAATGTGCTGTTGACGCTGTCCAAACGTATCGAAAACCAGCTCAGCAAGATTCAGCAGCGCATACTGTTCGCCTGTCGATCTGCTAAAACGCAGCCAGTAATACCAGTACTAATAGTCGTCCGCTAAATCTACTTCGTACTTAATCGACGATAAGTCGCAAACGTCATACGTGTTGATCGCAGGCGTCTGCGCAGCTGTTGACTATTCAAGCGATCGCCGGCTGTAATGGGTAAAAGAGGATGCTCATCGCTGGTTTGATAGTATCTGATACATCACGATATGGTCTGAGCCCAATGCGGTAACACAATCAACACAACACAATCAACACCATGAAACAGAGGTAATCATGAAGTATTTCACCACGGACACGCATTTCGGCCATCCGCTCGTCACGGTATTACGCGGATTCACTACATTTGATCCAGATCGGGCTCAGTACACGCATATTTTACGTGAACAGGGACGCAAGGCCGCCGAAGACTGGGCTAAGCAGATTGTGCTGGACGATTCCCGGCTCAACTTTCGCAAGGCGGCTGATACGGATGCGCATGATGCCGCGGTCATTGCCAACATCAATACGCAGGTTGGCGAAGATGACGAACTCTGGATTCTCGGTGATATCGGATACCGCACGTCCATCAACCATGTGAAGGATTGCTTGCGTCAGCTGCGATGCCAGCACTTGCATGCGATTATCGGCAACCACGACGACTGGTGGATGGCAGACAAGCCGGCGCTCAACCTGTTTGAAAGTATCGAACCGAACGGTACAGTGGAGCTGACCGGTTTCAATGAAACAGAATCTGACCGCGTCGAAATCGTCAACCTGTCGCATTTCCCGTATCGGGAGGATCTTGCGTACAGCTGGCCTGACGACGCGGTGCGCTTCCACGATCAGGCGTTGCCGTTCGACGGGCACAAACTGCTGTACGGTCACACGCACCAGCTTTCGCCGGCAGGAGCACGTCCGGAAGCATTGAACGTCGGACTGGACGCGTGGAATCTCACGCCGGTATCGCAAACACAGGTTGCCGCATGGTTCCGCGAAGTGAAGCATCGCACTGCCGGCCAAGGGGCAGGTGATACGTCTGCTAGTTCGTCTGTGCCGAAACTGGACATGCCTTCGTTCCCAGAGCCAGCTGCGGAAACGAATTCCGCATCGAACAACAGGATTCCGAACGCAGAAGGTGGTGAGTGTTCATGGCAAAGCTGATTATTCTGCGCGGATTGCCGGCTTCTGGCAAGTCGACATGGGCTCGTGAGTGGGCGAGCGATCCGTCCAATACGTGGCCGCATTGTGTGGTGTCGCTCGATGCGATTCGTCTGGCGATTGCCGGGTCTGCGGAAAATCGCGACCGTTTGCGTCATAAGTATGGGCATCATTTTGAGGATCTCGTGGTCGCGATGGGACGACATATGGTTGCCGACGCGCTCGACGCCGGCTGGGATGTGGTAGCCGACGCTCAACATGTTAATCCCATGTATGCGAACGAATTGGCACGTCTTGCGGTGCAGCACGGGGCATTGTGGCAGACACAAGATTTTGACGTTCCGTTGGACGAACTGTTACGGCGCAATGCTGGTAGAGCCGAATCGGATCGTGTGCCTGAGGACTATATTCGCACGTCATGGAAGCGGTTCCATACGGTGATGTTCCGACCACTCGCTCCCGGAGACTCGAATGGCAATCTGCTCGAACGCATGCGTGCCGACCCGTATGTGCGAGTTGTGCCGGTGCGTGGAGAGACGGACGTATTCGCCTGTAATTTCACGCCGGAAGCGTTTCGTAAAGGGCGGTGGAATGAGCGTACGATCAACGCGCGTGGACTGTTCGTCGATTCGAATGGTCGCGTCGTGCAACGTGGTTTCGAAAAGTTCTTCGCTGTGGACGAGACCGAACAGACAACATTCGACAAGGTGGTTGCTTACGGTGACGCGCATCCTGATGCGTTTCCTGTGCGAGTGGAGCGTAAGGAGAACGGCTTTCTCGGCTTGATCGGTGCCGCCTCGCAACAAGGACAGTTCCGTTTTTGGTCGAAATCTGGACAAACTGATTACTCGTCGCTGATTGAACGGCTATTTCCGTCCGACCTAGCCGTTCGAGAGCAGCTGTGGCAGCTACTTCATGCGTGGGATGTTACCGCTGCGTTCGAGGTGTTGGATAGGGAGTCAGATCGGCATATTGTCGGCTACGAACGTTCAGAATTGCGCCTGTTGCACCTGATTCGCAATCAAGAAGCGTTCGCCATTGACTATGACCATGAGTCTCAGTTCGCTATGATCGGCGGTTTTGCAAGACCTGATGTGGTGTCGATATGCCACTGTTCACAGGAGATTGCGCGGTCGATTGCAGACGCGCGGCAAACCGACCGTGAAGGCGTTGTCCTGTACTTTGCTGACGGTTGGATGGTAAAAGTGAAGTCCGACCACTACCGACTGGTCAAGTCGCTCCGTCCGTTGTTGCAGCGCGTTATATTACGCGGGCGCTCGCTGAACAAAACTGGCGAAACCGCTAATCTGGCGCGAGCTGTAATTGATTATGCGCATGATCACAACATGGACCTCACCTATGAGCGTCAAGCGTTCGGCGAACGTGACGTCGACATGACCAAAGTCGGCGAGATTCTCACAAAAATCAACCAGAATGAGCAACATGGACGAGAACAATGTTAGTCCGTCCAACACAAAGACATATTCGTGTCAACAAACCGAACTGAGATAAGGACAACGATGACCGCAACATTGAAAGATGCCATATACGGACAAGCTATAGGCGATGCGCTGGGCGTGCCGTACGAATTCAAGATGCGTGGCAGTTTCCACGCCACAGGCATGACAGGGCACGGCACACATGATCAACCGGCTGGTACGTGGAGCGACGACACGAGTATGGCGCTCGCGATATGCGATTCTGTTCGTGTCAATGATGGTCATATTGATACCAGCGATATGCGGCAGCGGTTTGAATCATGGTATCGGTATGGTTCGTACACGGTTGATGGGCTGTTTGATATCGGTAACACTACAGTCGAGGCGCTTATTCAAGGACACGGTTGCGATGGCGAGTATGACAATGGCAACGGTTCACTCATGCGTACGATTCCGCTTGCTTTCACTACGGCTTCAGATGAAGAGATACGTGCGGTGAGTGCGATTACGCACGCGCATCCGACTAGTACGGACGCGTGTGTCCGTTTGGTTGCTTTTGCACGGTGTCTCATTAACGGTGATACTGCAGAACTGGCTTTGCGCAAGTCAGCTGTGGTACGAGAGGATGTTGCGACATTGCCGGTTTCTAAGATTCGATCCGGAGGTTACGTGCTAGACACGCTGCTGGCAGCGGTATGGTGTTTGATGACCACGAATTCATACGCACAGTGCGTACTTAAAGCGGTAAATCTTGGTGCTGATACGGATACTACGGCGGCTGTAGCAGGTGGATTAGCTGGCATCGTATACGGTACGCAAGGTATTCCTAGCGAATGGATTAGCACACTGCGCGGCAAATCAATCATCGAATCCTGTCTGTTCTCATAACATGCGCGATATGCGAGATGCATTAATGATAAATGTAACGAAACTACTGCCTACTATGGTTGATTCATTAACAATGTCATGATGCCATTGTTGAACAGTATCTGGGTGAAAGCATGAACCTCGATTATATAGTTTTTAAGAAAGTGAGGTGGTGACCGACGTGACTCACGTTTTTTGAGCGCGTAATGGCTAGTGGTGCCTCATCGGAAATGAGCGCGAACGGTACCGGTCCTGTTTGGCTTGTCGTATGGAAGGCAAGATCAGCATGGCGACGAAGCGGCAGGTCACCCTGAGGTTCAGGGACGAGTACATGAAGGCATCGAAGAAGGACAAGGGGCGCATCCTCGACGAGATGTGCTCCGTGCTGAAGATCGGCAGAAGCACCGCGAGGCGCAGGCTCACCGAGGCCGGCACGCAGCCGCGCGAGCTGCCGGCGGCCAGGAAGACACGGCCGAAACGGTATTCGGAGCAGTCGCGCGAGCTGCTGGTGCGGGTGTGGCTGATGATGGATCTGCCGT